>NZ_JAKGCV010000390.1 GCF_021556455.1 Streptomyces fuscigenes | reverse complement strand
CGGGCCGCCGCGGTCCGCGGGGCCCGGGCCGCGCCCGGTCCGCCGCTCACTTGTTGACGTTCGGCCCCGGAGGCGGCAGCGGAGAGGCCTCCGAGGACTGCGGCGACGTCGGGCTGGCCAGCGCGGACGGCGGGGCGACCGCCGCCGACGGGTCCGGCGCGTCGTCCGCCACGAGGGGCAGCGCGCCGCCCACGAGCTGGATGCCCGACTCGTCGAACGCCCGCTTGATCCGCCAGCGCAGCTCGCGCTCCACCCGCAGCGACTGCCCCGGCATGGTCTTCGCGGACAGCCGGACCGTCATCGAGTCCAGCTGCACCGAGTCCAGGCCCAGCACCTCCACCGGCCCCCAGAGCCGCTCGTTCCAGGGGTCCTCCTTGGCCAGCTGCTCCGTGGTGGCGACGATGACCGACCGGACGTGGTCCAGGTCCTCCGTCGGCCGCACGGTCACGTCGACGCCGGCCGTCGCCCAGCCCTGGCTGAGGTTCCCTATCCGCTTGACCTCGCCGTTGCGCACGTACCAGATCTCGCCGCCCTCGCCGCGCAGCTTCGTCACCCGCAGCCCGACCTCGATGACCTCGCCGGAGGCCACCCCTGCGTCGATCGTGTCGCCGACGCCGTACTGGTCCTCCAGGATCATGAACACACCCGACAGGAAGTCGGTGACCAGGTTGCGCGCGCCGAAGCCCAGCGCGACGCCCGCGACGCCCGCGGAGGCGAGCAGCGGCGCCAGGTTGATGTTCAGCGCGCCCAGCACCATCAGCGCGGCCGTGCCGAGGATCAGGAACGACGTCACCGAACGCAGGACGGAACCGATGGCCTCGGAGCGCTGCCTGCGCCGCTCCGCGTTGACGAGCAGCCCACCGAGCGCGGTGCCCTCCACCGCCTGCACACTGCGGTTCATCCGCGCGATCAGCCTGGTCAGGGCCTTGCGCAGGAGCTGCCGCAGCACCAGGGCGATCACGATGATCAGGATGATGCGCAGGCCCCCGCTGAGCCAGGTGGACCAGTTCTCGCCCACCCAGCTCGCGGCGTCGTTCGCGCGTTCGGTGGCCTCTCCGATGCTGTCGGACGCGGGGTGCGGGGCGGCGAGCACCACACCGGTCGGCAGGGACCAGGACACGACGGAGACCTCCAGAGAACGCCGAGCGGCGGGCCCACCACACTAACGGCCCACAGTGGGCGCTCCCGCGCGTGCCGGAAGCGGAGAGACGGGATTCACGCGGGAGGAAAACGGCCTGTGGTCGAAAACACTCCGAGCCCGTTACCGGGCCGTGGTGGCGTTTCGACCAGGCATGAGGGGAGACTGAGAGCAGATCGTCCCGGCGCATGCCACGCGCCGCCGGCGTAATAGGAGGCATCCGTGCCGCATGTCCTGGTCCTCAACGCGTCGTACGAGCCCCTCGGCGTCGTACCGCTCCGCCGCGCGCTCGTCCTCGTCCTGGAGAACAAGGCAGTCTCCCTGGAGGAATCCGGCGCCTTCCTGCACAGCGCGACACGGGTCGTGTCCGCCCCCAGCGTGATCCGGCTCAAGCGCTTCGTGCGGGTCCCCTACCGGGGGCCCGTTCCTCTCACCCGCCGCGCACTGTTCGCCCGCGACGGCGGACGGTGCATGTACTGCGGCGGCGTCGCCACCAGTGTCGACCACGTCGTCCCCCGCAGCAGGGGCGGCCGGCACGCCTGGGACAACGTGGTGGCCGCCTGCCGCCGCTGCAACCACGTCAAGGCCGACCGGCACCTGCGGGAGCTGGGCTGGCGGCTGCACCAGCAACCCGCGCCCCCCTCGGGTCTCGCGTGGCGGATCATCGGAACCGGCCACAGGGACCCGCGCTGGATGCCGTACTTGCAGCCGTACGGCGCGGAGGATGCGATGGCCCGGATCGACGGCGTTTCCGCCTGAGACCGGGCCATCGCCGTACCCGGCCCGCGCCGCGGGGCCCGGGCCGGGTACGTCCGGGGCATGCCCTCGTGCTGCGCCGTCCGCGTGAGCCGGCGTACGTCAGGGCGCCGCGGGGGAGGGGCTCACGCCGGCCGCGTCCCGGGACCCGTGCCCGCCGCCGCGGCGTCCGCGCCGGGGCCGTCCGCCTGCCCGGCGCCCGACCGTCCGGGAGGTGGGTGTTCGCTCGACCGGTCCGGCGGGACGCCCGACGCGCGGCCGCCTGACGCCCCGCCGGCTGTCCGAGCCCACCACCGGCGCGCACCCGTGTCGACGTATTGCTCCGTTGTGTCGTGATTGCCCCGTGTGGTAGGCAATGGGCATCCGGCCCGCGCCGGGCGCCGCCCCGCGTGGCCCCGCGCCGCATCCATGACCCGCGCGCAGGTCTGCGCCCGCCGCGGCTGGGTAGGCCTCACCGGGTCCGGATCCCCGCACCTCCTGGAGGTACCCCGTGGCCGTCGTCGCCCGCACGTCCGTCAAGCAGTCGCCGAAACAGTCCGCCAAACCTGCCGGTCAGCCGTCCAAACGACGGGCACTGTGCGCGCCGGCCATCCCCGCGCAGGCGCACGCAGTGCCCGCCCCCGCCCCGCAGTCCTGCGCGGCGCCGCTGACGAGCGAGCCGCCGCTGGCCGATGCCGCCCCGCTCACCAGCGAGCCGCCGCTCGCCGAGACCGCCGCCCTGACCAGTGAGCCGACCGCGCCGGGTCCGGCCTTCGGCCCGGAGCCCTCGGGAGTCTGACATGGGCCTCGCCCGCCTGGCCGAGCTGCACGGCGTCGCCACGGCGTATGCCCCGTCCCCCACGACGCGGGTGGACGTCCCCGACGCCACGGTGGTGGCGGTGCTCCACGCGCTCGGTGTGGACGCCTCCACCCCGGCCGCGGTCGAGGCCGCCACCGAGGCGGCCGAGCGGGCCGCCGCCACCCGGCTGCTGCCGCCCACGGTGGTGTGCTGGGCGGACGAGCTCCGGCCCGCCTGGGCCGCCGCCCTGCCCGCGAGCACGCGGCTCGACATCGGCCTGGAGGACGGCGGCACCGAACACCTGACCGCCGGCGGCGGCACCGGGCCCGGCCCGCTGCCGCTCGGCGTGCACCGCCTGACCGCCGTGGCGCACGACGGGCGCAGCGCCACGGCGACGCTGGTCGTCGCCCCGCCGCGCGCTCCGCAACCCGCCGAACGCACGTACGGATTCCTCGTCCAGCTGTACTCGCTGCTGAGCCGGCGCTCCTGGGGCATGGGCGACCTCGGGGACCTCGCGGAACTGGCATCCTGGGCCGGGCGCACCCAGGGCGCGGGCTTCGTCCAGATCAACCCCCTGCACGCGGCCGTGCCCGGCAGCCCGACCGACCCCTCGCCCTACCGGCCCTCCTCGCGCCGCTTCCCCGACCCGGTGCACCTGCGGATCGAGGACGTGCCCGAGTACGCCCATGCCGCCGGGGCGGCCCGGGAGCGCCTCGACGCCCTCGCCGGGCGCGCCGCGGCGCTGCGCACGGCCGTCCTCCACGAGGGTGCGCTCATCGACCGGGACGCCGTCTGGGACCTCAAGCGGCAGGCCCTGGAGATCCTGTGCGCCGCGGAACTCGGACCCGGCAGGCGCGCCGCCTACGACGACTTCCTCGCGGCCCAGGGCGAGGCGCTGGACGACCACGCCACCTGGAGCGCCCTCGCCGAGATCCACGGCGCCGACCGGTCCGGCTGGCCGGAGGCCCTGCGCGACCCGCGCTCACCCGCGTCCCTCGCCGCGCGCGCCGAGGCGGCCGACCGCGTCGAGTTCCACCGCCGCGCCGCCTGGCTCACCGACGAGCAGCTCGGCGCGGCGAGCCGCGCCGCCCGCGAGGCCGGCATGGGCATCGGCATCGTCCACGACCTGGCCGTCGGGGTGCACCCGGACGGCTCCGACACCTGGGCGCAGCACGGTGTGTTCGCCGAGGGGATCTCGGTCGGCGCCCCGCCCGACGCGTTCAACTCCCTCGGGCAGGACTGGGGGCTGCCGCCGTGGCGCCCCGACGCGCTCGCCGCGACCGGCTACGCCGCGTACCGCGGACTCCTGCGCGGCCAGTTGCGGCACGCGGGGGCGCTGCGCATCGACCACGTGATGGGCCTGTTCCGGCTCTGGTGGATCCCCCGGGCCACCGGCGAGGGCGGCGCCACCGACCCCACCCGCGGCACCTACGTGCGCTACGACTCCGAGGCGATGCTCGCCGTCCTCGTCCTGGAGGCGCACCGCGCGGGCGCGGTGGTGGTGGGCGAGGACCTCGGCACCGTGGAGCCCGGCGTGCGTGAACAGCTCGCGCGGCGCGGCGTGCTCGGTACCTCCGTGCTCTGGTTCGAGCGGCACTGGGACGCGCCGGGGCAGCCGCCGCTGGAGCCCCGTGAGTGGCGGCCCGGCTGCGTCGCCACCGCCACCACGCACGACCTGCCCTCCACGGCGGCCCGGCTGACCGGGGAGCACGTCGCCCTGCGCCACCGCCTCGGCCTGCTGACCCGGCCGCTCGCCGAGGAGCAGGCGGGTGACCGTGCGGAGGTCGCCGCGTGGCTCGCGGAACTGACCCGGCTCGGCCTGCTCCCGTCCGGTCCGGGCGACGAGGAGGAGGAGATCCGCGCCGTCCACCGCTTCCTGCTCGACACGCCCGCCCGGATGGTGGGCGTCTGGCTGCCCGACACGGTCGGCGACCGCCGCCCGCAGAACCTGCCCGGCACCTCGGACCAGTACCCGAACTGGCGCCTGCCGGTCGCGGACGCGCGGGGCACCCCCGTGACCCTCGAGGAGCTCGCCGCCTCCCCCCGGCTGGGTCGCCTGATGGAGGGAGTGCGGACCCCCGCACCGGCGCGTTCAGGACCCCCGGCCGCGCGGCCGGCGTAGGCGTTCGCTACGTTTGCACCGTGGACAAGAAGAACGCTCTGCGCGCCGGCGCCGTCGCGGCCGGTACGACGCTGATGATGCTGCTGATGTCGTCCCCGGCGCTGGCCCTGACCCGGGACGACGGTGACGACCCGGGCCCCGGCCTGAGCGCGATCGACACGGTCGCCCTGTTCGTGCTGTGCCCGCTGGCGCTGTTCGCCATCATCGCCGGGCTCGTCATCCTGCTGGACAAGTCCCGCAAGGCGGGCGGCCCCACGGCTGTCGTCAAGCCCAAGAAGAAGGTCAAGGCGGGCGTCTGACGCTCCGCCCGGCCCGGCGCACGCGCGGCGGGCCGGCCGCCCCGCGAGCACTCGCCGGGGCACCGCAGGCGCCATCCGCGCCGCGGTGCCCCGGCGTCGCCGTTTCCGGGAACTCCCC
>NZ_JAKGCV010000038.1 GCF_021556455.1 Streptomyces fuscigenes | reverse complement strand
CCGTCGGCCGAGCCGTCGGCGCCGCCGGCCGGCGCGTTCCCGGTGAGGAAGGCGGCCGGGGCGGCGCGGTGGGAGTACGTCCGCAGGGCGCCGCCCGGCGCGGGCAGCCTCAGGCGCGCGGTCACAGCGTCAGCTCCGGCACGTCGAAGCGGCGGCCCTCGGCGTGCGAGCGCAGGCCGAGTTCGGCGAGCTGCACCCCGCGCGCACCCGCGAGCAGGTCCCAGGCGAAGGGCTCGTCGAGCACGACGTGGCGCAGGAAGAGCTCCCACTCCGCCTTGAAGCCGTTGTCGAACTCGGCGTTGTCCGGGACCTCCTGCCACTGCTCGCGGAAGGCGTAGGTGGCGGGCAGGTCCGGGTTCCACACCGGCTTCGGGGTCGTACCCCGGTGCTGGACGCGGCAGTTGCGCAGGCCCGCGACCGCCGAGCCGTGGGTGCCGTCGACCTGGAACTCGACCAGCTCGTCGCGGTTGACCCGGGTCGCCCAGGAGGAGTTGATCTGGGCGACCGCCCCGCCCTGGAGTTCGAAGATGCCGTACGCGGCGTCGTCGGCGGTCGCCTCGTAGGGGGCGCCCCGCTCGTCGACGCGCCGCGGGATGTGGGTGGTGACGTGCGCCTGGACGGAGGTGACGCGGCCGAAGAGGTCGTGCATCACGTACTCCCAGTGCGGGAACATGTCGACGGTGATGCCGCCGCCGTCCTCGCGGCGGTAGTTCCACGAGGGCCGCTGGGCCTCCTGCCAGTCGCCCTCGAACACCCAGTAGCCGAACTCGCCCCGGATCGACAGGACGCGGCCGAAGAAGCCGCCGTCGACGAGCCGCTTCAGCTTGAGCAGGCCCGGCAGGAAGATCTTGTCCTGCACCACGCCGTGCTTGATGCCCGCACGGTCGGCGAGCCGCGCGAGGTCCAGCGCGCCGTCGAGGTCCGTGGCGGTGGGCTTCTCGACGTAGAGGTGCTTGCCCGCCGCGATCGCCTTCTTGACCGCCTCGACGCGTGCGGCGGTCACCTGCGCGTCGAAGTAGATCTCGATGCTCTCGTCCCCGAGGACGGCGTCGAGGTCGGTGGACCACTCGGTGAGGCCGTGGCGCCCGGCGATCTCCTTCAGGGCGTGCTCGCGCCGCCCGACCAGCACGGGCTCCGGCCACAGCGTGTCGCCGCCGCCCAGGTCCAGGCCGCCCTGTTCCCGGATGGCGAGGACGGAGCGCAGCAGATGCTGCCGGTAACCCATGCGTCCCGTCACGCCGTTCATGGCGATCCGGACTGTTCTGCGTCCCACGAAGTTCCCTCCATACCGGCTTAGCAAGCGCTTTCTACGCTATGAAGCTAACCTGCGGACCGGACACGGACAAGACCGGAACGCGGATCGGTGCCCGCGGACGGGCTCTTCGCAACGGACGGCGGCGTGACGCATGCGGTGACGGCGGGACGCATGCGGTACGGAGCGTGCGGTACGGAGCGTGCGGCCGGGGCGGCGGCCGGTACGAAGCGTGCGGTACGACGTGTCCGGTACGAAGCGGCCCGTCCGGGCGGTCCGCGCCGGGAGGTCGGTACGTGAGGTCGGTACGGGCGGCCCGCGCCGGGCGGTCGGTACGTGAGGTCGGTACGGGCGGTCGGTACGGGCGGCCCGCGCCGGGCGGCCCGCGCCGGGCGGTCGGTACGTGAGGTCGGTACGGGCGGTCGGTACGGGCGGTGTTCGGGAAGGGCTTCGCAGGGGGCCGCCCGTACCCGCCGCGCCGCCCCGCCGGCGGACGGCCGCCGGGCGCGGGACGGAGGGGCGGCGGGCGGAGAGGCGGCGGGCGGAGGGGCGGCGGGTACGGACGTGAGCGGCGTTCGCGGCGCGGGACGGGGATCGACAACAATCGGACGGCGGCGGGGACCACGTCCCGCCGGCCACGGCACACCCAGCGGAGGAAAGCGATGACAGTCACCCTGGCGGATGTGGCGGCCCGCGCCGGGGTGTCGCCCGCCACGGTCTCACGCGTGCTGAACGGCAATTACCCGGTCGCCGCCGCCACGCGGGAGCGCGTGCTGCGCGCCGTCGACGAGCTCGACTACGTGCTGAACGGGCCCGCCAGTTCGCTCGCCGCCGCGACCTCCGACCTGGTGGGCATCCTCGTCAACGACATCGCCGACCCGTTCTTCGGGATCATGGCGGGTGCGGCACAGAGCGAGATCGGCGGGGGCCAGGACGCGCCGGGGGCCGCGCCGGGGCGAGGCGGGCAGAAGCTCGCCGTCGTGTGCAACACCGGCGGCTCGCCCGAGCGCGAACTGACCTATCTGACCCTCCTGCAGCGCCAGCGCGCGGCGGCCGTGATCCTCACCGGCGGCGCGCTTGAGGACCCGGAGCACAGTGCCGCCATGGCGGCGAAGCTGGAACGGCTCGCGGCCGCCGGCACCCGCGTGGTGCTGTGCGGGCGCCCGCCGCTGCCGCGGGGCGGGGACGTCCTGGCCGCGCTCGCCTTCGACAACCGGGGCGGCGGCCGGCGCCTCGCCGAACACCTGCTGGCACTCGGGCACCGCAGGATCGGCTACGTGGCCGGGCCGGTGGAGCGCACCACGACCCGCCACCGCCTGGAGGGCCACCGCGAGGCGCTGCGCGCCGCGGGCGCGGCCGGCGGCGAGGGGGGCGGCGGTGGCGCGGACGGGCTGTTGACGCTGCACGGCCCCTACACCCGGCGCTCCGGCTACGAGGCGACACTGGAACTGCTGCGCAGGGACCCCGGTCTGACGGCGGTGGTGGCGGCGAACGACACGGTCGCGCTCGGCGCCTGCGCGGCCGTGCGCGAGCAGGGGCTGCGCATCCCGCAGGACGTGTCGGTGGCGGGCTTCGACGACCTGCCCTTCTCCGTGGACGCCGTGCCCGCGCTGACGACCGTACGGCTGCCCCTCACGGAGGCGGGGGCGCGGGCGGGCCGGCTGGCGATGGGCACGGAGGCGCCTCCGCCGGGCGGGATCGCGACGATCGCGGCGGAACTCATGGCACGGTCCTCGACGGCGCCGCCGCGCGCCTGAACACGGGGGTGGGAGGCCCCGACCGTCTCCCGGCCGCCGACCGCCGACCGCTTCCACGAGGGCGCCGGTGCGGACGCGCCGGTGCGCGGGTGCGGACGTACGAGTGCGCGGGTGGGGACGTACGAGTGCGGACGTGCGAGTGCGCGGGTGCCGAGCGGCCGGTGCGGCGTGGAAGCCGGGGCGCGGATGCGGTGGGGCCCGGGGCCCCGGGCGGGCCGTTCGCGGAGGGCAGCCGTGCGTCCACCCGAGTGCCGCGTGTGCCGACGGCGACCGTGCGATCCGGCGATCCGGTGCGGTTCCGCCGGGCCGGTCAGGGCAGGCTGGACGTGCGGGCCCCCGGCGCCGGAGTCTCGTGAAGAACAGTTCGCACACAGTGGGAGGAACACCCGTGAAGCTCGCCTTCTCGACGCTGGGCGTACCCGGCATGCCGGTCCCGGAGGTGGCCGAACTGGCGGTCTCGGCCGGCTATCAGGGCGTCGAACTGCGGGGCCACCCGGAGGAGCCGGTGCACCCCGGCCTGGGCGCGGCGGAACGCGCGGCCGTGGTCAAGGAGTTCGAGCGCGCCGGTGTGGAGATCCTCACGGTGGCCGGGTACGCGCGCGCGGCCGACGTGTCGGTCCCGGACGACGCCTTCCGCGAGGAGATGGACGGCCTGCTGTGGCTGGCGCGCGATCTGGGCGCCTCGTACGTGCGGGTGTTCCCCGGCGGAGGCGACGAGGCAGGGCCCGAGGCCGACGCGACGGCCGCGCGGCGGCTGGGCGCGGCGGCCGAGGTCGCGGCGGACTTCGGTGTCCGCGTCCTGCTGGAGACCCACGACTCCCACGGCACGGGTGCGGCGGCGGAGCGGGTCGTGGCGGAGGTGGGGCATCCGCAGGTCGGCGTGTTGTGGGACGTGATGCACACCTGGCGCGGGAGCGAGTCGCCGGAGGTCACCCGCGCGACGCTGGGCCCGTATCTGGGCTACGTCCAGGTCAAGGACATCGCCTCGGCCGAGGACACGACGCCGTTGCCGCTGGGGGCGGGCGTGCTGCCGCTGCGGGAGTGCCTCGCCACCCTCTCCGGCGACACGTGGGTGTGCTGGGAGTACGAGAAGCGGTGGTACGAGCACGCCGCGGCGCTCCCGCCGCTCCTCGCCCCGGGACGCGCGCACCTGGAGGGCCTGCTCGCGCACTGAGTCCGCCCGCGCCGGTGGCACGGTTCGGGCGCCCGCCGGTGAGCGGCGCGGAACTCCACAGGACATCCGGGCGCCCGCCGAACGCGGACGCGGCAGTCATTCCTCGGTGTACAGCCCCGCGATGTCGTCGACGGTGATGTGCTCCATCGCCTCGCGCGCCGTCGTGGCCATCGGCAGGGGCCGTCCCACCGACTCGGCCATCCGCATCGCGTTCGCGAGGTCCTTCCGGTGCCAGGTGAGGCGCATCAGCTCCATCTCGGCGAGGCTCCGGCTGGCGGCGGGGCCGTCCAGCAGGGCCGCGCGGAGCTTGGCCGGGGCGACGCCCAGGTCGCGGCCGAGGCGGAGCGCCTCGACGATCGCGGACAGCTGTCCCCAGTGGCAGAGGTTGTTGACCGTCTTGCCGACCTGGCCGGAGCCCAGGGGGCCGAGATGGTGCACCGTCGCGGTCCAGGGGGCCAACTCGTCCCGCACGGAGTCGAGTACGTGCTCCTCGCCGCCCACCAGGAGGTTGACCTCGCCCGCCTCGGCGGCGCGCACCCCGCCGGTGAGGGCGGCGTCCAGGACGTCGATGCCCCGCAGTACGGCGGCGTCCGCCACCTCCCCGCACGTGTTGGGGGTGACCGAGGAGCAGACGAGGATCACCGAGCCGCGCCGGGCCGCGGACAGCACGCCGCCCGGCCCCGTGCACACCTCCAGCACGTCGTCGTCCGTCGGCACCATGACGAGGACGACGTCGCTGCGCGCCGCGAGGTCGGCGACGGAGTCCGCCGGGTGCACGCCCCGGCCGGCGACGAGGTCCAGGAGGGCGCGATCGGAGTCGAACGCGTACGTGGTGACGCCTCCGGCCGCCAGGAACTCCGCCGCCGGACGCCCCATCGCGCCGAGTCCGATCAGACCGACCGTCTTCATTCCGCGTCCCTCCGCCAACCGGTTCGACAGGCCCCCACTTTGGCTTTTTGGTCAGACCATTGTCAATGGGTTGGGCGCGGCCCCGCCGGACGCCGGCACCCGCCGGGCGAGCGGAAGCCCGGGCCGCCGGGCGGACGGCTGGGCCCGGGGAACGGCTCGGCGCCGGGAGGGCGGCTGGGCCCGGGGAACGGCTCGGCGCCGGGAGGGCGGTTTAGCCCCGGGCGGGCGGACGTCGGCCCCGGTCGGGCGGACGGTTCGGCACCTGACGGGTCGGCGGGAACCGCCGGAGCGACTCGCCCGTCCAACTGCCGTGCGCCGGCCGGTCTCCCTGCCGGGCGGTCGGGGCCTTCGCGTTGCTGACCGCGAGTTCCGGGCCCTCCCACCGCCCGCGGCCGGCCACCCGCCGCCACCGGCACGCCCCCCTTTCTGTGCCGGTGCCGGCGGCCCCCCGGCGGCTCGGCACGCAGCCCCGGGGGGTACGGGGGTCTCGGGCCCCGGACCTCGCGCGGCCGGGCACGGCGCCGCGCCCAACCGGGCGTGCGGACCGCGGGCGTCAGGCCTCGGGCGTCACGCGTCGCCGTTGAGCATCGCCGCGGTCAGGACGCCGCCCCCGACGCCCCAGCCGCCGTCGGGCACCTCGTCGACCAGGACCACGGTCGTGGGGCGGGCGCGCTCGCCGTAGATCTCCGCGTACAGGTCGGTGGTGCGTTCCACGATCTTCTTCTTGTCCTCGGCCGAGAGGGTGTGCGCGGGAACCTTGAAGTGGGCGAAGGGCATGGGTCGTTCTCCTTGTGCGAAGCGATGGGGCCCGGGTGGGCGGGGCGGACGAGGCCGCCCGGTGCGGTACGGGTGGGACCCGGCCGTCCAGGTCGCCGGGGCGGAGCGGACCGGGGCGGGAACGGGGTCAGACCATGCCGCCGTTGGCGCGCAGGACCTGTCCGTTGACCCAGTGCCCGGCCGGGCTCGCGAGGAAGGCGACGACCTCCGCGATGTCCTGGCCGGTGGCCAGCCGCTCCAGGGGCGGGGTCTTGGCGAGCTGCTCGATCTGCTCGGGCGTCTTGCCGTCGAGGAACAGGTCGGTCGCGGTGGGGCCGGGCGCCACGGTGTTGACGGTCACGTCCCGCCCCCGCAGTTCCCGGGCCAGGATCAGCGTGAGCGCCTCGACCGCGCCCTTGCTGGCCACGTACGCCCCGTACGAGGGGAACTTGGTGCCCATCACCGAGGTGGAGAACCCGATGAAAGAGCCTCCCGGCCGGGCCCTCCTGGCGGCCTGCTGGGCGACGACGAAGGTGCCGCGGACGTTGGTGCGGTGCACGGCGTCCAGGACGGCCAGGTCGAGTTCGGCTATGGGCGAGAGGGCCATGCGGCCGGCGCAGTTGACGACGACGTCGACTCCGCCGAACTCCTTCTCCGTCCGGTCGAACAGCGCGCCGATCGCCGTCTCGTCGGCCACGTCGGCCTGGACGGCGATCGCGCGCCCGCCCGCCGAGGTGATCGCCTCCACGGTCCGCGTGGCGGCGGCCTCGTCGTTCGCGTAGTTGACCATGACGGCGAGGCCGTCCTGGGCGAGTCTCTCGCTGACCGCTCGGCCGATGCCGCGTGAGCCTCCGGTCACGACGGCGACCCGGCCGGCGGAGGCGGCTTCGTGGGACTGGTTCGTAGTCATGGCTTCACGCTGCGCCCTCGGGCCGCCGGGAACCAGGGGATGTCGTCCCGTGGTTCCCGGGGCGGCCAGGGCGCATCATCGAGGGCATGGCCTCTTCGAAACACCGCGAGCTGGGGACGTTCCTGCGGTCGCGGCGCGAACGCATCAGCCCCGCCGACGTCGGGTTCCCCTCGGGGCCCCGGCGCCGCGTGCCGGGGCTGCGCCGGGACGAGGTCGCCCAGCTCGCCGGGGCGTCGGTGGACTACTACAACGAGCTGGAACGCGGCGCGGGCTCGCAGCCGTCCGAGCAGATGATCGCGGCGCTGGCCCGGGCACTGCGCCTGACGGCCGACGAGCGCGACCACCTCTACAACCTGGCCGGCCGCCCGGTGCCCGTGCAGGGCGGCCCGGCCTCGCACGTGCAGCCCGGGATGCTGGACCTGCTGCACCGCCTGCCGTCGACCCCCGCCCAGATCATCACCGACCTGCACGTCACCCTCGCGCAGAACCCGCTCGCCGTGGCCCTGCTCGGCGACCACTCCGGTTTCCGGGGCGCCGGGGCGAGCTTCGTGCACCGGTGGTTCACCGACCCCGGCGCACGCCTGCTCTACCCCGAGGCCGACCACGCCGGGCAGTCCCGTGCCTTCGTCGCCGACCTGCGCGCCGCCGCGGCACGCCGGGACGCGAAGGACCCGGAGGCCGCCGCGCTGATCCGCTCACTGCTCGGGCGCTCGCCCGAGTTCGCGGCACTGTGGGAGGAGCACGAGGTGGCGTTCCGGCGCGACGACCGCAAGCGGCTGCGCCATTCGGTCCTGGGTCTGGTCGAGGTGAACTGCCTCACCCTGTTCAGCGAGGACGGACGGCAGCGGCTGCTGTGGTTCACGCCGGTCGCCGGGACCGGCAGCGCCGACCTGTTCGACCTGCTCGCCGTCGTCGGCACCCAGGAGATCGCCGGCCCGGCCCGCTGAGCCGGCCGGCGCCGTAGCCGGCGGGATGCGAGCCCCCGGGCGGGTCCGGGGCCGGGCGCCGGGGCCGGGCGCCGGGTCGGACACAGCGGTGCCCGCCGCCTGTCTGTCGGGAGGCGGCGGGCACGGTGGGCTGTCCGGGCGGGGAGGCCGGCGGGCCCGTCAGGGCCTCGGGGCAGCTCCCGGCGTACGGCCTACGGCATCAGCGCCGGGCCCCTGGTCAGCTCCCGCCTGTCCAGCTTCCTGTCGAACGGCGCGAGCGGCCGGGCCCGGTTCTCGTCCTTCCGCACGCTCGCGGGGGCGACTCCGGCCCAGTCGAGGATGCGGGCGGTGGCCTTCGCCTTCTGCGCGGCGGCGAGGCCGGCCACGTTGGCGCCGTGGTTGGCGCCCGGCGCCGTGAACACGTAGCTGTCGTGCGCACCCGGCCCGACGCTGAAGCGCTCGGAGCCCCACGGGTCGTTCTGCCCGTAGACGAAGAGCATGTGGTCGGCGTGGTGGCGCACCCAGCCGTCGACGTCCGGCATCACCCGCGGGTCGAAGCGCATCGGGATGGAACGCGGCACGAAGTGCCGGGGCGGCTGGTAGCCGTAGCGGCTGAGGCCGCCGAGCCAGGGCTGCTCGATGTCGGGCGATCCGAGCTGGGTGCCCGCCTGGTAGTAGTACGGCGTGTACTGCTCGAGGCCCTGGTCGGTGTAGGCGGAGAAGCCGGAGATGGTGTCGATGCTGTCGTAGATCTCCTGATCCGTCGCGGCCTTCGCGTCGGCGGGGATGCTCTCGCAGTCGGACAGCAGGCTGTACTGCCAGAACGCCCACACGTAGTCGAGCACGACGGCCTCGTAGGCCTTGTCGAGCGTGCCGACGGTCGTGAAGGTGTAGCCGCCGGCGCGCGCCCAGTCGGCGTACTTGCGCTCCAGTGGTCCCCGCCGTACGAGCGCCTCGCGCTGCACGGCCTCGACGCGCTCGCGGCACGCCTTGGTGCCGACCGTGGCGAGGAAGCGGTCGTACGCCGAGTCCTCGTCGTTGACGACGTCGTCGGGGGCCACGTACGCGACCACGCCGTCCATGTCGCGGGGGTAGTAGCGCTCGAAGTAGGTGGCGGTCATGCCGCCCTTGGAGCCGCCCGTCGCGAGCCACTTGCGCGGGTAGATCTTCTTGAGCGCGGTGAAGACGCGGTGCTGGTCGCTCGCCGCCTGCCAGATGTCCAGCTTCGTCCAGTCCGCGGGGTCCGGGCGGGACGGCGTGAAGTAGCGGTACTCGAGGGAGACCTGGTTGCCGTCGACGATCTGCGTCGGCTCGCTGCGGCTGGGCGTGGTGGACACGTTGTATCCGCCGGTGAAGAAGACGGTCGGGCGGTCCACGCCCTTGTGCAGCAGCGTGATCCGCTGTTCGAAGGTGCCCCGGGAGGGATGCCGGTGGTCGATCGGCTGCGTGTAGTCGAGGACGAAGTAGCGGTAGCCCTCGACCGGCTTCTCCTGGATGAGGCTCATCCCGGGTATCGCGAGGATGCGGTCCTTGATGTCGGCGGTGTCGGCGGTATCGGTCGGGTCGGTGGCGGTGGCGGCGGTATCGGTCGGGCCGGTGGTGCCGGTGGGATCAGTGGTGCCTGCGCGTGACCCGTCGGCGCCGGATCCGTCGGCGCCGCGTGCGTCCGCGGGCCGGTGGGTGGTGTCCGGTTGCGCGGCGGAGGCCGCGCCTGCCGTGCCGAGTGCGCCTATCAGCAGCGCGAGACTCAGCAGCCATCTGAGCGGCTTGCCCATTCACACTCCCTCGTGTTCATGACAGACGCCGCGACAGTACGGGGCACGGCGGGGATGCCGCCAGGCCGCGTGCCGTTTCACCACCCGTAGGACTCACGGAAGCGTCCGTAGGGCCTACGCGCGCCCGCCGCCCCGGACGACCGTCGACAGGACACCGCGGACGGCCACCGGACACCGCCGGGGCCTCCGGACATCGCGGAGGGCATCCGCAGGTCGCCGGGCCGCCGGACGCCGCCGGCCGGAACGCGCCGAGGGGACGGCGCGGGCTCCCCCGCCGTCCCCTCGCGCCGTCGCCTCACGGGTGTCCTCGGACGCGGCCGGTCAGGCGACCGCCGGCTCCTCCTCGCCCACGAAGCTGCGCCACAGGCGGGCGTAGCGGCCGTCGAGGGCGAGCAGTTCCTCGTGGGTGCCGTCCTCCGCGACCCGGCCGTGGTCCATCACGATCACGCGGTCCGCGCGGGCCGCCGTCGTCAGCCGGTGGGCGACCACGAGCGTGGTGCGCCGGCCCGTCAGCCGTTCGGTCGCCTGGTTGACGGCGGCCTCGCTGGCCAGGTCGAGCGCGGCGGTCGCCTCGTCCAGCAGCAGGATGTCCGGGTCGACGAGCTCCGCGCGGGCGAGCGCGATCAGCTGGCGCTGGCCGGCCGAGAGGTTGCGGCCGCGCTCGGCGACCTGGTGGAGGTAGCCGCCGTCGAGCGTCGCGATCATGTCGTGCGCGCCGACCGCGCGGGCCGCCGCCTCCACCTCGGCGTCGCCGGCCCCGGGCCGCCCGTAGGAGATGGCGTCGCGGACCGAACCGGGGAAGAGGTACGCCTCCTGCGGGACGACGCCCAGCCGGTGGCGGTATCCGGCCAGGTCGAGTTCGCGCAGGTCGGTGCCGTCGACCGTGACCCGCCCGCCGGTCGGGTCGTAGTAGCGCGCGACCAGCTTGACCAGCGTGGACTTGCCCGCGCCCGTCTCGCCGACGAACGCGACCGTCTGGCCCGCCGGGATGCGTAGGTCGACCGAGCGCAGCGCGGCCTCCTTGCGGGTGGCGCCGCGCGCGCCGGCGGCGGGAGCCTGCGGGTCCTCGCCGGTGCCGCCGCGGGCGGCGCCCGCCACGGCCGCGGCACCGGCCTCCGCCTGGTCCTCCCCGCCGACGCTGTCCGCCGCGTAGTGGAAGTCGACGCCCTCGAAGGCGATCTCGCCGCGCAGCGCCCCGACCGGCCGCGGATGGTCGGCCTGGACCGTGGACGTCGGTTCGCGCAGCAGCTCCTGGATGCGGGTCAGCGACACCGTGGCCTGCTGGTATCCGTCGAACACCTGGGACAGCTGCTGCACCGGGGCGAAGAACAGGTCGATGTAGAGCAGGTAGGCGACCAGCGCGCCCGTCGTCAGCGTGCCGCTCTGGACGCGGTCGGCGCCGACGATCAGCACGGCCGCCGCCGCCACCGACGACAGGAACTGCACGAACGGGAAGTAGACCGAGATCAGCCACTGGCCGCGCGTGCGGGCGCTCAGGTAGTGCATGCTGCGGCCGGCGAAGCGCTCGCCGCCGTCCCGCTCGCGCCGGAAGGCCTGCACGATCCGCAGACCGGAGACCGTCTCCTGGAGGTCCGCGTTGACGACGCCGATCCGCTCACGCGCGAGGGTGTAGGCGCGCACGCTCTTGCGCCGGAAGAAGTACGTGCCGACGACGAGCGCCGGCAGCGTCGCGAACACCACGAGCGCCAGTTGCACGTCGATGGCCAGCAGGACCGCGAGGATGCCGAAGAAGGTGATCACGGCGACCAGCGCGGTGACCAGGCCCGTCTGGAGGAACGTGGACAGGGCGTCCACGTCCGTCGTCATGCGGGTCATGATCCGGCCGGTCAGCTCGCGCTCGTAGTAGTCGAGGCCGAGCCGCTGGAGCTGCGAGAAGATCTTCAGCCGCAGCGAGTAGAGCACCCGCTCGCCCGTCCTGCCGGTCATCCGCGTCTCGCCGATCTGGGCGATCCACTGGGCGAGCGCGACGAGGAGGCCGAGCCCGGCAGCCGTCCACACGGCCCCGATGACGACCTTGTCGACGCCCTGGTCGATGCCGTGCCGCACCAGGATCGGCAGCAGCAGCCCCATGCCGGCGTCCGCCGCGACGAAGGCCAGGCTGACGGTCAGCGCCCGGCCGAAGCCGTGCAGCAGCCTGCGCAGCCCGTACGAGGACTCGGGCCGCACGGCCTGTGCCTCGTCCACCTCCGGTTCGTCCTCGGCGGGCGGCAGCGCGGCGACCTGTGCCAGCAGTTCGGGGCTCGCGCCGGAGTCGGAGTCCTCCTCGACGACCTCGTCGCGGGCCCACAGGGTGGGCGTGACGCCGCTCTCCGCGTCGAAGTCGGCGTCGAACTCCGCGTCGATTCCCTCGCGGGCCCTCTCCTCGCGCGCGGCGCGCCGCTCGGCGGCCGCACGGGTCCCCGCGTCCTCCTCGGCCGCCTCCGCGGCCCGGACGCGCTCGATCTCCGGGTCCACCGGGGAGTCGCCGAGCTCGTCGGGGTCGGTGAGCAGCCGCCGGTACAGCGCGGAGCGCAGCTGCAGCTCGTCGTGGGTGCCGATGTCGGCGAGCCGGCCCCCGTCGAGCACGGCGATCCGGTCGGCCAGGCCGAGCGTGGAGCGGCGGTGGGCGATCAGCAGTGTCGTGCGGCCCGCCATCACCGAGCGCAGCGCGTCGTGGATCTCGTGCTCGACGCGGGCGTCCACGGCGGACGTCGCGTCGTCCAGGACGAGCAGGCGCGGGTCGGTGAGGATGGCGCGCGCGAGGGCGATGCGCTGGCGCTGCCCGCCGGAGAGCGTCAGGCCGTGTTCGCCGACCTTCGTGTCGTAGCCCTCGGGCAGGGCCTCGACGAAGCGGTCCGCCTGGGCCAGCCGGGCCGCGCGCTCGACCTCCTCCTGGGTGGCGCCGCTCCTGCCGTAGGCGATGTTGGCCCGCACCGAGTCGGAGAACAGGAAGCTGTCCTCGGGGACCATGCCGATGGCGCCGCGCAGCGAGTCGTACGTCAGCTCCCGCACGTCGTGGCCGCCGACGAGGACGGCGCCGTGCGTGACGTCGTAGAAGCGCGGCAGGAGCAGCGAGGCCGTGGACTTGCCGCTGCCGGACGAGCCGACGAGCGCCACCGTCTCGCCCGGCTCGACGCGCAGGGAGAAGCCGTCGAGGACGGGCCGCCCCTCCTGGTAGGCGAAGGACACGTCGTCGAACTCGACGGAGGTCTCCACGCCGGCCGGCAGCTCCTTGGCGCCCTCCGTCATGGTCGGCTCGGTGTCGATGAGCTCAAGGACGCGCTCGACGCCCGCGCGGGCCTGCTGCCCGACGGTCAGGACGACGGCGAGGCTGCGCACGGGCCCGACGAGCTGCGCCAGGTACGTGGAGAAGGCCACGAAGGTGCCCAGCGTGATGTCGCCCCGGGTGGCGAGCCAGCCGCCGAGGGCCAGCATGGCGACCTGTCCGAGCGAGGGGACGGCCTGGAGGGCCGGGGTGTAGCGGGAGTTGAGCTTGACCGTGCGCAGCCGGCCCGCGAACAGCTTGCGGCCCACCCGGCGGAGCTTGTCGGTCTCCTGCTCCTCCTGGCCGAAGCCCTTGACGACGCGCACGCCCGTGACGGCGCCGTCCACGACGCCCGCCACGTCGGCGGCCTTCGTCTGCGCGTACCAGGTGGCGGGGTGCAGCCGGGAGCGGCTGCGGCGCGCGATGGCGTACACGGCGGGGGCGACGGCGAGCGCGACGAGGGTCAGCGGCGGGGACAGCACCGCCATGATCACGAGGGAGACGACGAACAGCAGCACGTTGCCGATGGTCATCGGCAGCATGAACAGCAGGCCCTGGATCAGCTGGAGGTCGCTCGTGGCGCGGCCGACGACCTGGCCGGTGCTCAGCTCGTCCTGCCGGCGGCCGTCGAGCCGGGTCAGCGAGCGGTACATGTCGGTGCGCAGGTCGTGCTGCACGTCGAGCGCGACCCGTCCGCCGTAGTAGCGGCGGACGAACGTGGTGACGTAGACGGCGACCGCGGACGCGATCAGCAGGCCCGTCCAGGTGTAGAGCGAGCCGCTGTGCGAGCCGATGACGTCGTCGATGACGACCTTGGTGATGAGGGGGACGAACGCCATGACGCCCATGCCGGCCAGCGAGGCCCCGAGCGACAGCACCACCTTGCGGCGGTAGCGCCACGCGTACCCCGACAGCCGATGTGCCCAGCTCCGTTTCCCCGCCGCCACTGGTGATGCGCCTCCTGTTGCCGTCCGTCGTGCCTGCTGCCGTCGTGCTGTCCGTGCCTGCTGCCGTCGTGCCGGCCGCCGTCCGTACTGACCGCCGCCCGCCGGGGGACGCGCCGCGCCCGAGCACCGTGGCCGGTCGGCCGCGTCGCCCGGGCCGCTGCCGACGGCCCCGGCCATGACTACCCGGGACCGCCCCCGCTTCCCCACCCCAGCCCACAACGCCAGGTAACACGGAATTCATCCCACCGGTTGTGCCGGAGCGGGAAAGAAGCGCAAGTCAGGGCTTTGGTCGGAGGCCGCAGGCGCCCTTTGGCCTAGGCCCTCGGGGGGTCCACCCGGCTTCCGGGGGCGGCCGCGCGTCGGGGGCGTACGGAGGCGGCGGGGCGCGAACCCCGGAGCGCGGGGGCGCGCGGCGGGCGCGGCGGCGGCCGGGCCCGGTGACGGACAGGGACGTGATCCGGGGCCCTGTGCGGCCGTACGAGGAGCCGTACGCGGCCGTATGCGTGGCCGTATGCGGCCTCCCCCGTCCACGCACGCGCGCGGACTTGGCGGACGGGACGCGGGAGTCCGCCGGCACGCACGGACCGTGCTCCCGGCCCGTACGTGCCGGGCGCGCTCTCGGCCCGTGCCCTCAGCCCGCGCCGTCGGCCGCCTCGGACCTGATGAGCCGGGTCACGGCCCGCGCGGGCCACAGCTCGCGGGCGAGCCCCCGCATCGTGCGCCGGATCTCCCGGCCGCCGGCGCCGGGCGGCGCGAGCCCGCGCGCCAGGTGGATCGCCTGGGCCAGGGCGGCGAGCATCCTGCTGCGGGGCTTGGGAAAGCCCAGCTTGGCGGCGCCCCGGAAGCCGGCCGCGGCCGCCTGCGCCACCTCCGGGGTCGCCGGCCGCCGGCGGGTGGCCGGGAACAGCCCGAGGGCGCGGCGGCGCTCGACGGTCACGAGGCCGCGCGCGGCGAGGGCGTCCGCGCACAGCTCCGCCACCGCACCGGACCGCCGGCGGATCCAGCGGGTGGTGCGTACGGGCCGGCCGTCGCGGAACAGCCCGAGGACGCCGTCCAGCAAGGGCTCCCCCGTCGGCGGCGGCGCGAGGGGGACGACGCGGCCCCGGTCCTCGGCGACGCACCGCAGCGCTTCGAGATCGGCGAGCGCCGCCGCCGCCAGCCCGTAGCCCAGATGGCGCCGGCGCACGCGCGGTCGCCCCGAGGACGGGTCGAACGCCAGCAGCAGCAGTTCCTCGGGCAGCGTCAGGGCGGGCAGGCGGCTCACGGGCCTCCGCCTACCTCGTGTACACGAGGACGAACGCCGCCAGTACGACCGCCATGAGCACGGTCACGACCGCGGCGAAGCGGCCCCTGGCGGTGCGGGTGTTGTACGGGTGCCTGCTCATGCCCGGCAGCTTACGAGCCGGAAGGTTCGCGTTCTCCCACGGCGCGGTACGTATGTCGCAACGATCGGGCCGCCGGGGCCCCGGCCGGCTGCGCGCCGGGACCGGACGGCCGTGCGGTCCACCACGGAGAGGGGCGCGTGCCGCGATGGGAACGCTGGACGGAAAGGTGTGCGTGGTCACGGGCGCCACGAGCGGCATCGGCGCCCGCACGGCGGGCGTCCTCGCCGCGGAGGGCGCGCGCGTGGTGGTCGCGAGCCGCCGGACGGAGGAGGGCGAGGCGCTCGCGCGGTCGATCGGGTCCACGGCCGTCTTCCACTGCGCGGACATGTGCGTGGAGGCCGAGGTCGAGGCCCTGGTGGACCGGGCGGTCGAGACGTTCGGCCGGCTCGACGTGTTGGTCAACGACACGGGATCGCCGTCCCACCTGACGAGCGTCATGGACATGGACCCCTCGCTGCTCGAAGCGACGTTCTCCGTGCACGTCACCGGCACGCTCCTCGGCATCAAGCACGCCGCACGCGCCATGCGCGGCACGGGGGGCGGCAGCATCGTCACCATGTCGGGGGTGGCGGGCCACGCGGGCGGCTGGGCCGGCATCGACTACTCGGTGGCGAAGGCCGCCGTCGCACACCTGACCCGGTGTGCCGCCGTGGAGCTGGGCGAGTACGGCATCCGGGTGAACAGCGTGTCGCCGGGGCCGATGCTGACCGGGGCCTTCGGCGCCGCGGCCGAGGACGCGGACGGCCGGGTGGAGGTCCTGCGCCACGTCATGGCCGACATGCGGCGCGAGCAGCAGCCCCTGGACGCCGTCGGTGGCACGGACGACCCGGCGCTCGCCACGCTGTTCCTCGCGAGCGACGCGTCCCGCATGATCACGGGCCAGGACCTGGTGGTGGACGGCGGGCTGCTGGCGGGCAGGCCCGCGCCGGTGCTGATGCGGGAGCGGTCCCGCATCGCGGCGATCGTGGCGGGCGACGGCCCGGCGGAAGCCTGACCTCGAACACCGGCCACCGGCCACCGGCCACCGACCACCGGCCACCGCCCGCCGGGAGCGGACGCCACCGGCCGCCGACGAACCGGCCACCAGGGAGCGGTCGCCCCTTCCACCGGCCGCCCACGCCGCCGGACCCCTCCTTGCGCGCGGACCGCGGCACGGGGCCGCGCCACCGCTGTGGTCCCGGCCGCTCCCGGTGGCGGCCCCTGCTCTTCCCGGTGGCGGCCCCGCCCTGGACACGCCTACTGACCGCCCGGTAACTTGGCCTGAGCAAGCGCTTAGACCGTGAGGTGCCGTGACGTCCCGGGGCGGCCGGGGCGGCCGGCCCCCGGCGGCACCGGTCGCCGCGCGGCACGGACACCCGTCACCGAGTCACCGAGTCACCGAGTTACCGACAGGCGGCGGATCGCCGCGGAGGAGGCCCTGCCATGCGTCGCACCGTCTACAACGAGGACCACGAATCGTTCCGGGGGACGCTGCGCGCCTTCATCGAGGGCGAGGTCGTCCCCCACTACGAGGAGTGGCTGGCGGCGGGCCAGGCGCCGCGCGACTTCTACCGCAAGCTCGGTGAGCTGGGCGTCTTCGGCATCGAGGTGCCGGAGGAGTACGGCGGCGCGGGCATCGAGTCGTTCAAGTTCCAGGCGGTGATCTCGGAGGAGACGGCCCGCGCGGGCGTCTCGTTCGGCGGCTCCGGCGTGCACGTCGCGCTGTGCCTGCCGTACCTGAAGGCGTACGCCACCGACGAGCAGAAGAAGCGCTGGCTCCCCGGCTTCATCAGCGGCGACACGATGTTCGCCATCGCCATGACGGAGCCCGGCACGGGTTCGGACCTCGCGGGCATGAAGACGACGGCGAAGCTGTCCGAGGACGGCACCCACTACGTGCTCAACGGCTCCAAGACCTTCATCACCGGCGGCGTGCACGCGGACCGCGTCATCGTCTGCGCGCGCACGGCCGCCCCCTCCGCCGAGGACCGCCGCTTCGGCATCTCGCTGCTGGTCGTGGACACGAAGTCCGAGGGCTACGCGGTCGGACGCAAACTCGACAAGATCGGCCTGAAGACCTCCGACACGGCGGAGCTGTCGTTCACGGACGTCAAGGTGCCCGTCGCCGATCTGCTGGGCGAGGAGAACAAGGGCTTCTCCTACCTCGGCCAGAACCTGCCGCAGGAGCGCCTGGGCATCGCCTTCGGCGCCTACGCGCAGGCCGCGGCGGCGATCCGGTTCGCCAAGGAGTACGTCAGGGACCGCACGGTCTTCGGCAAGTCCGTCGCCTCCTTCCAGAACACCAAGTTCGAACTGGCCGCGTGCCAGGCCGAGGTCGACGCGGCCGAGGCCGTCGCGGACCGCGCCCTGGAGGCGCACGACCTGGGCGAACTGACCGCGGCCGAGGCCGCGTCGGCGAAGCTGTTCTGCACGGAGGTCGCGAGCCGGGTCATCGACCGCTGCCTCCAGTTGCACGGCGGCTACGGCTACATGAACGAGTATCCGATCGCCCGCCTGTACGCCGACAACCGCGTCAACCGCATCTACGGCGGGACCAGCGAGGTCATGAAGATGATCATCGCCAAGTCCATGGGCCTGTGACGGGACCGGGCGGCCTGGGTCAGACTCCTCCCATGAACAGCGAACTGGACACCCTGCTCGGCCTGCTCGACCTGGAGCGGATCGAGCAGGACATCTTCCGCGGCCGCAGCCACACGTCCGTGGTGCCGCGCGTCTTCGGCGGGCAGGTCGCCGCCCAGGCGCTGGTCGCGGCGGGCCGCACGGTGCCGGACGAGCGCATGGCGCACTCGCTGCACGCGTACTTCCTGCGGCCGGGCGATCCCGGCGCGCCCATCGTCTACACGGTGGACCGCATCAGGGACGGCCGCTCGTTCACCACCCGCCGCGTGGTGGCCGTCCAGCACGGGCAGCCGATCTTCCATCTGTCGGCGTCCTTCCAGCTGCCGGAGGAAGGGCTCGACCACCAGGCGGAGATGCCCGACGCGCCGGACCCGGAGAGCCTGCCGTCGGGAGCCGAGCTGCTGCCGAAGTACGCGGACCGGTTCGTCAGTCCCACGGTGGTCGACCGCCTGCTGGAGACGCGGGCCGCGGTCGACCTGCGCTACGTGCAGGAGCCGCCGTTCGCGACGGTCGGCCAGGTGCGCGAGGCGCGTTCGCAGGTGTGGTTCAAGGCCAACGGCACACTCGCCGACGACCCGCTGCTGCACGTGTGCCTCGCCACGTACGTCTCCGACATGACGCTGCTCGACTCGGTGCTGCTGGCCCACGGCCGCGGCGGCTGGGCGGTCGGCGACATCGTGGGCGCGAGCCTGGACCACGCCATGTGGTTCCACCGGCCCTTCCGCGCCGACGAGTGGCTGCTGTACGACCAGGAGTCGCCGTCGTCCTCCGGCGGCCGCGGTCTCGGCCAGGCCCGCATCTACACGCGGGACGGGCGGCTCGCGATCTCGGTGATCCAGGAAGGCGTGATGCGCGTCCCGCGCGGCTGAGCCCGCGCCGCGCCCCGCTCGACGTGCACCGGGCCGTGCGCCCCGCTCGGCGCCCCCGTCGGCGGCTTCGCACGCCTGGCGGACCCGCGCGCGGGCCGGTACGGGCGCGCCGGGTGCGTCCGTGCACCCGAGGAGGCGCCCCCGGGCCCTCCCGGCCGCACGGGCAGCGCCGCGCCGACGCCGTGAGCGGGCTCCCTCGTGCGTTCCCGCACGGCCGCCCTCGTGCGCTCCCCCGTCCCGCCGCCTCGCGCGGCGCCGGACGGGGAGCGCGGAGTGCGTCACTCGGGGAGCAGGCCCGCCTCGTTCAGCAGGTAGGCCGTCATCGGGTCGTAGTGGCGCGGGCTCGTGACGTGGTCGTCCAGCGGGATCGTCACCTGGAGCGTGCCCTCGGCCTCGCCCAGGAAGAGCGCGGGGTCGTTGCAGTCGGCGTAGCCCATCGCGTCGAGGCCCCGCTGGCCCGCGCACCCGGCCCAGCCGTGGTCCGCGACGACCAGGTCCGGCAGCCGTCCCTCGCTCTCCAGGGCGTCCAGGATCGCGCGCATCGGCTCCGGGGAGTGGGTGTGCCACAGCGTGGCGCCGCGCTCCAGCATCGAGACGTCGGCGAACTGCACGACCATGCCCTCGTCCGCGTACAGCCCCTCGGGGATCCGGACGATCTCGCAGCCCGCCGCCCGCAGGCCGTCCGCCGTCTGCCGGTGCACGTCGAGCAGGCCGCCGGGGTGGCCCGTCGCGAACAGCACGCGCTCGCCGGCCTCGGCCGCCTTGCGCAGCCTGGACGCCATGCGTTCCAGGGCGTCGACGGTCAGCTCGGGGTCGATGGTGTCCTGGCCCGTCCGGTGCTGCGGGTCGTCCACGACGCCGCAGCGCTCCGCCATCACCGCGAGCACGTCCTGCTCGTCGGTCCACCGGTCGCCGAGCTCCAGACCCAGCCAGTAGTGGCGGTCGCCGTTGGCGAGCTTGCGGTAGTGGGAGAGGTTGTTGTCGCGGGGCGTGGCGACGTTCCCGGCGATACGGGTCCGTACGAGGTGCTCGGTGAGCTCGGGGCGGCTGGGTATCGGCATGAGCCCATTGTGCCGTCACCGGCCCCGGGGGCGCCCCCCGTCCGGCCGCGCCCCCGCGGTCGGAGTAACGCGGGCGGGGTCGCGCAGGCGGCGTGGTGCGGCTGCCCGGGCTCAGGCCGCTCCCGCGTCCCGGGCCGCGGTGCCGGGGCCGTCCTCAAGGGCGGGCGCACCGGCTGCGGGCCCGCCGGACCTGCCGGGGCCGTCCCCGGCGGCGCCGCCCGCGGCCGCCGGCCGCGCGAACCCGGGGGCGAGGGCCGCGAACGCGCCGTGGGCGAGGCGGCGCAGCAGCTCCGCCGTGGCCTCGCGGTCGGGCAGACCGCCCCGGTGGGAGCCGAAGTGCGGGGTCGAGTTCAGCAGGCCGAAGACGGCGTGCACGGCCGCGCGGGCCTCCTCCTCGGGGACCCGCCCGTACAGGTCGCGGACGACGCCGACCCACAGCTCCACGTACTGCCGCTGGAGCTGGCGCACCATCCGCCGGTCGCTGTCGCGCAGGCGGTCGAGTTCGCGGTCGTGCAGCGTGATCAGGGGCCGGTCGTCGAGCGCGAAGTCGATGTGTCCGTCGATCAGGGACGCCAGCACGCCCGCCGGCCCCTCGGCCGCCGCGCCGGCCACCCGCCGCCTGCCGCCGTCGAGGAGCCGGTCGCTGATGCCGACGAGCAGCTCGGCGAGCATCGCGTCCTTGCCCGCGAAGTGGCGGTACAGGCCGGGGCCGCTGATGCCGACGGCGGCGCCTATCTCGTCGACCCCCACGCCGTGGAAGCCGCGTTCCGCGAAGAGGCGGGCCGCGTGCTTGAGGATCTGCTCCCTGCGGGTCGGTGCCGCCGTTCTGGTCGTCATCGATTCATTCTAGACAGAGTTGTTAGCGGTCGTTAACCTGGAGAGCGCACGTTAACGCTCATTAACCCGTCTCCATGCCCGCTCGGGCCGGCCCACACCCGCCGGCCATGGACTCATCAGGGGGCCGTACATGCGCCAGGCACCGGTGCTGACCAGCACCGCCGACCCGTCTTCCGAGACCTGGCGGGCCAACGAGGCAGCGCACGAGGCGCTGGCCGAGGAGCTGCGCGGCCGGCTGGCCACCGCACGCCTGGGCGGCGGCGAGCGCGCCCGCGCCCGGCACACCGCCCGCGGCAAGCTGCTGCCGCGCGAGCGGGTGGACACCCTGCTGGACCCCGGCTCGCCCTTCCTGGAGCTCGCGCCCCTCGCGGCCGAGGGGATGTACGGCGGCGACGCGCCGGCGGCCGGCGTGATCGCCGGCATCGGCCGGGTCTCCGGCCGCGAGAGCGTGATCGTCGCGAACGACGCGACCGTCAAGGGCGGCACGTACTACCCGATGACCGTCAAGAAGCACCTGCGGGCCCAGGAGGTGGCGCTGGAGAACCGGCTGCCGTGCCTGTACCTGGTCGACTCGGGCGGCGCGTTCCTGCCGATGCAGGACGAGGTCTTCCCCGACCGCGAGCACTTCGGTCGCATCTTCTACAACCAGGCGCGGATGTCCGCTGCGCGCATCCCGCAGATCGCCGCGGTGCTCGGCTCCTGCACGGCGGGCGGCGCCTACGTCCCGGCGATGAGCGACGAGGCCGTCATCGTGCGCGGGCAGGGCACGATCTTCCTGGGCGGGCCGCCGCTGGTGAAGGCGGCGACGGGCGAGGTCGTCACGGCGGAGGAGCTGGGCGGCGGCGAGGTGCACTCGCGCGTCTCCGGCGTCACGGACCACCTCGCCGAGGACGACGCGCACGCGCTGCGGATCGTCCGGACGATCGTCTCGACGCTGCCGGAGCGCGGCCCGCTGCCCTGGTCCGTCGAGCCGGTGGAGGAGCCGAAGGCCGACCCGGCGGGGCTGTACGGGGCGGTGCCGGTCGACTCGCGCACGCCGTACGACGTGCGGGAGGTCATCGCGCGCGTGGTGGACGGCTCGCGGTTCGCCGAGTTCAAGTCCGAGTTCGGCACGACGCTGGTGACGGGGTTCGCCCGCGTGCACGGCCACCCGGTCGGCATCGTCGCCAACAACGGCATCCTCTTCTCCGAATCGGCGCAGAAGGGCGCGCACTTCATCGAGCTGTGCGACCAGCGCGGCATCCCCCTGCTGTTCCTGCAGAACATCTCGGGCTTCATGGTCGGCCGGGACTACGAGGCCGGCGGCATCGCCAAGCACGGCGCGAAGATGGTCACGGCGGTCGCCTGCGCGCGCGTGCCGAAGCTGACGGTCGTGGTGGGCGGCTCCTACGGCGCGGGCAACTACTCGATGTGCGGCCGGGCGTACTCGCCCCGGTTCCTGTGGATGTGGCCGAACGCGAAGATCTCGGTGATGGGCGGCGAGCAGGCCGCGTCCGTCCTCGCGACCGTGAAGCGGGACCAGCTGGAGGGCCGCGGCGAGCAGTGGCCCGCCGAGGACGAGGAGTCCTTCAAGGCGCCGATCCGCGCGCAGTACGAGCAGCAGGGCAGCGCGTACTACGCGACGGCCCGGCTGTGGGACGACGGTGTGATCGATCCGCTGGAGACCCGCAGGGTGGTCGGCCTCGCGCTGACCGCCTGCGCCAACGCACCGCTGGGCGAGCCGGGTTACGGCGTCTTCAGGATGTGAGGAGTCGGGAGTGACGATGTTCGACAGTGTCCTGGTCGCCAACCGGGGCGAGATCGCCGTCCGGGTGATCCGCACCCTGCGTGCGACGGGGCTGCGCTCGGTCGCGGTCTTCAGCGACGCGGACGCCGACGCGCGCCACGTGCGCGAGGCCGACACGGCGGTGCGGATCGGCCCCGCGGCCGCGGCGGAGAGCTACCTGTCCGTGGAGCGGCTGCTGGACGCGGCGCGCCGCACGGGCGCGGGGGCCGTGCACCCGGGCTACGGGTTCCTCGCGGAGAACGCCCGCTTCGCGGCGGCCTGCGCCGAGGCGGGGCTCGTCTTCATCGGCCCGCCCGCGGCGGCGATCGACCTGATGGGCGACAAGATCCGGGCGAAGCAGACGGTGTCCGCCGCCGGTGTGCCGGTCGTCCCCGGCTCCTCGGGCGGCGGTCTGAGCGATGCCGAACTGGCGGCGGCGGCACGCGAGATCGGCATGCCGGTGCTGCTCAAGCCGTCGGCGGGCGGCGGCGGCAAGGGCATGCGCCTGGTGCGCGACGAGGCGCTGCTCGCGGACGAGATCGCGGCGGCGCGGCGCGAGGCCCGCTCGTCCTTCGGCGACGACACGCTGCTGGTCGAGCGGTGGGTGGACCGGCCGCGCCACATCGAGATCCAGGTGCTGGCCGACGCCCACGGCAACGTGGTGCACCTCGGCGAGCGGGAGTGCTCGCTGCAGCGGCGCCACCAGAAGGTGATCGAGGAGGCGCCGTCGGTCCTGCTGGACGAGCCCACGCGCGCGGCGATGGGCGAGGCGGCGGTGGCGGCGGCCCGCTCGTGCGGCTACGTGGGCGCGGGCACGATCGAGTTCATCGTGCCCGGCGCGGACCCGTCCTCGTACTACTTCATGGAGATGAACACCCGTCTGCAGGTCGAGCACCCCGTCACGGAGTTCGTCACCGGACTCGACCTGGTCGAACTCCAGTTGCGGGTGGCGGCGGGCGAGCCGCTGCCGTTCGCGCAGGAGGACGTGGCACTGACCGGGCACGCGATCGAGGCGCGGCTGTGCGCCGAGGACGCCGCGCGCGGCTTCCTGCCCACGGGCGGCAGTGTGCTGGCGCTGCGGGAGCCGGCGGGCGACGGCGTGCGGACGGACTCGGGCCTGAGCGTGGGCACGGAGGTCGGCAGCGCGTACGACCCGATGCTGTCGAAGGTCGTCGCGTACGGCCCCGACCGGGCGACGGCGCTGCGCAGGCTGCGCGGCGCGCTCGCGGACACGGTGACGCTGGGCGTCACGACGAACGCGGGCTTCCTGCGGCGGCTGCTCGCGCACCCCCGGGTCGTGGCGGGCGACCTCGACACGGGCCTCGTCGAGGAGGCGGTGGACGGCCTCCTGACGGGTCCGGTCCCGCCCGAGGTGTACGCGACGGCGGCGCTGCTGCGCGCCCGCACGGGCGGTGCGCCGGCCGGGGACGCGGGCCCCGGGGCGGCACCGCGT
>NZ_JAKGCV010000389.1 GCF_021556455.1 Streptomyces fuscigenes | reverse complement strand
CGCCGCCGCCACCGCCGGCCGGCGTGCGGGTTTCCGTCCGGCGCCGGCCCGCCCTCGGCCGGGGCATCGACGGGCGCCCGGGCGGCGGAGCCCGAGTCGGCGGGCAGGTCCGCCGTGACCCGGAAGCCCGGCGCCGCCTGCTCGCTCTCCAGCCGGCCGCCGACGGCGGCGAGCCGCTCACCGAGGCCCTTCAGGCCCGTTCCCGCGGAGGAGGCCACCAGGTCCGGATGGACGCCCACGCCGTCGTCCGTGACCGTCAGCCGCACCCGCTGGCCGGTGGCGGAGACGGCGATCTCGCAGTGCGTGGCGCCGCTGTGGCGCACCACGTTCGTGACGGCCTCCCGCACCACCCAGCCCAGCAGCGCCTCCGCCTGGGGCTCCAGGGGCGGGCCGGACTGCCGCACGACGACCCCGACCCCCGCCGCGGCGAGCGCCGAGCGCGCCCGGTCCAGGTCCCCGGCCAGGCTGCCCTCGCGGTAGCCCGTCACGGCCTCCCGCACCTCGGTCAGCGCCTGCCGGCCCACCGACTCGATGTCCGACACCTGGACCAGGGCGTCCTCCAGGCGTACCGGGGCCAGCCGGCGCGCGGCCTCCGCCTTGACGACGATCACCGACAGCGTGTGCCCCAGCAGGTCGTGCAGGTCGCGGGAGAAGCGCAGCCGCTCCTGTTCCACCGCCGATCGAGCCAACTCCTGCCGCGTGGCGCGCAGTTGCATCACGGTTTCGGACAGGGTGAGGATCGCGGCCGTCACCATCATCGAGATCGCGGCGCCGTAGGCGATCGGCACCGAGCCCCACCCGTCGTGGTACCCGGCGATCGCCGCCGTGGCGCAGCCGAGCAGGAACGCGCCGAGCGCGAGCGCCCGGCCGCGCAGCACCGACCCGCAGGCCAGTCCGAACAGCGGCAGGAACAGCAGCCACGAACCGCCGTAGTACAGCGCCAGCCCGAACGTCAGGAGCCCCATCACGACGAGCATCCACCGGACCTCGGGCCGGTTGCGCTTCTCGGGGACGAAGGACCGGAACACCACCGACACGTAGAGCCCGTTGAACAGCAGCAGGCCGATCCCGCCGATCCACGGGTCCGGGGTGTCGCCCCGGATCGTGTTGGAGAACGAGCCGAGCCCCAGCAGCAGCCACGGCAGCAGGGCGAACCCGCTGGGCGGGCCCGGCCTGCGCTCCTGGCCGCCGCCGCCGGCGGCCCCTTCCCCGCCCGGCGTGCCGTCGCCGTCCGGGCACCGTGCCCGGTTCCTGCCGAACCGCGGCAGGCGCGGGAACGGCGGGACGGGGAAGTCCCTGATGATCACCGGCTCGCGCCGCCTGCCGCCCGGTGTCATGCCGTCCTCGCCGACCTGCGGTAGGAGAGGACGGCGTACGCACCGCACACCGCCAGCCAGCCGAGCAGCACCACGACCGTGGCCGCGGCCGGGGCGGAGCCCGCCGCCGTGGACCAGCCGAGCGCCGCGAACCGGTTCGCCGGGGTGAACTCCGCGATCGAGCGCAGCCAGCCGGGGAAGAGGTCCACCGGGAACCACAGCCCGCCGATGACCGCGAGACCCACCAGGGCGCCGACGTTCAGCACACCGGTGGTCTGCGCGGACAGGCGGTATCCGTTGCCCATCCCGAACAGGGTGAACGGCAGGGCGCCGAGCCACATCAGGCCCACCAGCGCGGGCCACTGCCAGGCGTCCAGCCGCACCCCGTTGACCACCGCGCCGGCGGCCAGCACCAGCAGCAGCGACGGCAGCACCGTCACGGATCCGGCCACCGCCCGGCCCAGTACGACACGGCCCGGCCGCACCGGTGTGGTCCGCAACTGGCGCAGCCAGCCCATCTGCTTGTCCTCCGCGATGCCGGTGCCCGTGCCGACGGCGGCCCCCAGCGCCCCGTAGGCCGCCATGCCGATCATCGACTGGACCCGCCAGGCCGCCAGGTCGCCGGGCGGCTGCCCGCCCTGGCCGATGCGGGTGAACAGCAGGTACATCAGCACGGGCATGCCCGCCCCGAAGATCACGAAGCCGGGGTCGCGCAAGGTGCGCCGCACCTCCAGCCACACGTAACGTCTCATCGTCCCCGTCGCCCCCGTCATGCGATCTCCTCCACCCGTCCGGCGCGGCCCGTCGCGGTGCCCGCGCCCGTTCCCGCGCTGTCGTCCGCGGACGTGTCCGCGGCGCTGTCCGTGCCCGTCGCCGTGTCCGCGCTCGCGTGTCCCGGTGCGCTCACGCCGCGCGCACGGTGTGTTTCGGTGCTGGTGCTGGTGCTGGTGCTGGTGCTGGTGCTGGTGCTGGTGTTTCTGGTGGCTGTAGCTGTGGCTGTGGTGGCTCCGGTGGCCGCGCCCGGGTCGCGGGTCAGCGCCAGGAAGGCGTCCTCCAAGGTCGCGCCGGTCACCTCGATGCCGCGCACCATGCCGAGGCCCGCGAGCGCCACCACCGTCGCGTCCGCGTCCGTCGTACGCAGCCGGGCGCGGCCCGAGTCGAGTTCGAAGTCCACGACACCCGGGAGGCGTTCGAGGTCCCGCGGGGCGGGCCCGGCGAGTTCGACCGAGACGAGCCGGCCGCCCGCGGCCTCCTTCAACTCCCGGCCCGAGCCGTCCGCGACGATCCTGCCGCGGTGCAGCACCACGATGCGGTCCGCGAACGCGTCGGCCTCCTCCAGGTGGTGCGTGGAGAAGAGCACCGTGTTGCCGCGGGCCGCGTACGTCCGCATCGAGGCCCAGAACGCGCGGCGCGCCTCGACGTCCAGCGCCGACGTCGGCTCGTCCAGGACGATCAGCTCGGGACCGCCCGCGATCGCGAGGGCGAAGGACACCCGCTGCACCTGGCCGCCGGAGAGCTTGTCGACGCGCCGGCCCTCCAGCCCGGTGAGCCCCGCCAGCTCGATCGCCTCCGCCACCGGCAGCGGGTCCGGGTACGCGGCGGCCACGAACGACACCAGCTCGCCCACGGTCACCCGCCGCACCGCGCGGCCGTCCTGGAGCATCGCGCCCACCCGGCCCGCGGTGACCGCGGTCCCCGGTGCCGCCCCGAACAGGCGCACCGCGCCCTCGTCCGGCGTGTCCAGGCCGAGCAGCAGCCCGACCGCGGTCGACTTGCCCGCGCCGTTGCGGCCGAGCAGTGCCACGGTCTCGCCGCGGCGCACGGTCAGGTCGACCCCGTCGAGGGCGCGCACCGTACCGAAGGACTTGCCGACCCGCTCGAAGGACACGGCGGGTGCCTGCGCGGTCCGCGCCGCCGGGGACGCCCCGGCGGGAGCGGTGTCCGCGGGCGCTGTGCGTGGTGTCAGCCTCATGCCTCGAACGTACGGGCCGGGCGGCGAGGGCGGCAGATGCTTATGTCGGCGGTCGGCCGGTACAAATGTCACCGCTCCGGTCACGGCTCGGTCACGGCCCACCGGATCCGCCGCGGAGAGGGGGGATCGGCCCGTGTGGACCGCGGAGATGTGGAAGATCGCGGAGGCGCCCGGGGACGGGGAGACGCCGAAGGCCGTGGAGGCGCCCGAGGCCCGGGAGGCGCCCGAGGTCGCGGAGGCGCCCGGGGCCGGGGAGACGCCGGAGGGGCCGTACCGGGCGCTGTGCCGGTACGGCCCCTCGCTGCCGTCGTTCGCCGTTCCCGTGACCCGCGGGCAGGGCCCCGGCGCCGCCGGTTGCTCAGATCGCGGTGTCCCCGGGACGGCGGTGCCTGCCGTGCGCCTGCGCCGTCGACTCGTCGGCGGCTGCGGACACCCCCCGGTGCTTCGCGTGGTTCCCGGCTTCCCCCTGATCGGCGTCCGCGGTGTGCGGACGCTCCTCGATGGTGTCGTTTCGGGCTTCGGACATGGTGGGAAGTCACCCCGTCGTGGTCGCTGCTGGTCGGTCGTTCAGGGTTGCGCGTGACCCGCGGCCGCCGCGTGAAGGCGGCCCGGCCGGGGCACGGCCACCGACGGTGTCCGGTCGGCACGCCCGCGTAACCCGGGTCGAATTCTAGCCACGGGCCCCCTGTCCGCCGATCGACACCCGTCGCACGGTGTCCTGTTGCTGAAGTGGGGCCTGCTGCAGGGGGACCGGTCTGCTCCACGGCGAGGCCGGGCCGGCGGCCCCTGCTGGAGCGGGCGCGGCGGCCGTCCGGGCCGATGGGGCGGGAGCGGCGCCCGGGGCCGGTGTGACATCGGTCTCGCCGGCCCGGCCCGGCGTGTCCCCGCCGTGGTGTGCGGGCCCGGGCCCGTCGTCGGGCGCGCGCACCTCCGCCACCGCACACGGTGCGGCGGGCGCCGCGCAGGGCATCCTCAGGACCCCTTCCGGTGTCCAATACCCGGTGCCGACAAGCCAGTCGGGCGGGGCGGGCAGCAGGTGCAGCCGCCGCCCCGCCGGCCGCCACACGCCGACACACGTGCCGCCGGGGCCGTCCACCCGGAAGGCCACCGCGCAGTTCTCCGGTGTGAGCGCCTGGCCGGGTTGCACGGCGAACGGTGTCACCACCGCGCCGGCGGGCCGCAGGCACTCGGGGAAGCGGACCGGTCGCGCACTGCCCAGCACGCCCCAGCCGAGCCGGTCGTGGCCGGGCGCGTCGGAGCGGATGAGCAGCAGTCCGCTGTCCGGGTCGGCCAGCAGCAGCCGGTCGTCGCTGTCCTCGGTGATCTGCAGCAGCGGGGACACCGCGCCCCCGCTGCTGAGGTCGACGGCGATCGCCTTCACGGCGCCGCCCGCCTCCCGGTCGAGCGCGAGGAGCCGGCCGGTGCGGTCCAGCCAGGTGCCGCCGGAGCAGCGCCCCGGCACCCGGGCGATCGGCTCGGGCCCGTGGGCGCCGCCCGCCACGAGCCAGACGTCGGTGGTGCGCTCGCCGACCGCGAGGGCGTGGACGAGGCCCCCGCCGGGCGCCGGCGGCAGCAGCGTGAGGTGCGGGCGGTCGACGGTGCCGAGCCACACCTCGCCGGTGCCGGGTCCGGTGGGGTACAGCAGGGAGATGCCGTACCGGTCCGCCACGCGGCGGCAGACGAGCACGCGGCCGTCGGCCATCGGCTGCACCTGGGTGTCCGCCTCCTCGGGCTGGCCGAGGGGGAGCGGCACGGCGTACGGCTCCGGTCCCGAGAGGGTCCAGCGCTCGGCGAACCAGAACGGCTCGGCAGGCCCCGGCCCCTCCGGGCCGGGCGGGTACGCGGGCGCCAGCCGTGCCCCGTAGGCGCCGTCCGCGGCGACGACGAGCGCCGCGGGCAGGGCGGGCGACGGCGGCGCGCCCC
>NZ_JAKGCV010000388.1 GCF_021556455.1 Streptomyces fuscigenes | reverse complement strand
CGCCCCCGCTCCGCGCGCCGACGGCGCGACCCCGGGTGGGGCCGCGCCGTCTCGTCCGTACGCCGCACCGCGCGCCGGACGCGCGCCGGCGGCGGCTCCCGGCCGCTCCTCCCGGAGCACCGCGACCACTCCTCGCCTACTCCTCGACGAGCAGCCGTTCCCGCAGCTGCGCGAGCGTGCGCGCCAGCAGGCGCGAGACGTGCATCTGCGAGATGCCGACCTCCTGCGCGATCTGGGACTGCGTCATGTTCCCGAAGAAGCGAAGCAGCAGGATCCGCTTCTCGCGCGGGGGCAGGTCCTCCAGCAGCGGCTTGAGCGACTCCCGGTACTCGACGCCCTCCAGCGCCTCGTCCTCGGCGCCGAGCGTGTCCGCCACGGCGGGCGACTCGTCGTCCGTGTCCGGGACGTCCAGGGACAGCGTCGAGTAGGCGTTGGCCGACTCCAGGCCCTCCAGGACCTCCTCCTCGGAGATCCCGAGCCGCTCGGCCAGTTCGTGCACCGTGGGGGAGCGGCCGTGCTGCTGCGACAGCTCCGCCGTCGCCGTCGTCAGGGAGAGCCGCAGCTCCTGCAGGCGCCGGGGCACGCGCACGGCCCAGCCCTTGTCCCGGAAGTGCCGCTTGATCTCGCCGACCACCGTCGGTGTCGCGTACGTCGAGAACTCGACACCCCGGTCCGGGTCGAACCGGTCCACCGACTTGATCAGCCCGATCGTGGCGACCTGCGTCAGGTCGTCCAGCGGTTCGCCGCGGTTGCGGAAGCGGCGCGCCAGGTGCTCGACGAGCGGCAGGTGCATCCGCACGAGGCGGTTGCGCAGGTCGGCGCGCTCCGGGGAGCCGTCGGGCAGGGAGCGCAGCTCCACGAAGAGGGCGCGCGCGCCCCCGCGGTCGTTCGGGTCGGGCACCTGCCGCGCGTGCTCGAGGTGCTCCGCGGCCTCGGCGGCCACCGCCGCCTCGGCGGGAGCGGTCTGCCCCGCGTGCTCCACATCCTCGGACGCCGGCACGCCCGGCTTCTCGTCGCCCTGCTTCTCGCTCATCCCGGCCGCCCGCTCCGCCTGCTCCCCCGTGGCCCCGTGGCCGTCCGATCCGTCCTCGGGATGGGGACGGGCCTGCTGCTCCGGTATCCCCGCAGGCGCGCCGCGCCCCGTGGACCCCGGACGCCCGCCCGGCCGTGCGGCGTGTCCCGCCGCGCCGTCCCCGACGACGCGTCCCTCGTCACGCACCGGCCCCTCCCCGTCGCTCACGCCGGTCCTGGTCCCGCGCCGCGCTGTTTGTACAGGCTGATGGAGACGGTGCGGTCGTCCGCCACCGAGGAGTCGACCTTGCCCGCGAGGGCGGACAGCACCGTCCAGGCGAAGGTGTCGCGCTCCGGGGCGCGCCCGTCGGTGGTCGGCGCCGCGACCGTCACCTCGAGGGAGTCGTCGATCAGCCGGAAGACGCAGCTGAGGACGGAGCCGGGCACGGCCTGCTGGAGCAGGATCGCGCACGCCTCGTCCACCGCGATGCGAAGGTCCTCGATCTCGTCGAGGGTGAAGTCCAAGCGCGCCGCGAGGCCGGCCGTGGCCGTACGCAGCACGGACAGGTAGGCACCCGCAGCGGGCAACCGGACTTCCACGAAGTCCTGGATCCCGGGCTCGCCTGCGATCTGGGACACCCTCACCTCCAAGGTGGCACAAGCTTTTCGGGGCTCCCCGGCGCCATGGGCACCGGGGGCCACGCGGTACGTGGGTCGTACGCGCCGGTCTGGACTGGCGACGCTACCGCGCTCCATAGTGCCCTGTCGCAGGGCCCCTGCCGACCGGTGTCACTCATGGTAGGTCCTTGAGCACGGAAAGCCTCTTCAGCCCGCCAAGGGTGCGGGGACCCAAATGGGAACGTCCGGCGGAGCGTTGACGTACCCACCTCACGGCCACCCGAACCGCTTCCGGGGGCGGAGATCGTCGCGGGGCGGCGGCGGAACCCCTCCAAGGGCTGAGACGGACCCACCGGGGCGGGCCGCCGGGCCGGCGGTCCGGGCGGAGGTGGGAGCGTGCCCGCGGCACCCCCACCGGCACCCGGCCCGCCCTCGGGCGGACGCGCACCCTCAGACGATCGATCCGTCCCGGTAGCACCAGCGCCAGCTCTCGCCCGGCTCGAAGGACCGCATCACCGCGTGCCCAGTCTCCTTGAAGTGCCGGGTGGCGTGCTGGTGCTCGGAGGAGTCGCAGCACCCCACGAGCCCGCACACCAGGCACATCCGCAGCTGAACGGGATGGCTGCCCGCGCTCTGGCACGCTCGGCAGGTGTCCGCCAGCGGGGCGGGCTCGGGGCGGGGCAGTTCCGCGACGTGGGTGCACTCACTCATGATGGCCAGGTTACGACGGGTGTTGAGGAGTCGGCATGGACGTATTGGCGCTGGTGGGACTGGTGGCCGGGAGCGCCGCGGTCGCGGGGGCGGCGCGCAGGACGCCGGTGCCCGCGCCGCTGCTGCTGGTGGCGGTGGGGCTGCTGGCCGCCTACGTCCCGGGAATGCCGGACTACGCGCTCGACCCGCACATCGTGCTGCCGCTGATACTGCCCCCGCTGCTGTACACCTCCGCCGTCGACGCCTCGTACCTCGACCTGCGCGCCAACGCGCGGCCCGTGGCGCTGCTGTCCGTCGGGTACGTCCTGTTCGCGACGCTCGCGGTGGGATACGTCGCCTACCTGCTCGTCCCCGCCCTCCCCCTGACGACCGCGCTGGTCCTCGGCGCCGTGATCGCGCCCCCCGACGCGGTCGCCGCCACCGCGATCGCCCGGCGGCTGGGGCTCCCGCACCGGATCACGACGATCCTGCAGGGCGAGTCGCTGGTCAACGACGCGACGGCGATCACCGCGTACAAGGTCGCCCTCGCCGCCGCCGTCGGCGAGGGCGCCAGCTGGGGCGGCGGGCTGCGGGAGTTCCTGGTCGCCTCGGGCGGCGGCGTGGCCGTCGGCCTCGTGCTGATGGTGCCGCTGCACTGGCTGCGCACCCACCTGCGCGAGGCGCTGCTGCAGAACACCCTGTCGCTGCTCATCCCGTTCGTCGCGTACGCGCTCGCCGAGCAGTTCGGCGCGTCCGGCGTCCTCGCCGTCGTCGTCGTGGCCCTCTACCTGGGGCACCACAACACACAGGTCGACTTCGCGACGCGGCTGCAGGAGCACGCCGTCTGGAAGATGGTCGCCTTCGTACTGGAGTCGTCGGTGTTCGCGCTGATCGGGCTCCAGGTGCCGTTCGTGCTGCGCGGCCTCGGCCGCTACGGCGTCGGCCAGGCGTTCCTCTACGCGATCGGCGTCTTCGTGGTGGTGGTGGTCGCGCGGTTCGTATGGGTCTTCCCCTCGACGTTCCTGCCCCGGGTGCTCTCCGAGCGCATCAGGGGCCGCGAGCCGGACACCAACTGGCGGGCGCCGGTGATCGTCGGCTGGGCGGGGATGCGCGGAGTGGTCTCGCTGGCGATCGCCTTCTCGATCCCGCTGCGCATGCACGACGGAACGCCCTTCCCCGGGCGGAACCTGGTGCTGTTCCTGACGTTCACCACGGTGATCGGCACCCTCGTCGTGCAGGGGCTGACGCTGCCGCCGCTGATCCGCCTGCTGCGCCTGCCGCCGCGCGACCTCCAGGCCGAGACGCTCGCCGAGGCGCAGGCGCAGAGCGAGGCGTCGCGGGCCGCGGAGCGGCGGCTCGACGCCCTGCTGTCGGACGAGCGCAACGCGCTCCCGCAGCCCCTCCAGGCCCGGCTGCGGGCCGTCCTCGAGCGGCGCAGGAACTCCGTGTGGGAACGGCTCGGCGGTGTCAACGAGGTGACCGGCGAGTCCGCGGACGCCACCTACACGCGGCTGTCACGGGACGTCATCGAGACGGAGCGGGAGGTCTTCGTCTCGCTGCGGGACCGGCGCAGCATCGACGACGAGATGATGCGCACGCTGCTGCGCAGGCTGGACCTGGAGGAGGCGGCGGCCTACCGGGAGGACGGGCGGGACTGAGCGGGCCGGCCGCCGCGCACGCGCCGTCGCCAGGGGTCCCGCGCCGGCAGGCCGGGCTTCGTCGGACGCGGTCGCGGCTCGGCGTCGCGCGGGGCGGGCGATCACCCGTGGCGGGCCGTCCGGCACGGGTGACGGTCGCTGCTGCGTGCTGCGTGCTGCGTGCTGCGTGCTGCGTCCTGCGTGCTGCGTTCGCCGGGCCGGACCGGGTGATCACGGCGCAGGCGCGTCCGCGGGACCCGTGACGACGGCGGCGACCGTCGTGCCGGGCGCGAACTCGCCCGCGTCCGCCATCGCCGTCAGACCGTGCAGCAGTTTGGCGACGTAGACCCGTTCCAGCGGCAGCCCGTGGTCGTGCTCGAAGCGGGCGGCGAAGGCGGCCAGTTCCGGGCCGCTCCGGGCGAACCCCCCGCCGTGGAAGCGGTCGTCCACGCGCCAGGAACCCCTCGGCCCGCCGAAGGCGGCCGTCTGGAACGCGCGCACCTCCCCCTCCAGGAAGCCGCCGCGCAGGACCGCGACGCCGAGCGCCCGCTGCCGGGGCCCGAGGCCCGCGGCGAGCCCGGCCAGCGTCCCGCCGGTGCCGCAGGCCACGGCCACGACGTCGGCGGCGTCCCGCAGCTCCCGCCCCAGCTCCGCGCAGCCGCGCACGGCCTCCGCGTTGCTGCCGCCCTCCGGCACGACGTACGCGGACTCGGGCCCGCGCCCGGTGCCGGAGAGAGCGTCCGCGACGAGCGCCGCGAGCACCTCGGGCTCCGCCTTGCGCCGGTAGGACGCGCGGTCGACGAAGCGCAGCAGCATCCCGTCGGCGGCGCACCGGGCGAGCGAGTCGTTGAGCGGCCCGTCGGCCAGCTCCTCGCCGCGGACGATCCCGACCGTGGCGAACCCGAGCAGGCGGCCCGCCGCCGCCGTGGCGCGCAGGTGGTTGGAGTACGCGCCGCCGAAGGTCACGAGCGTGTCGGCGCCCGCGGACCGGGCCGCGGACAGGTTCGGTGCCAGCTTGCGCCACTTGTTGCCCGGTACTTCCGGATGGATCAGGTCGTCGCGCTTGAGCAGAAGGCGTACGCCGGATGCGTCGAAGTGTCTGTCCGCGACCGGCTGGAGGGGGGAGGGGATGCGCGGCCGCAGCGCGGGCGCCAGGGCATCGGGGCCGGGCCCGTCGGTCGGTGTCACCCCCGCATTGTCCGTCCCGCGGCCGGCGCCGTCGGCGCGGGGAGCACGGGCGGCACACACGGGCGCGGCGCCGGGCGCGGCCGGC
>NZ_JAKGCV010000387.1 GCF_021556455.1 Streptomyces fuscigenes | reverse complement strand
GTCGGCGCCCGTGGGCCCCTGCCGGCGGCCCGACGGCCGCCAGGGTGCGTACCCCCGCCGGGAGCCGTGGCGGCGTCCCGCGCGCCGGATCCCTCGGCGGTGGCGGCGTCCCCGCACGCCGCGCCCGCCGGGATACGCCGCCCGACCGGTGCGCGACACGCCCGCCAGGAGTGGAAACCATGGCAATGTTTTGGCAAAGCGGAAATGTGAGGGTCCGATCCGCTGTTCAGCGCCTTGGAGGCCTGACCCCGCCCGCCTCCGGCGCGCCGCCCCGACCGAGAGGACCGTCGACGTGAGCCAGTACGTGTCCAGGATCGCGGGCACGGTATCGCCCCCCAGGCTCAGGTTCCCCGGGCAGCGGCGCAGGCCGCGCCGCATAGCGATGCTCAGCGTCCACACGTCCCCCCTGCACCAGCCCGGCACGGGCGACGCGGGCGGGATGAACGTGTACATCGTGGAGCTGGCCAAGCGGCTCGCCGCCATCGACGTCGAGGTGGAGATCTTCACCCGCGCCACCACGGGCGGCCTGCCCCCGGTCGTGGAGCTCGCCCCGGGTGTCCTCGTGCGGCACGTGGACGCCGGCCCCTACGAGGGCCTGTCCAAGGAGGACCTGCCCGCGCAGCTGTGCGCCTTCACGCACGGGGTGATGCAGGCATGGGCCGGCCACCGCCCCGGCCACTACGACCTGGTGCACTCCCACTACTGGCTGTCCGGACACGTCGGCTGGCTCGCCGCCGAGCGCTGGGGCGTGCCGCTCGTGCACGCCATGCACACCATGGCCAAGGTCAAGAACGCGGCGCTCGCCGCGGGCGACACCCCCGAGCCCGCCGCCCGGGTCATCGGCGAGACGCAGGTGGTGCGCGCCGCCGACCGGCTGATCGCCAACACCGACGAGGAGGCGGGCGAGCTGGTCCGCTTCTACGACGCGGACCCCGCCCGCACGGCCGTCGTGCACCCGGGCGTCAACCTCGACTGGTTCTGCCCCGGCGACGGCCGGGCCGCCGCCCGCGGCCGGCTCGGGCTGCCCGCCGACGCGTTCGTGCCGCTGTTCGCGGGCCGCATCCAGCCGCTCAAGGCCCCGGACGTGCTGCTGCGCGCCGTGGCCGTACTGCTGGAGCGGGACCCCACGCTGCGCGGCCGGATGGTCGTGCCGGTGGTGGGCGGACCGAGCGGCAGCGGCCTCGCGAAGCCGGAGAAGCTCCAGAAGCTCGCCGCGCGGCTCGGCATCGCCGACCTGGTGCGGTTCGTGCCGCCGGTGGGCCAGGACCGGCTCGCCGAGTGGTTCCGGGCCGCTTCCGTCCTGGTCATGCCGTCCTACAGCGAGTCGTTCGGCCTGGTCGCCATCGAGGCGCAGGCGGCGGGCACGCCGGTCGTCGCCGCCGAGGTGGGCGGCCTGCCCGTGGCCGTGCGGCACGGCACGACGGGCTTCCTCGTGCCGGACCACGACCCGGCGTCGTACGCGGAGGTCCTGCGGCGCTTCGTCGACCGGCCGGCACTGGTCGAGCGGATGGGCGCCGCGGCGGCCGGGCACGCGCGGTTCTTCGGCTGGGACACCGCGGCGGGCGCCACGGCGGACGTCTACATGGCCGCCATGCAGGACCATCGCCGTCGCGTACGCTCCCTGCATGGCTGAGCGGACGATCACGGAGCGGGACGCGGCGCGCGTCGTCGAGGAGGCCCTGGACGCGCTGGCCGAGGCCGACGCGGGCGCCTCGGGCGACGCGGGCGCCTCGGGCGACGCCCGGGACGCCGCTGGGCATGCCCGTACGGGCGTCACGTGGGAGTCGCCGGCCCCCGGCTCGTACGTGGTGACCCTGCCCGGCACGCGCAAGCTCTCCACGACGTGCTCGCTGCGCGTCGGCCGGCACACCCTCTCGCTGAACGCGTTCGTCGTGCGCCACCCCGACGAGAACGCGGAGCGCTTCCACCGCTGGCTGCTGGAGCGCAACCTCAAGCTGTACGGGGTCGGTTACGCGATCGACCGGCTCGGCGACGTCTACCTGACGGCCAAGCTCCCGCTGTCCGCGGTCTCCGGCGACGAACTGGACCGGCTCCTCGGCGCCGTACTCGAAGAGGCCGACGGCTCCTTCAACACCCTGCTGGAACTGGGCTTCGCGGAAGCCATCCGCAAGGAGTACGCGTGGCGCGTCGCCCGGGGCGAGTCGACCCGCAACCTCGCGGCCTTCACCCGCCTGACCGGCGAGGAACCGGACACCCGGGACTGAACACCCGGCGGACGCACCGGCGTTCGCGACTCCCACGGCGGTGGGAGTCCGCCCGCGCGCCCGGAGTCCGCGCGCCCGGAGCCCGCCCGCCCGGAGCCCGCCCGCCCGGAGCCCGCGCGTCCGCCCCTCCGGACGGGCGGACGGGCGGACGAACGAGTGGGCGGGCGAACGGAGCGCCGGGGAACGTCAGTTGACGAAGACCGACGGGCTGCCCGAGACGCTGGTGTCCTGGACGGGGCCGTACTTCGCCGAGAAGAAGCCCGAACCGGGGCAGGTCGCGGGGCCGGTGGTCCTGGTGAACTTCTGGTTGGCGAAGGTGATCGTGTTGCCGGTGTTGGACGTCGTGCCGCTCAGTCCGGTCGACGTGTAGACGCAGGTGATCGCACCGAGAATGGTGTTGAGCTTCACGGTCGTCTGGATCGCGCCCGCGCTGCCCGCCGCGACGTCGAGCGCGCCCGCCGAGGTGGCGGTCGACGCGAAGGGCAGGTTGCCGACGGTGATCGACTGGACGCCGGTCGCGCCGAGGACGTTGGTGGTGCAGTTGCCGAAGGTGTGCGCGGAGACGGACTCCGTGGCCGTGCCGGGGGCGGCGGGGTTGCCCGTCACCGACGCGGTGAACGTCGAGCTGGTGCACGTGATGCCGGTGCTGCCGCCGGAGGTCGTGGCGATGACGGCCTTGGCTCCGGGCGCGAGCGCCGCGGACAGGACGTCGCCGGTCGCGACGGCCGTGCCGCCGGCGGCCCCGGTGGTCAGGACGGAGCCGGCCTGCGCGCCGGCGCCCGCCGCGATGGCGGGCGCGGCACACAGGAGTGCGGCGGCCGCGGAGATTCCGGCGGTGGTGAGGATGGTGCGCTTACCCATGACGAGTCCCTTTCGCCGAGAGGACGATGTGGACGTGCGGAGGCCGGGACGCACGCGCGGTGGCGTACGGTCCGGCTGGTGCGGATGGTCCGGGTGGAGCGGCGCGTCGGAGGAGACGGCCGGGCGTGGTCGCGCACCGGCGGTCGGGCCCGGCGGGGCCCTGGGGGGTGACGGGTCGTGCCTGCGGGAAGGGGGGAAACGGGTCCGGCGCCACGGACCCGTCCCGGTCCCCGGTTCTCGCGCGTTCCGCGGCCCGTGACACGCCACGGTGGGCGAGCCACGGTCGAGAGGGAAACCCAAGAGGGTTGTAAACCCGGCGTGTCGGGTCCGTCAACAGCGAGGCCCGGCGGCCACCCGTCCGGGGGGAGGGAAGCGGCCATGGAAACCGCCCAGGAAGGCGGCCGGCGGCCGCTGCTGCCCGGGGCCCGCACGGGGCGCGAACCGGAGCGCTCGATCCGGCGCGGACCTCGCAGGACTCCGGCGGAGCTGGTCGCCGCGACGCAGCGGGACCGGCTGCTCGACGGCATCGCGCGCACCGTGGCCGAAAAGGGGTACGCGGGCGCGCGCATCAGTGACATCTGCCGGGCGGCCGGAGTGACGAGGCCCGTCTTCTACGAGCAGTTCGCCGGCAAGGACGACGCCGTGCTCGCCGCCTACCGGTCGGGGGTGCGGCTCGTCGTGCAGGCGATGGAGCAGGCGTACCGCGACGCGCGGCACGGGGGCCACTGGCCGGCGGCCGTGCGCGCCGCGCTCGCCGAGCTGCTGGCGATCCTCGCGGGGACGCCCGCGTTCGCCGCGATGCTGGTGGAGGTGGAGGTCATCGGCGGGGCGGGCCGCGCCGAGCGGGAGGAACTGCTGCGCAGCTTCCGCAGGTTCTTCGACGGCGCGCCGTCCGCCCCGCCGGGAGTCGTCGACGTGGAGCTGGTCGACGCGCTGATCGGCGCGGTGCACCTCGCGCTGTACCGGCGCATCTCGCAGGGCGCGGCGGAGGGCCTGCCGGACCTGCTGCCGACCCTGCTGTGTGTGGTTCTTGCACCCTTCGGTGTCCGGGAGGCCGCCGCGGGGGAGCGCCGACCTGCGGTGGGGGGCCCGTAACTGCACCGTCGTCCCCGGTAGTTGCGGGATGCCACGACGATGCACACAAAGAACACCTCTTTTTCACAGAACCCGTTGACCGGGGGTGTACCTGGGGGTAACTTCCGAGGTGCTCCCATGGCTGCGTCGCCACTTCCGCCGGGTCGCCCGGCCGGGTCCAGTGGCGTACGAGGGGAGCGGTCCGCGCCAGGGCGAAGCCGACGCACGTCGTTCCGCGATCGTCAGCGTGCTCAAGGGAGCCTTCATTCATGGCCATCTCCGAGGAACCATCAAGATTCGACACCGAGGGTGCCGGAGCGTCCTCGCCGGCACCCGCCCGCAGGGGCAGGGTGCGCTTTCGCAGGGCCGCCATCATGGGCGTGCCCGCCGCCGCGATCGCCGCCACGCTGGTGGTGCTCACCGCGCAGGGCGCGATCGCGGCACAGTTCGCCATCTCCGGCATGCCGTTCGTGGTGAGCGGCGACTCGCTGGAGGGCACCGGCTTCGGCCAGTTCGGCGCGCTGGACAGCATGGCGGACAACAGCCCCAACGCCGGTGACACCGGCGGACAGGAGCTGGTGATCGTCAGCGCGTTCCGGCACGCCGAGATCACCAACCTCTGCCAGAGCGTGTCCCTGGGCGGCACCTACCTGCACCTGACGGCCGGCACCAAGGCGGGCCACCGGGTGGAGGCCGACACACTGACCACCGACTCGACGGACATCGCGGCGGCCGGCGCCTCGTTCGGCAACATCGAGATCGGCGGCGACTCGTCGACCTTCGACAAGCCCCCGGTCAAGGGCCCGCTCGGGGTCTTCGGCCAGCAGGCGGACACCGCGACCCTGACGGGCTTCCGGCAGACCAACTACGCCACCACCGCGGCCAAGTTCACCCTGCCGAACCTGCACATGAACTTCGCCAAGAAGGGCTGCTGAACGTGGCACCCGAGCACGACCCGCGGCCGGCCGGGGACCAGTCCCCGGCCGCCGTGCCCCCGGCGGGGGCCGCGGGCCGCGTACCGGGGCCCACCGCCCCGCCGGACGGCGCGGCTCCTCGTGACGCGAGCCCGTACGGCACA
>NZ_JAKGCV010000386.1 GCF_021556455.1 Streptomyces fuscigenes | reverse complement strand
TCCGCGACACGGCAGCGGGCCGGGGGCCGTCGCGCCCCGCGTGCCGGAGGTCCGGCGGCGGGCCGGGCCCGCGGTGCCCGGGCCGCCGGGCGCGTCAGGAACCGTTGCCCGTGACGCCCGCGATCAGTTCGTCGGCCGCCGCGTACGGGTCCAGATCGCCTGCGACCACCCGGCCGGCCAGCGCCTCCAGGCGGGCGTCGCCGCGCAGGTCCGCGATGCGCTCGCGCAGCGCCGTGACGGCGATGGTCTCCACCTCGCGAGCGGCCCTGCGCGTCCTGCGCGCGGACAGCGCGCCGTGCTCCTCCATCCAGGCGCGGTGCTTCTCCAGCGCCTCGACGACCTCGTCCGTGCCCTCGCCGCGGGCCGCGACCGTCTTGACGATCGGGGGCCGCCAGTCGCCCGCGGCGCGGGACTCGCCGAGGCCGAGCATGTGGTTCAGCTCGCGCGCGGTGGCGTCGGCGCCCTCCCGGTCGGCCTTGTTGACCACGTAGACGTCGCCGATCTCCAGGATTCCGGCCTTGGCCGCCTGGATGCCGTCGCCCATGCCCGGCGCGAGCAGCACCACCGAGGTGTCGGCCTGCGAGGCGATCTCCACCTCGGACTGGCCGACGCCGACCGTCTCGACCAGGATCACGTCGCAGCCGGCGGCGTCCAGCACGCGGATCGCCTGCGGCGCCGCCCACGCGAGGCCGCCGAGATGGCCCCGCGTGGCCATCGATCGGATGTAGACGCCGGGGTCCGAGGCGTGCTGCGACATCCGCACCCGGTCGCCGAGCAGCGCTCCGCCGGAGAAGGGGGACGACGGGTCGACCGCGAGCACCCCGACCCGCCGGCCCGCCTTGCGGTACGCGGTCACCAGCGCGGACGTCGACGTCGACTTGCCGACGCCGGGCGAGCCCGTCAGCCCCACCACGTACGCCCCGCCGGTCAGTGGCGCCAGCGCCGCCATGACCTCGCGCAGCTGCGGTGACGCCCCTTCGACGAGGGAGATCAGCCGCGCCACGGCGCGCGGCCTGCCCTCCCGTGCCCGGGCGACGAGTTCGGAGACGTCCACCACAGCCCTGATCCTCCCGTGCGCCGGCCGGCCCCGGCCGGCGGCTCCTGTCGTGTCGGCTGGTCAGCCGTCCTGCCTGCTGGTCCCCTCGCGGCGTCCCGCTGCCGGGGCGCCCGAGCGGCCCAGGTCAGCGGGCCACGCGCACGATCAGCGCGTCGCCCTGGCCGCCACCGCCGCACAGCGCGGCCGCCCCGATCCCGCCGCCGCGCCGCTTGAGCTCCAGCGCGAGATGCAGCACGAGCCGCGCCCCGGACATCCCGATCGGGTGGCCGAGGGCGATCGCGCCGCCGTTCACGTTCACCAGGTCGGGGGAAACTCCCAGGTCCTTCATGGACTGTACGGCCACGGCCGCGAAGGCCTCGTTGATCTCGATGAGGTCGAGGTCGGCGACGGCGAGGCCCTCCTTGCCCAGGGCGTGCTCGATCGCGTGGGACGGCTGGGACTGGAGGGAGTTGTCCGGGCCGGCGACATTGCCGTGGGCGCCGATCTCCGCCAGCCATTCGAGGCCGAGCTCCTCCGCCTTGGCCCGGCTCATCACGACGACGGCCGCGGCCCCGTCGGAGATCTGCGAGGAGGTGCCCGCGGTGATCGTGCCGTCGGCGGAGAAGGCGGGGCGCAGCCGGGCGAGGCCCTCGGCGGTGGTGTCGGGGCGGATGCCCTCGTCGGCCGCGAACAGGATCGGGTCGCCCTTGCGCTGCGGGACCTCGACCGGGACGATCTCCGCCTCGAAGACGCCGTTCTTCTGGGCAGCGGCGGCCCGCTGGTGGGAGCGCGCGCCGAACTCGTCCTGCGGGGCCCGCTCGATGCCCAGGCGCGTGTTGTGCTTCTCCGTCGAGGCGCCCATGGCGATGTCCTCGTAGGCGTCGGTCAGGCCGTCGTGCGCCATCGAGTCGAGGACCTCGAGCGAGCCGTACTTGTAGCCCTCGCGGGACTTCGGCAGGAGGTGCGGCGCGTTCGTCATGGACTCCTGGCCGCCCGCCACGACGATGTCGAACTCGCCGGCGCGGATCATCTGGTCGGCCATCGCGATCGCGTCGAGGCCGGAGAGGCAGACCTTGTTGATCGTCAGCGCGGGGACCGTCATCGGGATGCCGGCCTTGACCGCGGCCTGGCGGGCGGGGAGCTGGCCCGCGCCGGCCTGGAGCACCTGGCCCATGATCACGTATTCCACCTGGTCGGGGCCGACGCCCGCGCGCTCCAGGGCGGCCTTGATGGCGAAGCCGCCGAGGTCGGCGCCGGAGAACGACTTCAGGGAGCCGAGGAGGCGCCCCATGGGCGTGCGCGCGCCCGCGACGATCACTGACGTGGTGGTGTGCGAAGCGGACATGAGCGGGACCCCTTTGCATGCGACGGTGCGTGCGGCGCCCGGGCGGGCGGGCCGCCCCGGTCTCGACGGGTGCACGCCGTGAACGACGGTTAACTTCCAATGTACCGGCGGGTACGGACATCGGTCACCGGCCGGTCCGTGTGACGGCGCGCACGTTGCGTGACGGTCCGCTCCGCGCTGGACTGGTCGCATGCTGACGCGTATCGATCACATCGGAATCGCCTGTCACGACCTTGACACAACTGTCGAGTTCTACCGGTCGACCTACGGCTTCGAGGTCTGCCACACCGAGGTCAACGAGGAGCAGGGCGTGCGCGAGGCCATGCTCCGCGTCAACGGCACGTCGGACGGCGGCTCCACGTACCTGCAGCTGCTCGAACCGGTGCGGGAGGACTCCGCCGTCGGCAAGTGGCTGGCCAAGAACGGGGAGGGCGTGCACCACATCGCCTTCGGCACCGGGGACGTCGACGGCGACTCCGAGGCGATCAGGGGCAAGGGCGTCCGCGTCCTCTACGACGAGCCCCGGACGGGCACGATGGGCTCACGTATCACCTTTCTTCACCCCAAGGACTGCCACGGAGTCCTCACGGAACTGGTCACCTCCGCCACGGAGCACTGACCCCGGGCATCGCGGGCCCGGTAGAGTGGGCCGCTCCGGGCCGGGGCCGGGCCGGGGCGGCGCCCCCACCGATGATCTGACACCATTCCCCCGGGGGGCCGTTCACCCAGAACGGCACTCGCTCAGCAGAGTTGCGACCAGGGGACGGATGGGACCGCGCAGTGCGGGGCTACGAACGCCAGGAGAGCCACCGGGCTGACGACCAGCTCTCGCGGATCGAAGCCGAGATGGACCGGCTCAGGACCGCGCGGGAGAAGGCCGTCCAGCACGCCGAGGACCTCGGTTACCAGGTCGAGGTCTTGCGCGCCAAGCTCCACGAGGCGCGCCGCAACCTCGCCATGCGGCCCTCCTCGTACGACGGCGCCGATCTGGGCTACCAGGCGGAGCAGATGCTCCGCAATGCCCAGATGCAGGCCGACCAGCTGCGTTCGGACGCCGAGCGCGAGCTGCGGGAGGCGCGCGCCCAGACGCAGCGCATCCTCCAGGAGCACGCCGAGCACCAGTCGCGCCTCCAGGCCGAGCTGCACGCGGAGGCAGTGCAGCGCCGCCAGCGCCTCGACCAGGAACTCGCGGAGCGCCGGCAGACCGTCGAGTCCCACGTCAACGAGAACGTCGCGTGGGCGGAGCAGTTGCGGGCCCGCACCGAGTCGCAGGCCCGCCGGCTCATGGAGGAGTCCCGAGCCGAGGCCGAGCGCTCGCTGTCCGCGGCCCGCACCGAGGCGGCGCGGGTGGCCGAGGAGGCCCGCCAGCGCCTCACGTCCGAGGCGGAGACCGCGCGCGGCGAGGCCGAGGCGCTGCTGCTGCGGGCCCGCAGGGACGCGGAGCGGCTGCTGAACGCGGCCTCCAACCAGGCCCAGGAGGCCACGAGCCACGCCGAGCAGCTGCGGACGACCTCGGCGGCCGAGTCCGACCAGGCGCGCCAGCAGGCCGCGGAGCTGAGCCGGGCCGCCGAGCAGCGGATGCAGGAGGCCGAGGAGCGGCTGCGCGAGGCCCGCGCGGAGGCCGACAAGGTCGTCGCGGAGGCCAAGGAGACCGCGGTCAAGCGCCTCGCGGGCGCCGAGTCGCAGAACGAGCAGCGCACCCGCACCGCGAAGGCCGAGATCGCCCGCCTCGTCGGTGAGGCGACGGAGCAGGCCGAGGCGGCCAAGGCGGACGCCGAGCAGGTGCTCGCGGACGCCCGCGCCGAAGCCGAGAAGCTCGTCGCGGAGGCCGCCGAGAAGGCGCGCTCCGCCGCCGCCGAGGACACCGCCGCACAGCTCGCCAAGGCCGCGCGGACGGCCGACGAGGTGCTGACGAAGGCCTCCGGGGACGCCCAGGACACGCGGCGCAAGGCCGGCGAGGAGGCCGAGCGCGTACGGCGCGAGGCCGAGGCCGAGGCGGACCGGCTGCGCGAGGAGGCCGCGGAGCAGGCCGACCAGCTCAAGGGCGCCGCGAAGGACGACACCAAGGAGTACCGCGCCAAGACCGTCGAACTCCAGGAGGAGGCGCGGCGGCTGCGCGGCGAGGCCGAGGCGCTGCGCTCCGAGGCCGTCGCCGAGGGCGAGCAGATCCGCGGCGAGGCACGCCGCGAGGCGGTCCAGCAGATCGAGGAGGCCGCCAAGTCGGCCGAGGAGCTGCTGACGAAGGCCCGCGCGGACGCCGACGAGATGCGCTCGGGGGCCACCGCCGAGAGCGAGCGGGTGCGCACCGAGGCCATCGAACGGGCCACGGCGCTGCGCCGCCAGGCCGAGGAGACGCTGGAGCGCACCCGCACCGAGGCCGAACGGCTGCGCGCCGAGGGCGAGGAGCAGGCGGAGGCGGCGAAGGCGGCCGCCGAGGAGGCTGCCGCCCGGCTGCGCGAGGAGACCGAACGGGGCATCGAGGCCCGCAAGTCGGAGGCGGCGGCCGAGCTGACGCGCCTTCAGACCGAGGCGGCGCAGCGCGTGGACGCCGCCGATGAGGCGCTCACCGAGGCGCGCGCGGAGAGCGAGCGCCTGCGCCACGAGGCCGCCGAGGAGACCGAGCGGCTGCGCACGGAGAACGCGGAGCGCATCCGCTCGCTGCGCGAGCAGGCCGAGGCGGAGGCCGAGCGGCTGCGCACGGAGGCCGCGGGCGACGCGTCCGCGTACCGCGCCGAGGCCGAGAACACGGCCGTACGGCTGCGGACCGAGGCCGCGACGGAGGCCGAGCGCCTCAAGACGGAGGCGCAGGAGAGCGCGGACCGCATCCGGCGCGAGGCGGCGGCCGCCGCCGAGCGGGTCGGGGCCGAGGCCG
>NZ_JAKGCV010000385.1 GCF_021556455.1 Streptomyces fuscigenes | reverse complement strand
ACGACGCCCGGCCCGACGGCGCCCGGTCCGACGGCGCGGGGCGGTCCGACGGCGCGCGGACGGGTGCCGCGGCGGCACCGGGGCGACCGGCCGGGGGACCCTCCCGGCAGCGGAACCGGTCCGTGCGCGGCATGATCCTCTCGCTCATCGTCATCGGCGCGGTCGTCGGCGTGATCTACACGTTCTTCATCCCGCACGACGACAAGGCCGACCCCGTCCAGCGCGTGGACTACCGCGTCGAGCTCCTCACCGCGCGCCGCGCCGCCCCCTACCCGGTGGCCGCGCCCGTGGGGCTGCCGGCGACGTGGAAGGCGACGTCCGTCACGTACGACCAGGGCGGCGGCCACGCCTGGCACCTCGGCTTCCTGGACGCGGCCGGGCAGTACGTGGCGGTCGAGCAGTCGACGTCGCCCGTGAAGGACTACGTGTCCGACGTCAGCCAGAACGCGCGGAACACCGGCAGGACGCAGGACATCGGCGGCACGTCCTGGCAGCGGTGGAAGGGCAGCCGCTACGACGCGCTCGTGCGCACCGAGAACGGCGCGACCACCGTGGTGACCGGCACGGCCTCGTCCGGTGACCTGGCCCGGATGGCCGGTTCGCTCCAGTTCGCCCGCACGCAGGACTGACTGTCGGTACCCGCCTCTAAGCTGGTCGCATGGCCAAGACGGAGACGGATGCGGCACCGGAGCAGCCGGCCGGCGCCCTCGGGTACGAGCAGGCGCGGGACGAGCTGATCGACGTCGTGCGCCGCCTGGAGGCGGGCGGCACCAGCCTGGAGGAGTCGCTCGCGCTGTGGGAGCGCGGCGAGGAGCTGGCGAAGGTCTGCCGCCGCTGGCTGGACGGCGCCCGCGAGCGGCTCGACGCGGCCCTGAAGACGGACGAACCCGCCGAGGACTGACCGGCCGGGACGCGCCGCAACCGCGACTCCCGAAGGGCCGCGACTCGTCCGGCGCCGCCGCCTTCCCCCGCAGAATGGCGCCCCGCCGGGGACCTGTCGCCGGCCTCCGGGCTCAGTCCGCCCGTACGCGCAACTCGCCCTCCGCGACCCGCGCGCGCAGCTCGTCGCCCGATGCCACCTGCCCGGGCGCGCGGACCACCGAGCCGTCCGCCTGCTGGAGCACCGCGTACCCGCGCTCCAGGGTCGCCGCGGGGGAGAGCGCCACCACCCGCGCCAGCGTGTGCGACAGCTCCGAGTCCGCGCGGTCCAGCAGGTGGCGCAGGACGCGCCGGGCGCGGTCCTCCAGGGCCCCCACCTCCGCCTCCCGTTCGTCCACCATCCGCTGCGGGCGCTCCATCACCGGGCGCGCCAGCGCATGCGCGAGGCCGCGCTCCTCCCGCTCCAGCAGGGCGCGCACCGTGCGCAGGGCGCGCCCGCGCAGCGCGTCCACGCGCTCCAGCTCCTCGCCCACGTCCGGCACGACCCGCTTGGCCGCGTCCGTCGGCGTGGAGGCCCGCACGTCCGCCACCAGGTCCAGCAGGGGCGAGTCGGGTTCGTGGCCGATCGCCGAGACGACCGGGGTGCCGCAGGCGGCGACCGCCCGGATCAGCTGCTCGTCGGAGAAGGGCAGCAGGTCCTCGACGCTGCCGCCGCCGCGGGCCACCACGATCACGTCGACCTCGTCGATCGCGTCGAGCTCCTTGACCGCCTGCACGACCTGGGTGACCGCGTTGACCCCCTGCACGGCCGTGTTGCGCACCTCGAAGCGGACCGCGGGCCACCGGCGCCGCGCGTTCTCCAGGACGTCCCGCTCGGCGGCCGAGGCGCGCCCGCAGACCAGGCCGATCAGCCGCGGCAGGAACGGCAGCGGCCGCTTGCGCCCGGCCGCGAACAGGCCCTCCGCGGCGAGCGACTTCTTCAGCTGCTCCAGCCGCACCAGCAGCTCGCCCATGCCCACCGGCCGGATCTCCGCGGCACGCAGCGACAGCTGGCCCCGCGGCGCGTACCACTCGGGCTTCGCGTGGACGACGACGCGCGCGCCCTCGGACACCACGTCGGCGATCGCGTCGAACACCTGGCGGTAGCACGTCACGCCGACCGAGATGTCGTACGACGGGTCCCGCAGGGTCAGGAAGACCACGCCCGCGCCGGGGCGCCGGGACAGCTGCGTGATCTGCCCCTCCACCCAGACCGCGCCCAGCCGGTCGATCCAGCCGCCGATCAGGCGCGAGACCTCGCCCACGGGCAGCGGGGCATCCGGTGACGTCGTCAGAGCCATACCCGCGAGCGTATCCGCCGGGTCCGACAACGCGGAGAGCCGCGGACGACACTGTCCGCCCGCCGGCAGGACCCGAGCGCCGGAACGGCCGCCCCGGGGCTCGCCGGTCGGCGCCGGGGGAACGCACGGGCGCAGGGCGGGGGCGACCGTGCGCGCCCCGCGTGGCCCGCCCGGTGCACGCCCCGGGCGGGCGCTCCCTGGCGCCGGGGGCACCCCCGTACGATGAGTGCATGACTGCAACGCCCGACCAGCCCGCGACGCCCGCCGGAGCCGGAAAGCGCGTCCTCCTCGCCTCCCCCCGTGGGTACTGCGCGGGCGTGGACCGCGCCGTGATCGCCGTGGAGAAGGCCCTGGAGCAGTACGGCGCCCCGATCTACGTGCGGCACGAGATCGTCCACAACAAGTACGTCGTGAAAACCCTCGAGAAGAAGGGCGCCATCTTCGTCGAGGAGACCGCCGAGGTGCCCGAGGGCTCCATCGTGATGTTCTCGGCGCACGGCGTCGCCCCCGTCGTCCACGAGGAGGCGGCGGCCCGCAACCTCGCCACGATCGACGCGACCTGCCCCCTCGTCACCAAGGTCCACCGCGAGGCCGTCCGCTACGCGAAGGACGACTTCGACATCCTCCTGATCGGCCACGAGGGCCACGAGGAGGTCATCGGGACCTCGGGCGAGGCGCCCGAGCACATCACGATCGTCGACGGCCCCGCGGACGTCCCCGACGTGAAGGTGCGCGACGAGTCCAAGGTCGTGTGGCTCTCGCAGACCACGCTGTCCGTCGACGAGACGATGGAGACGGTCGACCGGCTCAAGGAGAAGTTCCCGCAGCTGGTCTCGCCGCCCAGCGACGACATCTGCTACGCCACGCAGAACCGCCAGATCGCGGTGAAGCAGATGGGCGCCGCCGCGGACCTCGTGATCGTGGTCGGCTCGAAGAACTCGTCCAACTCGGTCCGGCTGGTCGAGGTCGCGCTGGGCGCGGGCGCGCGCGACGCGCACCTGGTCGACGGCGCGGAGGAGATCGACGCGGCCTGGCTCGACGGTGTCACGACGGTGGGCCTGACCTCGGGCGCCTCCGTGCCCGACGTCCTCGTCGAGGGCGTCCTCGAGTGGCTGTCGGGGCACGGCTTCGAGGACGTCGAGATCGTGAAGGCGGCCGAGGAGTCGATCACGTTCTCGCTGCCCAAGGAGCTGCGCAGGGACCTGCGCGCGGAGCTCGGCGCGTCCTGAGCCCGTCGGCGGCGGCGCCGCCCGGGGCCCGGCCCCGAGTCGGTCCGGACCCGCGTCCGGACGTCCCGGCCGACCCGGTCCGCGCCGCCGTCCGGACCCCGGCCCGGGCGCCCCCGCCGGTCGGCACGCGAAGGCTGTCGGCCGGATTGCGCCGACGCGGCCGTACGGCCCCCCGCCTGGCCTTAACGTGGTGTTCATGAACGTCTTCGGAGTGGACATCGGCGGCTCTGGCATCAAGGGCGCACCCGTCGACCTGGACCGCGGCGACCTGGCGGAGCCCCGGCACAAAGTACTGACCCCGCACCCGGCGACGCCCGACGGCGTCCTCGAGGGTGTCGTCGAGGTCGTCGAGCACTTCGGCTGGTCGGGGCCCATCGGGGTGACCTTCCCCGGCGTCGTGACCGGGTCGGTGATCCGCACCGCGGCCAATGTCGACAAGTCGTGGGTCGACGTGGACGGGGGCAGTCTGATCGGCGACCGCCTCGGCATGCCGGTCACGGTCATGAACGACGCGGACGCGGCGGGCGTCGCCGAGATGACCTTCGGCGCGGGCCGCGGACGCAAGGGCGTCGTCATGCTCCTGACGTTCGGCACGGGCATCGGCAGCGCCCTCTTCCACGACGGCGCCCTCGTCCCGAACACGGAGTTCGGCCACCTGGAACTGAACGGGCACGACGCCGAGAAGAAGGCGTCCTCCAAGGCCAAGGAGGACGAGGACCTCAGCTACCACCACTGGGCGACCCACCGGGTGCAGAAGTACCTCGCGCACCTGGAGATGCTCTTCTCGCCCGAGCTGTTCATCATCGGCGGCGGCGTCAGCCGCAAGGCCGACAAGTTCCTGCACTACATCGAGGGCATCCGGGCCGAGATCGTCCCGGCGCAGCTCCAGAACAACGCGGGCATCGTCGGCGCGGCCATGACGGCGTCCCAGCAGTAGGCCCCGAACACCAGAAGCAGGCACCGAGCAGGCGGCCCGCGCCGGCGGTCCGCCCGTCCGCGCGGGCCCCCGGCATCCGCTGCCCGTCCGCGGGCGCCGTGGGGTCCGGCTCAGCCGCGGCGGGACCGAAGGACCGGCTCAGCCGCGGCGGGGCCCCCGTACGGTGGCCCCGCGCAGCCCGTCGCCCGGCCGGGCGGTCCGCATGGCCCGCGCCTCGGCGTCCCGCTCCGCCTGCCGGCGCCCCATCTCCCGGATCTTGCGCACGGACGCGATCACGCCGGCCACCAGCGTGCCCCCGTACAGCCAGCCCGCGTGCATCGCGAGCGACGTCACGACCGCCATCGCCTGCGTCGCGAAACCGCCGGTGCCCCCGGAGACCGGGACCGTGCCGAGGGCGAACGCGATCGGGACCGCGATCGGCGCCGTCACCAGGTCCGCCGCCCGCACCCACAGCGCGGTCGCGGCGCTGACCGGCAGGAACATCACCCCGAAGAACACGGCGGAGGCCCCGAACAGCAGATCGTCCACGAAGCCGAGGAAGACCATCGACAGGGCGGCGAACAGCCCGGTGCCCAGCCCGGTCAGGCGCGGCCGCGGCAGACCTCTGAGGGCGGCCACGACGGGCGCCTGCCGGCGGCCCGAGGCGGCGGAGGCCGTGGGCGCGACGGCCGCCCGGTAGACGCCGGCGGGCTGGGCGGACGCACCGCGCGGCCCGTACGACGAGGGGATCCGGGGTTCGCGTGTCCTGTGCTGCTCCACCGAACCAACGTAGGGGCCCGAGGGGGAGGAAGAGGGCGCGGGACACGCCCTTTGGACGACCTTGGCGCTGCGTTCTACCCCGGCACCGGACGGGTGCGGCCCCCCGCCGGGCCCGCACTCCTCGGGGCGGGTGCCCCCGGGC
>NZ_JAKGCV010000384.1 GCF_021556455.1 Streptomyces fuscigenes | reverse complement strand
CGGGCGCCCCGCCCCCGCGCGCGCCCGCGCGGGGCGTGCCGCGCGGGCGGTCGGTGTGGGGCGCCGGCGGCGGGTCAGAGCTTCGTCCACGCCTCCGTGAGGACCGCCCGCAGGATGCCCTCGATCTCGTCGAAGGTCCCCTGGTCGGAGATCAGCGGAGGCGCCAGCTGCACCACCGGGTCGCCCCGGTCGTCGGCCCGGCAGTACAGGCCGGCGTCGTAGAGCGCGTGCGAGAGGAAGCCGTACAGGACCCGCTCGGTCTCCTCGTCGGTGAAGGTCTCCTTGGTCGCCTTGTCCTTGACCAGCTCGATCCCGTAGAAGTACCCGTTGCCCCGGACGTCGCCGACGATCGGCAGGTCGTGGAGCCGCTGCAGGGTCGTCAGGAAGGCGGACTCGTTGTCGAGGACGTGCTGGTTGAGGCCCTCGCGCTCGAAGATGTCGAGGTTGGCGAGGCCCACCGCGGCCGACACGGGGTGCCCGCCGAAGGTGTAGCCGTGCAGGAAGGTGTTGTCCCCCTGGTAGAACGGCTCGGCGAGGCGGTCGGAGACGATGCAGGCGCCTATCGGCGAGTAGCCCGACGTCATGCCCTTCGCGCAGGTGATCATGTCCGGCACGTAGCCGAACTTGTCGCACGCGAACATCGTGCCGAGCCTGCCGAACGCGCAGATGACCTCGTCGGACACGAGCAGCACGTCGTACTGGTCGCAGATCTCGCGCACCCGCCGGAAGTAGCCGGGCGGGGGCGGGAAGCAGCCGCCGGCGTTCTGCACGGGCTCCAGGAACACCGCGGCGACCGTCTCGGGCCCCTCGAAGAGGATCTGCTGCTCGATCTGGTCGGCCGCCCAGCGCCCGAAGGCCTCCGGGTCGTCGCCGTGGATCGGCGCACGGTAGATGTTCGTGTTGGGGACCTTGTGCGCGCCCGGCACGAGCGGCTCGAACGGCGCCTTGAGCGCGGGGAGGCCGGTGATGGACAGCGCGCCCTGCGGGGTGCCGTGGTAGGCGACCGCACGCGAGATGACCTTGTACTTGGTGGGCTTGCCGGTGAGCTTGAAGTACTGCTTGGCCAGCTTCCACGCCGTCTCGACGGCCTCGCCGCCGCCCGTCGTGAAGAACACCTTGTTCAGGTCGCCCGGCGCGTAGTGCGCGAGCCGCTCCGCGAGTTCGACCGCCTTCGGGTGCGCGTACGACCAGACGGGGAAGAAGCCCAGCTCCTGGCCCTGCTTGTACGCGGTCTCGGCCAGCTCGTGGCGGCCGTGGCCCGCGTTGACGACGAACAGGCCGGAGAGCCCGTCCAGGTAGCGCTTGCCGGCGTCGTCGTAGATGTACGTGCCCTCGCCGCGCACGATCGTCGGCACGGGCGCGTTCTCGTACGACGACATGCGCGTGAAGTGCATCCACAGGTGGTCGTACGCGGTCTTGGAGAGGTCCTTGCTCACGGCTATCGGGTTCCCCACATGTAGGTCTGCTTCTTCAGCTTGAGATAGACGAAGCTCTCGGTGGAGCGCACACCCGGAAGGGTGCGTATCCGTTTCGAGATCACTTCGAGCAGGTGGTCGTCGTCCTCGCAGACGATCTCGACCATGAGGTCGAAGGAGCCCGCGGTGACCACCACGTACTCGCACTCGGACATCGCGGTGAGCGCCTCGGCGACGGACTCGATGTCGCCGTCGACGTTGATCCCGACCATCGCCTGCCGCCGGAAGCCCACGGTGAGCGGGTCGGTGACGGCGACGATCTGCATCACGCCCTGGTCGAGGAGCTTCTGCACGCGCTGGCGCACGGCCGCCTCGGAGAGCCCGACGGCCTTCCCGATGGCCGAGTACGGGCGCCGCCCGTCCTCCTGGAGCTGCTCGATGATGGCGAGGGAGACGGCGTCGATGCCGTGGGCGGAGCTGTTCCCGTTCCTGAACTCTGCGCTGCGACTGACCACATCACTCACTCTGCCTTGCTCCTCGTCCGTCACGCAACCCTTCCTCGATGAAATTCGTTGTCCCGGCAGCCAAAATAAACCGAATCCGAAGTTGCGGGGCGTCGGGCCTGTCGAAAGCGTCGAGGGGTTGACTAGGGTGGGTGTCTCACACATCGGACATCCGACCGACAGGAGGGGTGGCAGTGACCACCGAGCCGCGCCGTCTGCGCAACTACATCAACGGGGAGTTCCGGGACGCCGCCGACGGACGCACCACCGATGTGGTGAACCCCGCCACCGGTGAGGTCTACGCCACGGCGCCGCTGTCCGGCCCCGCTGACGTCGACGCCGCCATGGAGGCCGCCGCCGCCGCGTTCCCCGCCTGGCGGGACACCACCCCCGCCGAGCGCCAGAAGGTGCTGCTGAAGATCGCGGACGCCTTCGAGGAGCGCGCGGAGGAGCTGATCGCCACCGAGTCGGAGAACACCGGCAAGCCCCTCGGCCTCACGCGCACCGAGGAGATCCCGCCGATGGTGGACCAGATCCGCTTCTTCGCGGGTGCCGCGCGCATGCTGGAGGGCCGCTCGGCCGGCGAGTACATGGACGGCCTCACGTCCTTCGTGCGCCGCGAGCCGGTCGGCGTCTGCGCGCAGGTCGCGCCGTGGAACTACCCGATGATGATGGGCGTGTGGAAGTTCGCCCCGGCGCTCGCCGCGGGCAACACCGTCGTCCTCAAGCCGTCCGACACCACCCCGGCCTCCACGGTCCTGATGGCCGAGATCATCGGCTCCGTCGCACCCAAGGGCGTCTTCAACGTCATCTGCGGCGACCGCGACACCGGCCGCGCCATGGTCGAGCACAAGACGCCCGCGATGGCGTCGATCACCGGCTCCGTGCGCGCCGGCATGGAGGTCGCCGGGTCGGCCGCCAAGGACGTCAAGCGCGTCCACCTGGAGCTCGGCGGCAAGGCGCCCGTCATCGTCTTCGAGGACGTCGACATCGCGAAGGCCGTCGAGGGCATCTCCGTCGCCGGGTACTTCAACGCCGGGCAGGACTGCACCGCCGCCACCCGCGTGCTCGTGCACGAGTCCGTCCACGACGAGTTCGTCCGCGCGCTCGCGCGGGCCGCCGCCGAGACGAAGACCGGCGCCGCGGACGACGACGACGTCCTGTACGGACCGCTCAACAACGCCAACCAGCTGGAGCGGGTGTCCGGCTTCATCGACCGGCTGCCCGCGCACGCGAAGGTCGAGGCGGGCGGCGAGCGCGTCGGCGACAAGGGCTACTTCTACGCCCCGACCGTCGTCTCCGGCCTCAAGCAGGACGACGAGATCATCCAGAACGAGGTCTTCGGCCCGGTCATCACGGTCCAGTCCTTCACCGACGAGGCCCAGGCCCTCGCCTACGCGAACGACGTCGAGTACGCCCTCGCGTCCTCCGTGTGGACCAAGGACCACGCGCGGGCCATGCGCCTGTCGAGGTCGCTCGACTTCGGCTGCGTCTGGATCAACACGCACATCCCGCTGGTCGCGGAGATGCCGCACGGCGGCTTCAAGAAGTCGGGCTACGGCAAGGACCTGTCCTCGTACGGCTTCGACGACTACACGCGCATCAAGCACGTCATGACGGCCATCGAGGACTGAGCACCGGAACCCGGCGCCGCCCCGGCCGGATCCCGCCTCCCCGCGACGGGGGGCCGGGGTCCGGTCCGGCGGCCCGCCCCGCGGCCGTCAGCCGACCGGCGCGGCCGCCTCGATCAGCTCGTCCACGAGCGCCAGCAGGACGTCCCGGCTGAACGCGCGCCGCCGCACGTCCCCCACCAGCAGCGGCACGCGCGGGTCGAGGTCGAGCGCGGAGCGGATCTCCTCGGCCGTCCTGGTGTTGTGCCCGTGGAAGCAGTTGATCGCCACCACGAACGGGATGTTCCGGCTCTCGAAGAAGTCGATCGAGGCGAAACTCGCGCCCAGACGCCGGGTGTCGGCGATCACGACGGCCCCGAGCGCGCCGTTGACCAGGTCGTTCCACATGAACCAGAACCGCTCCTGGCCCGGCGTGCCGAATAGGTACACCACCAGCTCGGGGCTGACGGTGATGCGCCCGAAGTCCAGCGCGACCGTGGTCGTGTCCTTGCCGTCGACGCCCGCGAGGTCGTCCACGCCGACGCTGGCGCGCGTCAGGTACTCCTCCGTGCTCAGCGGCTCGATCTCGCTCACCGAGCCGACCATGGTGGTCTTGCCGACGCCGAAGCCGCCGGCGATCAGGATCTTCACGGCGGCGGGCGCCGCCTGCGTGGTCGTCATCGTCCTCAGAGTCTCCGAAGTCCGTCGCGGACCGCGGCCAGCAGGCCGAGGTCCGCACCCCCCGATGCCCGGGCCACCGTCAGCGGCGCGCGGGCGAGCAGCAGTCCCTGGGCCACCAGGTCCCCGGCCAGGATCCGGGTCACCGACACGGGCAGGCCGAGCGCCGCCGACACCTCGGCCAGCGCCGTCGCGTGCCGGCAGCGCTGCAGGATCAGCCGGTGCTCGGGCTGCAGGCGTCCCGGGCGCGGGCGCGCGCCCGGCGGGTCGCGCGGGTCGAGCGCCGTCGTCAGCACGGTGATCAGGGTCAGGTCGTCGCGCTCGGGCGCCGTGCGGCCCCGGGTGATCGTGTACGGGCGCACCATCGTGCCCGCCCCGTCCTCGCCGCCGTCCTCGTCCGGGCCCCCGCCGGCGGCCTCCGCCTCCCCGCGGGTGCCGCCGTCCTCGTCGTCGCCCGGGCTGTACCCGTACGGATTCACGCCTCGCGCACGTCCCCGGAGCCGAACGGCTCGAACTCGCCGCGCGCCCGGGCGCCCAGCTTCTGCCCGACCTGGCGCACCAGGTCGTGCATGGCGAGCGACATCACCTCCGCGTCGACGTCCTGCGAGGCGACCACAGCCAGATGGGTGCCCTCGCCCGCGGAGATGATGAACAGCCACAGGTCCGCCAGCTCCACCAGCACCTGGTGCACACTGCCGCCGTCGAAGAGGCGGCCCACGCCCCGGGCCAGGCTCTGCTGCCCGGTGCAGATCGCGGCGAGCCGCTCGGCGTCCGCGCGCTCCACGGTGCGGGAGTGGCTCATCACCAGGCCGTCGTCCGACAGGAGCACGGCGTTCCTGGTCCCGGCCACCGAGTCCACGAGCCCGTCGAGGAGCCAGTCGAGATCCTGATACGTGGCGGTAGTTCGCGTCATGGCCGTTCTTCTCTCGTGTCTCGTGCCGGAGGGAAGGGGGGTGCTTTCGGCCCGTGGCCGGCGGTCGCGCCAGGGCGGTCGGTCCCGGCGCCCGCGCCGGGTTCGGGGGTGTGCGGCGCGCGTGCCGCACGGGACTGGCGCTGGAAGGCGCCGATGGCCGCGCCCGAGCGCCGCGGGGCCGGACCC
>NZ_JAKGCV010000383.1 GCF_021556455.1 Streptomyces fuscigenes | reverse complement strand
GGGCCGTGCGCGTGCGGGGCGGGCCGTGCGCGTGCGGGGCGGACGGGAACCACCCGCACGGCGCGGGACTCGGGACCGTGCGGGTGCGGGGACCAACGGGGCCGGTGGACGCGGGTGGGTACGGCAGGCGGGCGTGCCCTCGGGGCCCGGGCCGCCGAGGGCGGCGGGCCCGCGGGCGGGTTGGTCAGCCGCGGTTGCCGAACAGGGAGCGGCGAAGCCGCCGCAGGGGCGCGAACAGGGAGACCCTGGCGCTCTTGCGCTGATGCGTCACCGCATGGTCGTGCGAGGTGAGTTCACGCATCAGCAGCGTCGCCTCCGCCGCCTCCCGCTGGGGCACGGCGGGACCGCCGAGCACCGCCAGATGGCGGTCGAGGCGTGTGCTGCTCGCACCCGTCCCGCACGAAATCGCAGGCACTCGCGCCCTGCTGTGCGCCGTTATCTGCTTCATCTCACTCCCCACCCGTACGACTGGGCCCGGCCCCGGGCAGATTAACCCTATCGCTACGCCATGACACCCGTGTATCCCGTCCCGGACAAGAAGCACACTCGTACGTGTTGCGTTGGCGGTCGCCCTGTTCTGCCTATTTCAGGGCGAGTTGGACAGTTCGACCGCCAACTCCCGGCAGGATGCCCGGTTCATGGCATTACGCGCGAGATCGCCCCGGGGAGCGGCTTCCGCACGGAGATGTCCGGGCGCCGGATGTCCGGACGGTCCAGACGGTCCAGACAGTCCAGACGGTCCCAACGGTCAGGACGGTCAGGACGCAGCCGCCGTGAAGGCCGGCAGGTAGCCGCCCGACTGACCGGCCGCCGTCGGGTGGTAGGACTCGGTGAGGTTCAGCAGGTTCACGCTGTGCAGCCACGCGGTACCGCTGGAGCAGATCTCGTGGCCCGTGAAGGCCTGCCTGACATCCGCGAAGCCGAACCCGTGGTCGGCGGCGCGCTTGGCCGTCACGGAGTCGAGGTGGTCAGCGGCGTTGTTGATCGCGGAGCGCTCGGCCTCGCTGAGCCCCACCACGCACGAGCCGTTGAGCTCGTAGAAGCGGGGGTAGCCGACGACGACCACGCGGGCCTGGGGCGCCTTGGCGTGGATGTCGTTGTAGACGGTGTCGAGGGCGCCCGGAAGCGTGTTGTCGATATATCCGTTGGCCGTCGCGATGGCACTGAGACAGGTGGCCTCCGACTTGAGGACACATGTCGTCATGACGTCGGAGAACCCGGCGTCGTTGCCGCCGATGCTGATGGAGACGAGGTCGGTGCCCGAGTTGAGCGGGGCGAGCTGGCCGGACTCGACGTCCCCCGTGCGGGCGCCGGAGCAGGCGGTGGAGGTGAAGGAGGACGGCGCGTGCGCCGCGGCCCACAGGGCGGGGTAGGCGTGGGGGCTGCGCTTGCACGAGCCGCTCGCGCTGTCGTAGTCGCCGGAGCCGACGCCGGAGGAGTACGAGTCGCCGAGGGCGACGTAGTCGGTGCCGGCGGCGGGCGCCGCGTGGGCGGACGCCGCCCCGGTGAGGGAGAGGGCCAGGCCGGTGGCCGCGGTGGCGGCGAGCGCCACGAGTCTCGACCGCCTGGAACGAGGAGTGGAACGGGACAGTTTCATGCGACCTCCCATAACGGTTCTTGCCGGCGCTCGACGGTGACTGCCGTCAACCGTGGTACCAGCAGAGCCACTTCACCGGAAGTGGACATGACAGACAGGTATCGGCCCGGCGGCCGGATCCCGAACGCCGGCATCCCCCGTACCGTAGATATCGGACGCCTCGTCATGGCGCAGAAACGCTGTGGCTTTTGAGGCTGGTGGGACGAAAGAAAACGAGAGGGTCGCAAGACGCGACAGATGCCGACCATTCCTTTGCGGAATCGACCGGCGAAGAACGGCCAATGTACGGAAAAGGCAAGCCGTCCTCCGGGTCTTGCCATACAGTCCCTTTCGTCAATACCGTCGTACATCCACCCGCATCGGCACTCGATGTACACCGGCCAAAGGGGAGGGCTCGGGCGCCGGGAGAATCGTTGCGGGGCGCGGTAGGGGGGTGCCGTGCTCGGTGTCGCCGGTCGGCTCGCGCCGCCCGGGGACCGCGCCGAGTCGCGTGCCGCGCGCGGCCAGTTTTACCAGCTCAGCAGGGTGCACGGAGCTCGCTTCCGCATGCCCGGGCTGAGAACCCCCCTTTCGAACCGGAAACTCAGCCGGACCGCCCGGGGGCGGGCGGTCCGCCGGACGAGAGGGAAACAGACTCGTGAGCTCCATTCTGCGCCCGGCCGTTTCGGGCACCGAACGGTTAACTCCGCCTCTGCGCAATGCCGAGGAGTACCGACCGATCTCCTCGCATCTCGCGATCGCACCGCCGGTGAGCGTGGTCATCCCGGCCATGAACGAGGCGGAGAACCTTCCGTACGTATTCAAGACACTGCCCGGCTGGATTCACGAAGTGGTGCTCGTCGACGGCAACTCGACGGACGACACGGTCGCCGTCGCCGAACGCCTGTGGCCGGGCGTCAAGGTCGTCGGCCAGCGGGGCAAGGGCAAGGGGGATGCCCTGATCAGCGGCTTCGAGGCCTGCACGGGGGACATCATCGTGATGGTCGACGCGGACGGCTCCGCCGACGGCCAGGAGATCGTCAGCTATGTCTCGGCCCTCGTCTCGGGCGCCGACTTCGCCAAGGGCTCCCGCTTCGCCAACGGCGGCGGCACGGACGACATGACGTTCGTGCGCAAGCTCGGCAACCGCGTCCTGTGCGCCGCGGTCAACGCCAAGTTCGGCGCGAGATACACCGACCTCTGCTACGGCTACAACGCCTTCTGGCGCCACTGCCTGGACGAGATCACCCTGGACTGCACGGGCTTCGAGGTGGAGACCCTGATGAACATCCGGGTCGTCAAGGCGGGCCTCAAGGTCCAGGAGATACCGAGCCACGAGTACGACCGCATCCACGGCGTCTCCAACCTGAGGGCGGTCCGCGACGGGCTCCGGGTGCTCAAAGTGATCTTCAAGGAGAGGGGCGTGCCGCGCGCGGTGCGGCGCTGGACGGGGCGGCCCGACGCCTTCGGCCGGGCGCCGATCGGCCGGCTCCCCCTCGGGCTCGGCCGTGCGGCCGCCGCGGCGGCCGCGCTCGGCCCGGTGGCGGCGGGTCCGGCCTCCCTCGGCGAGGCGCAGCTCGGGGAGGCTCCGTGACGGGAGACCGGCGCACCTGCTCGGTGGTGGTCTGCGTCTACACCGAGGAGCGCTGGGCGGACATCCTCGCCGCGGTCGAGTCGGTGACCGGGCAGTCGCCCGCGCCGCTGGAGACGCTTCTCGTCGTGGACCACAACGAAGCGCTGCGGGCGCGGCTCGGCGCCGCGTTCGCGGCGGCGGAGGGGGTGCGGGTGCTCGCCAACGCGGGCCCCCGCGGCCTGTCCGCGGGCCGCAACACGGGTGTGGCCGCGGCGCGCGGCGAGATCGTCGCGTTCCTCGACGACGACGCCGTCGCCCGGCCGGGCTGGCTGCGCCACTTCCTGGACGCCTACGACGACGAGCGCGTCCTCGCCGTCGGCGGCCGGACCCTGCCGGCCTGGGCGTCGGGACGGCGGCCCGCGTGGTTCCCCGAGGAGTTCGACTGGGTCGTGGGCTGCACCTACCGGGGCCTGCCGGCCGGCCGCGCGCGGGTGCGCAACGTGCTCGGCGGCAACGCCTCGTTCCGGCGCAGCGCGTTCGACGCGGCCGGGGGGTTCGCCACCGGCATCGGCCGCGACGGCGACCGGCGACCGCTGGGCTGCGAGGAGACCGAGCTGTGCATCCGCGTCGCGCGCGCGGTGCCCGGCGCGGTCCTCCTCATCGACGACCGGTCGGTGATCCACCACAAGGTGCCGCCGGTGCGGGAGCGGTTCCGCTACTTCCGTACCCGCGCGTACGCGGAGGGCCTGTCGAAGGCGCTGGTCTCGCGGAGCGTCGGCTCGGCCAAGGGGCTGGAGTCCGAGCGCCGCTACACGACGCGCGTGCTGCCCGCCGGCATCGCGCGGGGGCTGCGCGACGCGGCGCTCGGCAGGCCGGGCGGGGCCCGGCGGGCCGGGGCGATCGTCGTGGGGGTGCTGACGACGGCCGCCGGCTACGCCGTGGGGCTCGTCCGCACCCGGGGCGGCGCGGTCGCGTTCTCGTCCGGGCCGATCCTGCCGCTCGGCGCGGAGCAGGGCCGCGCGCCCGGGGCCGTCCCCGCGGGCGGGAGGGGAGCGGCATGACGGCACCCGCCCGGGACGCCCCGGCCGGCTCCCCCGGGGCCGTGCCGATCCTGATGTACCACGCGGTGGCGTACGAGCCGGCTCCGGCGGCGCGCGCGCTGTCGGTGTCGCCGCGGGATTTCGCCGCGCAGATGGCACTGCTTGCGGAGCGCGGCAGGACCCCGCTGACGACGGCGGCGCTGGGCGAGGCGTGGCGCCGGGGCACGCCCCTGCCGCCCCGCCCGGTGCTGGTCACCTTCGACGACGGGTACGAGGGCGTGCACCGGCACGCCCTGCGGGCGCTGGCCGCGCACGGCCTGACCGCGACCGTGTTCGTCTCGACGGGGTGGCTGCGCGGCAGGCCGGGCACCGGCGGCGCGCCGGAGCGGATGCTGGAGTGGCGGCAGGTGCGCGAACTGGCCGCGGCGGGACTGGAGATCGGCGGCCACAGCCACTCCCATCCGCAGCTGGACCAGGTGGACCGTGGACGGCTGGTGACCGAGGTGGAGCGCTGCCGGGAGATCACGGCGGAGGAGACGGGGACGGCGCCGGTGTCGTTCGCGTACCCCTTCGGCTACTCGAACCGCGCGGTGCGCGGCGCGGTGCGGGAGGCGGGCTTCACGCAGGCGCTCGCCGTGCGCAACGCCGAGGCCCGCCGTGCCCAGGGGCCCTACGCGCTGGCGCGCCTGACGGTGCGGCGCACGACGGGCATCGACGAGTTCGGCCGGCTGCTGGACGGCACGGGGATCGGCCGGGCGTACGCCGTGGACCGGGTGCTGACGAAGGGCTACGCGCTCGTGCGCAGGGCCCGGTCGGCGACACGCGCGGTGCGGCGCTGAGGTCGTGGTCCGCCGGCCGGGCGGGCGACCCGGGCCGCTGCCTGGGCACCGGCCGGCGGACCGCGTCCGGGGCGGGGCCGCCGGCGGGACAAAACGGCGGGCGGGGCCCCGCCCGGTGCCGGATCATGGCAGCCATGTCTGCCAACGCTGAGGACAGGCCCGAGGGTGCGCGCCCGGACGCGCACGAAGAGACGAACACGGCAGGGACGGCCGCGGCGGCGCGCGCGGCGGCCGGCACGGGCGGGCGGCAGCGCGCGGGAGCCGGTACGCGGGCACGCACGCCGACGCGCTCGCGCG
>NZ_JAKGCV010000382.1 GCF_021556455.1 Streptomyces fuscigenes | reverse complement strand
CTCGCCCGGGCGCAGGGCGCGCCCGCAGGCGCGGTCGACGCGCTCGCGGCCTGCGCGGACCGCCTCGACCCGCGGGAACTGTCGCTGCGGGCCCGGGCGGGCGGCAACCCGGTGATCCCGCTCGCGGAGGCGCTGCGCGCGGCCGTCGGCGCCGAGTGGGCACCGTACGTGCACCGCGGCGCGACGAGCCAGGACATCCTGGACACCGCGCTGATGCTGGTCGCGGCCCGGACGCGGACGCACGTGCTGGGGGACCTGGAGCGCACGGCTGCCTCGCTGGCGCGCCTGGCCGCGGAGCACCGGGACACCGTCATGCCGGGCCGCACCCTGACCCAGCACGCCGTCCCCACCACCTTCGGGCTCAAGGCCGCGGGCTGGCGCTCGCTGGTCCTGGACGCGCGCGACCGGCTCGCAGCGGTGCGCCTCCCGGCCCAGCTCGGCGGCGCGGCGGGCACGCTGGCCGCGCTGGGCGGGGCGGAAGCCCTCCCCCCGGTGGCCGCGTACGCGCGCGAACTGGGCCTGGCCGAGCCGGCATTGCCGTGGCACACGCTCCGCACTCCGGTGGCCGACCTCGGCGGTGCGCTCGCCTTCGTCTGCGCGGCGCTCGGCAAGGCGGCGGAGGACGTGCTGACGCTGTCGCGCACGGAGATCGGCGAGGTCGCCGAGGGCAGCGGGGGCGGCTCGTCCGCGATGCCGCACAAGGCGAACCCGGTGCGCGCGACCCTAGCGGCGGCCGCCGCACGGCAGGCGCCGTCCCACCTGGCGGTGCTGCTCGGCGCCGTGCCGGCCGCGGACGAGCGACCGCCCGGCGCGTGGCACGCGGAATGGCCCGCACTGCGCGAACTGCTCCGCCTGGCGGGCGGCTCGGCCGCTCACCTCGCGCAACTGGCAGAGAGACTGCGGGTCTTCCCGGACCGTATGGCGGAGAACCTCGGCCTCACGGGCGGGTTGATCGTCAGCGAGCGCTTCTCCGCGGTGCTCGGCCCGCGGGAGGCGAAGAGGCTGATCGAGCGGGCGCTCGCGGACGGCGTCCCGTTCGCCGAGGCTGCCGTGGCCGCCGGGCACGGCGACCTGCTCGACCCGGCCGGGTGGACGGGAGCGGCCGGCGCCCTCGTCGACCGGGCGCTGGAGCGCTCGTAGGACGCCGGACGCCGGACACCACGCTCGGCGGGTCGGCGGGTCGGCGGGTCGGCGGGTCGGCGGGTCGGGGTGACGACGGGACGACGGGAACGGGCCCTTTCGGCCCGTTCCCCCGAGTCCCGGATCTCCGGCCCCCGATCCCCGGCCCGTTCGACCCGTCGACCCGCCCGCCCGATGCGCGCCCGGACCGGCGGCCGTCCGTTGCTACCGGGTCTATTCGCAGTGCACCGGGCTTCAGCCCGGTGGTGAAGCGAATCTGAGAACTGCTCTGACCTCAGCTGTGGGCACAGATCCGCGCTGTTCTGCTTAGACGTCGTTTCAGTTGGTGAGTCTGCGGTAGTTGATGAGGCTGGTCGCGATCGCGGTGAAGGCCAGGAAGTGTTCCGGCTTGCGTTCGTAGCGGCGGTGCAGACGTCTGCAGCCGGCGAGCCAGGACATGGTGCGTTCGACGACCCAGCGATGACGGCCCAGCCGGGCGGAGCTTTCCTTGCCGCGACGAGCGATACGGGGCGTGATTCCACGCTCGCGGAGCCATCGCCGCTGGTGGTCGTAGTCGTAGCCCTTGTCGCCGTGCAGCTTGTGCGGCCGTCGCCGCCGCGGCCCGCGTCGACTACGGATGGGAGGTATGCCCTGCACGAGGGGCTGCAGGGCGAGGCTGTCGTGGGTGTTCGCCGCAGAGACCGCCACCGAGATCGGCAGGCCCGACCGGTCCACGATCAGGTGGATTTTTCGATCCGTTCTTGCCGCGGTCGGTCGGATTCGGTCCCGTCAGCTGCCCCCTTTGAGAGCCCTCACGCTGACAGAGTCGATGGCGCAGCGCGACCAGTCCAGCTCCCCGCGTGCCCCGAGTTCGTCGAGGATGACCCGATGCAGCCGGGCCCACACACGGGCCTTGGACCACTGGGCGAAGCGCCGGTAGACGGTGGGCCAGGCCGGCCCGAACACCGGCGGCAACTGCCGCCAGGAGCAGCCGGACGTCGCCACGAACACGATCGCCGTCAACACCTCACGATCGCCCGCCCTCCGCCGACCGCCGCCCTGCGGACGTATGACCTCCGTCGGAGGCACCACCCGCCGAAACAACTCCCACAACTCGTCCGGCACCAACCGCTCAGCAAGACTCGCCATGCTCAGACCAACGAATGAGCAAGCCAAAGGAAACGATGTCTTAGCCCAGGTCAGAGTGGCCGGTTCTGCTGCTCGATGTACTGCTTCACAGTGCTGAGCGGCGCACCGCCGACCGACCCGGCGAAGTACGAGCCGGACCACAGGCGTTGTGCCCGCCAGTAGTGGCGGACGAGGTCGGGGAACTCCTGACGGAGCCTGCGGGAGGACACGCCCTTGAGGGAGTTCACGAGCCTGGACACGGCGACCTTAGGCGGGAAGTTCACGAGCAGGTGGACGTGGTTGGCCTCGCCGTTGAACTCCACCAGCTCGGCCTCGAAGTCCTCGCAAACGGCTCTCATGATCTCCTCGCACCGCGTCAGGTGCCGGTCAGCGAAGACGGAGTGCCGGTACTTCGTCACGAAAACCAAGTGGACATGCATGCGGAAAATGCAGTGACGGCCTGTGCGAACGTTCTCATCGATACCCATAAACCAACTGTGTATCGTGATCCGTATGCAGCTTCGGTACAGCTTCCGCTTGTACCCGAGTGCCGGTCAGCGCACGGCGTTGGCGAGGGCGTTCGGGTGCTCGCGGGTGGTCTACAACGACGCCCTCAGGGCTCGGGAGACCGCCCGCGCGGACGGGCTGCGGTTCCCGAAGACCGGCGACCTGTCGAAGCTGCTGATCACCGAGGCGAAGCAGACGCCCGAGCGGGCCTGGCTCGGCGAGGTCTCCGCCGTCGTGCTCCAGCAGTCCCTGCGGGACCTGGACACCGCGTACCGGAACTTCTTCGACGGCTTGAAGGGCAAGCGCCCACGTGTGGGTGCGCCCCGGTACAAGTCAAAGCGAGACACCCGTCAGGCGGTCCGGTTCACCGCGAACGCCCGCTGGTCCATCACGGCCGGGCAGAAGCTGCGCCTACCGAAGATCGGCGACCTCAAGGTCAAGTGGTCCCGGACGCTGCCGTCGACGCCGTCCACGGTGACGGTGGTCAAGGACAGTGCGGGACGGTACTTCGCCTCCTTCGTCGTGGAGAGCGGCCCGCAGGAAGTCCTGCCCACCACGACACCCGAGGTCGGCATCGACCTCGGTCTGACGCACTTCGCGATCCTCTCCGACGGCACGAAGATCGACAGCCCGCGCTTCCTGCGCCGAGCCGAGAAGCGCCTGAAGAAGACACAGAGGGACCTGTCCCGCAAGGAGAAAGGCTCCCACAACAGGGACAAGGCCAGGGCCAAGGTCGCCCGCGCGCATGCACGGGTGGCCGACGCGCGCCGCGAGTTCCACCACCAGCTCTCCACCAAGCTGATCCGCGAGAACCAAGCGGTCGCCGTGGAGAACCTGGCGGTGAAGGGCTCGCCCGCACCCGCCTGGCCAAGTCTGTCCACGATGCCGGATGGTCGGCGTTCGTGACCATGCTGGAGTACAAGGCCGCCCGGTACGGACGCACCTTCGTGAAGATCGGCCGGTTCGAGCCGACCTCCCAGGTGTGCTCCGCGTGCGGCGTCAAGGACGGCCCCAAGCCGTTGCACATCCGGGAATGGACATGCACGGCGTGCGGGACCGTCCTCGACAGGGATGTGAACGCGGCGGTCAACGTCGCGAAGGCGGCCGGACTGGCCGTGTCAGCCCGCGGAGCGCAGGTAAGACGGGCACCCGTGCCCGCACCGCGCGTCGAACCGGGAACCCACCCGAAGCCCCAGCCGGTACTCACCGCCAGGCAGGCGGGAATCTCCGTCCTTTAGGGCGGAGAGGATGTCAAGGGATCGACATGTACAGGCGCCGACCCGCCGGGCGGTAGCCGAGGCGTTCGTACACGCGCCGCGAGCCGTCGCCGGAGTACTCCAGCCACGCCGAGCCGGCACCAGCGGCGAACATCGCCTCGGTCAGGGAGTGCACGACCGCGGCCGCGACACCCCGTCCCCGGTGCTGGGGGCGGGTGCCGATGCCCGCCAGTTCCGACGTGCCGGCGGCCGGCGCCGAGCAGCCTCCGCCGCCCGCGCAGCTGCCGTCCGGGGCGCGGACCAACCGGACCGCGCCGCCGCGCTCCTGCGTGCGCCGCAGCCGGGCCACCCCCTCCGGGGACGAGGCGAACCTGCCCTCGAAGGCATCGCAGAGCGCGGCGTCGAGCGCGGCGTAGTCCTCGTCCGTGTGCGGCGTGGCCGCCTCCGGGCCGCCGGGCGCGGGCGCGGTCAGGGTGCCGGTCGTGCAGACCAGGTAGACGTGTTCCTCCTCAAGGGTGAACCCGGCTTCGAGCAGGGCCGGTTCGACGGCCGGGGCGGCCTCGGGCGCGAACTCCAGCCGGGGCTTGAGGCCCCGGCTGCGGAACTCGCCCACGAGCGCGCGGACATCGGCGGCTCCGGGGCGGGCGCCGGGCAGCGGGGTGGCGTAGTTGATGTAGAGGCTGTCGGTGTCCGGTTCGAATCCGGCGACGAAGCCCCCGGTCTCGACGACCAGGGCACGGCGGCGGAGATGGGCGACGGCGAAGTTCTGGACAGCAGAGTCCACGGTGGTGTTCGACCTCACGTGAGAGCAGAAGTCCGGGTGTCCCGGATGGCGTTCCGCCGCGGTGCGCGGGGCACCGCACATGGGGCCGCCCTGCCCGTCGTGCGGGCGGGGAGCAGGAGCGGAGCGGAGGTCCGCTCAGTGCCGGGGGCGGCCGCTGAGGGGCGCCGGGGCCATAGGTCTTCGGTCCTAGCCGTGAGGCCGCACTCGCGTGCGGAGGGAGATCGACCGGCGCATCGTGGCACAGCCCGCGCGGGACGCACAAGACCCCGCGTCGCCGCGCGGCCCGGGCCGTCCCGCGTCCCGCACGGCAGGGCGGGGCCCGGCGCCCGGCATGACGCCGCCCGCGTCCGTGGGAGGCGCGGGAGGCGGGCGCCCCGCACGGCGCCCGCCTCCCGGTGGACCGGAGGCCCCGGGCCCGCGCCGGTGAGGGGTGCGCGGGCCGGTTCTCCGGTGGTCTTCGGGGCTGTCCTGCTCCCACGTGCCGCCCCCATGATCGCGTAGGGATCCGCACGGGCCGACGGGGCGGCGCGGGTGCAGCCGCGGCGGCACCGGGAGGGCAACCGGGGCACCGCGAGGGTCC
>NZ_JAKGCV010000381.1 GCF_021556455.1 Streptomyces fuscigenes | reverse complement strand
CGCCGCCACCCGCAGCCGCGCCGCGATCTCCGCCGGCGCCGCACCGGCCTGCACGAGTTCGAGGATCTCCTGCGCCAGCCTGCGTCGCACCGCCCGCGCCGCGTCCCGGCGGTCGCGCTCCACCGCGATGAGCTGGGTGACGCCCTGCAGCAGGTCGAGCCGCTCCGCCGGCCAGTCCCCGGCGTCCGCCTCCACGGCCAGCAGCCACTGCGTGAGCGCCGTCTCGCGCGGTTCGAGCGCCGTGTGCCCGGCCGGGTCGCCGCCGCGGCCGGGGTCGCGCACCGCGAACAGCGAGTACACCGTCGAGCCGAGCACGGCCCGGTAGGGGCCCCTGCGTCCGGTGCGGGCCGACGCCAGGTGGGCCGCCGCCAGTTCGGCGGCGCGCGCGTCGTCGAGTGGCGCGCCGGAGCCCGCGATCCGCCGCCCGGTCGGCGAGAGCACCCAGGCCCGCAGGTCGAGGTCGGAGCCGAGCAGGTCGAGGACCGCGTCCGGTCCGCCGCCCCCCGGCCCGGACGTCATGAGGCGGCGGTGCCGGTCGACCACCGCGGCGAGGTCGCCCGCACGCTCGCCCGACACCTGCCGCACCACGTGCTCGGTGATGGCCGCGAACGACACCGCGGTGTCGACGGCCAGCAGCGGCAGCCGATGGAGCGCGCACGCCGCCACCAGGTCCTCCGGAATGCCGCTCAGATCCGCCTCGCCCACCGCCAGCGCCGCCACGCCCGCGCCTGCCAGCAGCCGCACGAAGGGTTCGGAGTCGGCGGCGTCCCGGCGCCACACCAGCCCCGTCAGCACCAGCTCGCCCGGCGACAGGTAGCGGCTCGGATTGCGCAGGTCCGTCGTCATCACCCCGCGCACCGGGCGGTCGAGCTCCTCTTCGCCCCCGATCAGTCTGAGGCCCAGGTGCCCGGTCTCCAGCAGTGCGCGCAGCCGCATCGTGTCGTCGCCGTCTCTCGTCGCTCGTGCGTCCCCCCGCCGGGCGCCGGGCCTTCGGCCGCGGGCGGACGGGGGAGTCGGGAGGGTGGGGACCGCACGCCGCCGGGACGGGACGGGACCGTGGGGCTGCCGGTGCTCCCGCGCCCCGGCATTCGTTCGAATCTACAAGACCGGACGGCGCACCGGCGAACCGCTTCATGGTTTCGGTGACTGCACCGGACGGAGCACGGCTTGTGTACTGGGGCCACGCAGCGTGAACAGCTCATGAACACCCAACGAGTGCCCCGGCCCGAACCTCGGACGGCCGGGCCGGCCGTCCCCGGATCTCGCAGACCGACCACGAAGATGAAGAGAGCCACGCATGGACTTCCTTCGCCCCGCAAGCTGGGAGGAGGCGCTGGCCGCCAAGGCAGCGCACCCCACGGCGGTGCCCATCGCAGGTGGGACGGACGTCATGGTCGAGATCAACTTCGACCACCGCCGGCCCGCGTATCTGCTCGACCTGAACCGCGTGTCGGAACTGTACGACTGGGAGAGCGGCGAGACGTCGGTACGCCTCGGGGCCTCCGTGCCGTACGCGCGGATCATGGCGCACCTGCGCCGGGAGCTGCCCGGCCTCGCCCTCGCCTCGCACACGGTCGCCTCCCCGCAGATCCGCAACCGCGGCGGCGTCGGCGGCAACCTCGGCACCGCCTCGCCGGCCGGGGACGCGCACCCCGCGCTGCTCGCCGCCGGCGCCGAGGTGGAGGCCGAATCGGTACGGGGCAGCAGGCGCATCCCGATCGACGACTTCTACACCGGCGTCAAGCGCAACGCCCTGGAGCCCGACGAGCTGATCAGGGCTGTCCACGTGGCCCGCGCCACCGGGCCCCAGCAGTACTCGAAGGTCGGCACGCGCAACGCGATGGTCATCGCCGTCTGCGCGTTCGGCCTCGCCCTGCACCCCGGCACCCGCACCGTGCGCACCGGCATCGGCTCCGCCGCGCCCACCCCCGTCCGGGCGACGGCGGCCGAGGAGTTCCTCGGCGCCGCCCTGGAGGAGGAGCGCTCGTGGGACAGCGGCGCGCCGCTCGCCCCCTCCGTCGTGTCGCGCTTCGCCGAACTCGTGGCCGGCGCGTGCAACCCCATCGACGACGTCCGCGGCACCGCCCGCTACCGCCGCCACGCGATCGGCGTGCTCGCCCGCAGGCAGCTCGGCTGGACCTGGGACCAGTACCGCGGCGCCCGCACCCTGGAAGGAGCTGCGTAACCCGTGCGTGTGAACTTCACCGTGAACGGCCGGCCGCAGGAGGCCGACGACGTGTGGGAGGGCGAGAGCCTCCTGTACGTGCTGCGCGAGCGCATGGGCCTGCCGGGCTCCAAGAACGCCTGCGAGCAGGGCGAGTGCGGTTCGTGCACGGTCCGCCTGGACGGAGTCCCCGTCTGTTCGTGCCTGGTGGCGGCCGGTCAGGCCGAGGGCCGGGAGGTCGTCACCGTCGAGGGCCTCGCCGACTACGCGCTGGAGCGCGAGCTGTCCGCGGCCGCCGACGGCGCCGTGCCGTCGGCCGCGGCCTCTCCGCCCGCCGGCCAGGCACCCGGCACGCCGCTCGACGCGGCCCGCCGGTGGCAGGCCCGCCCCGGCCCCCCGACCGACTCGCTCACCGGTGAGGGCCTGCCGCTCTCGCCCGTGCAGCAGGCGTTCATCGACGCCGGCGCCGTCCAGTGCGGCTTCTGCACGCCCGGGCTGCTCGTCGCGGCCGACGAGATGCTGGAGCACAACCCGACCCCGACCGACGCCGACATCCGCGAGGCGCTGTCCGGCAACCTCTGCCGCTGCACCGGCTACGAGAAGATCCTCGACGCGGTGCGCCTCGCCGCGGCCCGCCAGACGCAGGGAGCCTGACGATGCCCCAGCAGCCACGCGTCATCCCCGGCCGGCTGAGCCAGGGCGGCGGCACGAAGGGCGGGATCGGCGAGTCGACTCTGCGCCCCGACGGCACGCTCAAGGTCACCGGCGAGTTCGCGTACTCCTCCGACATGTGGCACGAGGACATGCTCTGGGGCCACACGCTGCGCTCCACCGTCGCCCACGCCGAGATCCGCTCCATCGACACCTCCGAGGCGCTCGCCACTCCCGGCGTGTACGCGGTCCTCACGTACGACGACCTGCCGACGGACGTCACCCACTACGGGCTGGAGATCCAGGACACCCCGGTCCTCGCGCACGGCAGGGTCCGCCACCACGGCGAACCGGTCGCGCTGATCGCCGCCGACCACCCCGAGACCGCGCGCCGCGCCGCCGCGAAGATCAGGATCGACTACGCGGAACTGCCCGTCGTGACCGACGAGGAGTCCGCCACGCGCGAGGGCGCCCCGCTCCTGCACGAGCGCCGCGACGACCTCCCCCCAGGGCCTCCGGCAGGCTCCGGTCCAGGGGGCACCCCCACCGCGGGCCACGTCCCGCACCCCAACGTCGTCCACCGCCAGCCCATCAGGCGCGGCGACGCCGCCGCGGCGGCCGCCCGCGCGGACGTGGTCGTCTCCGGCGAATACCACTTCGGCATGCAGGACCAGGCGTTCCTCGGGCCCGAGTCGGGGCTCGCCGTCCCGTGCGAGGACGGCGGCGTCGACCTGTACGTGGCCACCCAGTGGCTCCACTCCGACCTGCGGCAGATCGCGCCCGTGCTCGGGCTGCCGCCGGAGAAGGTCCGCATGACGCTGTCCGGCGTCGGCGGCGCCTTCGGCGGCCGCGAGGACCTGTCGATGCAGATCCACGGCTGCCTCCTCGCCCTGCGCACGGGCAAGCCGGTGAAGATCGTCTACAACCGGTTCGAGTCCTTCTTCGGCCACGTCCACCGCCACCCGGCCCGCCTGTGGTACGAGCACGGGGCCACGCGGGACGGGAGGCTGACGCACGTGCGGTGCCGCATCGTGCTCGACGGCGGCGCGTACGCCTCCGCGTCGCCCGCCGTCGTCGGCAACGCGGCCTCGCTGTCGATCGGCCCCTACGTCGTCGACGACGTCGACATCGAGGCACTCGCCCTGTACACCAACAACCCGCCCTGCGGCGCGATGCGCGGCTTCGGCGCCGTCCAGGCGTGCTTCGCGTACGAGGCGCAGATGGACAAGCTCGCCGGGGCGCTCGGCATGGACCCGGTGGAGTTCCGGCAGCGCAACGCGATGAGCCAGGGCGCCGTCATGCCGACCGGCCAGGTCGTCGACTCGCCCGCGCCCGTCGCGGAACTGCTGCGCCGCGTCAAGGCCCGGCCCCTGCCGCCCGAGCGCCAGTGGGCGACGGCCGGCGAGGAGGCCGATGTGCGCGCCCTGCCCGGCGGCCTGTCCAACACCACCCACGGCGAGGGCGTCGTACGGGGCGTGGGCTACGCCGTCGGCATCAAGAACGTGGGCTTCTCCGAGGGGTTCGACGACTACTCCACCGCCCGGGTGCGCCTGGAGGTCGTGGGCGGCGAGGCCGTGGCCGTGGTGCACACCGCGATGGCCGAGGTCGGGCAGGGCGGGATCACCGTGCACGCCCAGATCGCGCGCACCGAACTCGGCGTGTCCCAGGTGACGATCAACCCGGCCGACACGCAGGTCGGTTCCGCGGGCTCGACGTCCGCCTCCCGCCAGACGTACATGACGGGCGGAGCCGTCAAGAACACCTGCGAGCACGTGCGCGAGCGCGTGCTGGAGAGGGGCCGCCGCACGCACGGCACCCACCATCCCGCCTGGGCCACCGCCGAACTGCTGCTGGAGGACGGCAAGGTCGTCACGGACGGCGGCGAGGTCCTCGCCGATCTGGCCGAGGTGCTGGGCGACGAGGCGATCGACCTGGAACTGGAGTTCCGCCACCGCCCGACCCAGGCGTTCGACCCGCGCACCGGGCAGGGCAACGGGCACGTGCAGTACTCCTTCGCCGCACACCGCGCCGTGGTCGAGGTCGACACCGAACTCGGCCTCGTGAAGGTGGTGGAGCTGGCGTGCGCCCAGGACGTCGGCAAGGCCCTCAACCCGCTGTCGGTGGTCGGCCAGATCCAGGGCGGCACCACGCAGGGCCTCGGCGTCGCCGTCATGGAGGAGATCATCGTGGACCCGAAGACCGCGCGCGTGCGCAACCCGTCCTTCACCGACTACCTGATCCCCACCATCCTCGACACCCCGACGATCCCCGTCGACGTCCTCGAACTCGCCGACGACAACGCGCCCTACGGCCTGCGCGGGATCGGGGAGGCGCCCACCCTGTCCTCCACCCCGGCGGTGCTCTCGGCCATCAGGAGCGCGACGGGGCTGGCACTGGAGCGGACGCCGGTGCGCCCGGAACACCTCACGGGCACCGGCACCTGAGCGCGCCGGGCCGGGGCCGGCGCACGCCGCGCGGGCAGGCCGGCGGCCATGCCCGGCCCCGGCCGCCACCGCCCGGGCGCGCCA
>NZ_JAKGCV010000380.1 GCF_021556455.1 Streptomyces fuscigenes | reverse complement strand
GCCGCGCGCGACACGCGGCCCCACGCCGGTGCGGCCCTGCGCCCACCGGCCTCCCGCCCGCCGGAGCGGGGGCGGTCGGCGGCCGGCCGGGCCCCGCGCTGTTCAATGAGGACATGACTGATCGACGCACACTGGGTTCCTCCGACCTCTCCGTCTCGCCGCTCTGCCTGGGCGCCAACGTGTTCAGCTGGAGCGCCGACGAGAAGGCGACCTTCGCCGTGCTCGACGCGTACACCGCGGCGGGCGGCAACTTCGTCGACACCTCCGACAGCTACGGCCGGCTCGCCGACGGCAGCAAGGGCAGCGGGTCCGAACTGCTGATCGGCCAGTGGATGGCGGCGCGCGGCAAGCGGGACGACGTCGTCGTCGCGACGAAGGTCGGCTCGCACCCCGAGTACAAGGGCCTCGCTCCCGAGACCATCAGGTCCGCCGCCGAGGGCTCGCTGCGCCGCCTCGGCACCGACCGCATCGACCTGTACTACACGCACTTCGACGACGAGTCCGTCCCCGTCGAGGACATCATCTCGACGCTCGACGAACTCGTGAAGGCGGGCAAGGTCCGGCACATCGCCGCCTCCAACATCAGCCCGGAGCGGCTGTCCGCCTCCCTCGCGTTCTCCGAGCGCGAGGGCCTCGCCCGGTACGTGGCGCTGCAGCCCCACTACAACCTGGTCTCCCGGGACACGTACGAGGGCGAGCTGCAGGACGTGGTGGCGCGCGGCGGCCTCAGCGCGCTGCCGTACTTCGCCCTCGCGGCCGGCTTCCTGACGGGCAAGTACCGGCCGGGCACCACCGTGGAGAGCGTGCGCGCCGACCGTGCCGCCGCCCACCTCGGGACCGAGCGCGGGCAGAAGGTGCTGGCCGAGCTGGATGCCGTGGCGCAGGAGCGGGGCGCGGAGCTCGCCACCGTCGCCCTCGCCTGGCTCGCGCAGCGGCCCACCGTGGCCGCGCCGATCGCCTCGGCCCGCACGGTCGAGCAGCTGCCCGCACTGCTGGCGGCGCAGGACCTGCGCCTGACGGACGAGGAGATGGCCCGCCTCACGGCCGCCGGAGCCTGACGCGGGGCGGGACCGTCTCCCTGCCGCTGCCTGCCCCTGCCTGCCGCTGCCCGCCCGACGGGCGCCTCCCCGCCTGTCGGCGGAGGCGAGCGCGGTTGCCGGCGGAGGCGATCGTGCCTGCCCGGACCCGGCCCGGCCCGCCCCGGGCTCCGGTCCGGGGCCGGGCGGGTGTCAGGGCAGGAGGTACGGGTTGTACGCGAGGCGGTCCAGGTACGGCGGCGGCGACGGCAGCCGGCCGGTGCTGCGCGCCGCGTGCAGCAGCGCGGCCCCCGCGGGCTCCCGGCACTCCCATATCCGCTCCAGGAGCTCCCTCTCGCGCGCGGCGAAGTCGGGGACGGGGATGCCGCGCTCGGCCTGGTCGCGCAGGATCGCGAGCGCCGTCGCGTGCCTGCCGTGCTCCGAGACGGACCGTGCGGCGCCCGCACCGAACGTGCGCCCCGCGAAGTCGCGTGCCGCCGTCCGCGCCCGCATGGAGGACAGCGCGAGCGGGGCCGCCGGGCCGAACCAGCCGGCCGCCACATACGCGGGCAGCACGGTGAGGACGGTGCGCAGGTCGCGCTGGCGCGCCCAGATGGTGAGCCAGGTGACGAGCCCGAACACCGGGACCATGAACAGCCCGTAGACGATGTAGAAGCCGAACGGGCCGAACACGCCCGAGGAGCTGTTCCACAGGGCGTGCATGCCCATGGCGCACAGCAGGCCGGACAGCGGCAGCGCGAGGCGCAGCGCCTTCCGGTGCGGCCCCCGGGCGACGCTCGTCAGCCCGAATCCGATGCCGGTGAGCACGGTGAACAGCGGGTGCGCGAAGGGCGAGAGGACGATCCGCACGAAGAACGTGGCCACCGTGAAGGAGGCCAGGCCGCTGCTGCCGAGCATCCTGTCCTCGCCGAAGGCGTTGCCCAAGTAGAGGATGTTCTCCGTGAACGCGAAGCCCGTCGCGGTGAAGCCGGCGAACACGACGCCGTCCACCACTCCGGTGAAGTGCCGCCGGCGGAAGAGGAAGAGCAGCAGCACCGCCGCGCCCTTGGCGCTCTCCTCGATCACCGGGGCTATGGCCGTGGCTCCGAGGGACTGCGCTCCGGAGGGGTCGGCGGTGGCCGTCGCCAGCCATTCCGTCGCGAACGAGTTCGCGATGATCGCGACCAGCGCGGCGGCGCAGCTGCCCCAGGCGAACGCGAAGAAGAGATTGCGCCAGGGACCCGGATCGACCCGGTCGACCCAGCGGAAGACGGACATGAGCACGGGCACCGGCAGCACCGCGAGCACGAGCCCGACGAGGAAGCCCTCCGTGCCGGTCTGGTCGCGGACGAGCGCGAGGATGACGGCCCCGCAGACGGTGAGCAGCGCGACCAGCGAACCGCCCCGCACCCAGTGGCGCGCCCACAGCTCGCGCCCGCGACGCCGCAGCGGCCGGCCGTCGAGGCGCACCGCGGGGGACGGCGGGAGGAACTGCTGTGTCGATTCGCTCACGTATCGACACTAACGACCGCCGCCGACAACGGCGATGGGGCATCGGCGCGATCACGGCTCCGGGGGCGGGGCGCCCGAGGCGGCCGTGGCCTGCGGGTAGCGGCCGGGCCCGGGCACCGGTGACCCGCCGCCCGCCCGGCGGGAGCCCGTGCGCCGGCCCGGTCGGCGCCGCCCGGGCACCGAGACCCCACCGATCCGTCCGGGCACTCCGATGCACCCGGTCGGGCGCGGTTGGGCCGGACGGGCCACGGGCCGGGGACGGCGCGCGCCGACTCCGACCCGCCCGGGACGGTGGCGGAGAGGCACCGGGCCCGCGAAAGCCGGGCGGCGGGCGGCGTCAGCCGGCCGTGCGGCGGAAGACGAGGTCGCGGACCACGTGGCCCTTCTCCAGGCCCTGCCCCTCGAAACGGGTGAGCGGCCGGAAGGCGGGCCGTTCGGTGAAGCCGCCGCCGGGGGCCGTGTTCTCGAACGCGTCGTGCGCGTCCAGCGTCTCCAGCATCCAGTCGGCGTAGGGCTCCCAGTCCGTCGCGCAGTGCAGGAGGGCGCCGGGTACCATCCGGCTCGCCGCGAGGTCCAGGAACTCGGGCTGGACGAGGCGCCGCTTGTGGTGGCGCTTCTTGGGCCACGGGTCGGGGAAGTACACGCGGACGCCGCTCAGCGATTGTGGCGGCAGCATCTCGCGCAGCAGGATGAAGGCGTCCCCGTTGGCCACACGCACGTTGGCCAGGCCCTCGCGCTCGGCGAGGGCGAGCAGGTTGCCCTGCCCGGGCGTGTGGACGTCGACGGCGAGGATGCCCGTGCCCGGGTCGGCCGCGGCCATCCGAGCCGTCGTCTCGCCCATGCCGAAGCCGATCTCCAGCACGACGGGCAGCCCGTCGAACAGGGCGCCGGGGTCCAGGACCCGCTGCCCGTCCACGTCGAAGCCCCACGCGGCCCAGAGCCGGCGAATGGCGTCGGCCTGGCCGGTGGTCACGCGGCTGCGGCGGGGCTGGAAACTCCTGATGCGGCGCTCGAAGCGGTCCCCGGCCGGGTCGGCGGCGGGCCCGCCTTCGGGGAACATGCGGCTGGGAGTCTGGGACTGGGACATGGTTCCCCCATGGTAGACGGCGCCGTGACGCGCCCCGGCCGACCGTGGAGGGGCCTGTTCCGCGCGGGGGCGCGGGCGGCGGCGGGGCACACGGCGGGGGTCCGCCGCGCGGGGAGGCCCGTCGGCGCACGGCCCGGCAGCCGCCCCCGGGGCACGCCCCTTCCGGCGAACTCGCCCCGGGCGCGGGGGTCACCCGGGGCCGGGACCCGCCCCCGGCGTTCGGCACTCGCTCGCCCGAGGCCCGCACTCACCCGGCGTCCGGGACCCGCCCCCGGCCCTCGGCACTCGTTCCCGATCCCAGGGCCCCGGGCCCCTGCGGGGGGCCTACGGGATCTGCGGTGGCGCCGGGGCCCGCGGTGGCGCCGGGCGCGGTGGCCGGGGTCAGTCCAGCGCCTCCAGGGCCCAGCGCGCGACCGCCCGCCCGATCGGCAGCGAGGCCGTCGCGGCGGGGGACGGCGCGTTGAGCACGTGGACCGCGCGGGGGCCGCGCCGTATCAGGAAGTCGTCCGCGAGGGAGCCGTCCCGCAGCACCGCCTGCGCCCGCACGCCCGCCGCCGCCGGGCGCAGGTCGTCGTCCGCCACCGCGGGCAGCAGCCTGCGGACCTCCGCCGCGAAGGCACGTCTGGTGAGGGAGCGGTACACCTCGCCCGCGCCGTGCCGCCAGTGGCGCCCGGCCATCCGCCACGCGCCCGGCCAGGCGAGGGTCGTCGCCACGTCGCGCGGCCGCACGACGCCCCACCCGTAGCCCTCGCGGGCGAGCGCGGGGACCGCGTTCGGCCCGACGTGCACGCCGCCCTCGACACCCCGGGTCAGGTGGACGCCGAGGAACGGGAACGCCGGGTCGGGCACCGGGTAGACCAGGCCCCGCACCAGGTCGGGCCGCGCCAGCTCGTAGAACTCGCCGCGGAACGGCACGATCCGCATGCCCGGGTCGTCGCCCGTGAGCCGAGCCACCCGGTCGCAGTGGAGTCCCGCGCAGTTGACCAGGGCGCGCGCCCTGATGATCTCGCCGGCCGCCGTGCGCACGGCGACGCCCCAGTCGCGCCGGTCCACGGCCACGATCCCCGCGCCGTACCGGACCGCGGCACCCGCGTCCGTGGCGGACCGCGCGAGCTGCCGGGCGACCGCGCCGAAGTCGCACACCCCTGTCGTCGCGACGTGCACGGCCTCGACCCCCCGGGCCTCCGGCTCGTGCTCCCGGATCTGCGCGGGCCCGAGCTCGCGCACGGGGATGCCGTGGGCGCGGCCGCGCTCCGCCAGCGCGCGCAGCCGGGGCAGCTCGCGCCGGTCCTTGGCGACGATCAGCTTGCCCGTCACCGCGTGCGGGATGCCGTGCTCCGCGCAGAAGCGGACCATCTCGGCGGAGCCGGACAGCGCGTAGCGCGCCTTCAGCGAGCCGGGCCTGTAATAGACGCCGCTGTGCAGGACCCCGCTGTTGCGCCCGGTCTGGTGGAGGGCGGCCGCCGCCTCCTTCTCGGCCACGATCACGCGCACTCCCGGCGCGGCACGCGTCAGCGCGTACGCCGTCGACAACCCGACGATCCCGCCGCCGACCACCAGTACGTCGCAGTCGAACCCCGCCCGCGCGGCCATCCGCCTCACCTCCCACCCCGATGGTGCACCCCGCCACCGACAGCCCGCCCGCGGGCCCCGCCCCGGCCGCCGCCGTGGGGCGCGAGAGCGGACCGCCGAGGGCGACGACCCGTGCGGGCCGGAGCGGGCCGGGGCG
>NZ_JAKGCV010000037.1 GCF_021556455.1 Streptomyces fuscigenes | reverse complement strand
CGCGCACCGACACGCCGGCGGTGCCGCCCCGGCGGCGCCACCGCGGCGGCGGGGCCGGCCGCCGGCGGCAACGAGTGAACGGGGCACCGGAGCAACGAGGCCCCGGCGCATCGGGCATCGGGCATCGGGGTGGTGGAGCCCGGCGGTCCGGTCCGGGACCCGCCCGGCCCGAGCCCTGCCCGGTTCGTGACCCGCCCAGCCCGAGACCCGTCAGGACCACGACCCGCCCGGCCCGAGCCCTGCCCACTCCGGGACCTGCCCGGCCCGTTGCCTGCCCGGTCCATGACCTCCCCGACCGCGGGCCCTCCCGCGGCCCTCGGTGACGACCCGGCAGCGCGCCTTCTCCGCGCCCGTCGGCGGCCCGGTGCCCGGGCGCCCGCGCGGGTCGCGCGCATCCCCCGAAGGTCCCGCCGAGAAACTCGTGTTGATGGCGTTGACACGCAATCACCATCCGCGTTTCACTCATGCCTCGTGCGGAGTGGCAACGTTGTCAGACTATCGGACGACGGCATTGCCACCCCTTTACCGGACGGTGGTTTTCTCCTGGGGGAGCCCGCCCGTCCCGGCACGTCCTGTGCGTAGCACGACCGCTGCGGAGGCAATCGAATGGGCAACAGCAGCCCCTCATCTTCCACTTCCCCTCATGTCGGCAGATCCCGCAAACGCCTGGCCATGGCCGCCGTCCTCGGCCTGGCCGTCCTGCCCCTGCAGGCGCTGACCTCCAGCGCCTCGGCGGCCACGCCCCACCTGGTCACGGACCCGGCGTCCCTGGTCAACCCGCTCGTCGGGACCTCGGGCGCGGTGGACGACTTCCCCGGGCCCGACATGCCGTTCGGCATGATGCAGTGGGGCCCCGACACCACCCCCGACCGGCCCTCGGGCGGCGGCTACGAGTACAACGACAACAAGCTCTCCGGCTTCAGCCTGACCCACGTCTCGGGTCCCGGCTGCGGAGTCGCGGGCGACCTGCCCCTCCTGCCGACCACCGGCGCGCTCTCCGGCAACCTGGGCAACACGTCGGTCCAGTTCGCCCACAGCGACGAGAAGGCCGGGATCGGCTACTACGGCGTCACCGACGCCAACGGCGTCAAGACCGAGCTGACCGACACCACGAGGGCCGGGCTCGGCACGTTCACCTTCCCCGCGGGCAAGCAGTCGAACCTGCTGCTCAAGCTCAGCGGTGGCGCCACCCAGGTCGACGGCACCCGGGTGCAGGTGGTGAACAAGAAGGAGATCAGCGGCTCGATCGACAGCGGCCACTTCTGCGGCGCGGGCAACCGCTACACGCTGCACTTCGACATCAAGTTCAACCACCCCTTCAGCACCAGCGGCACCTGGGTCGGCTCGACGATCAACAAGAACGCGACCGCCCTGAAGCAGGGCCGGGCCGCGCAGAGCCTCCAGCAGCACCCGGAGACCGCGCAGCGGGAGAAGAACTTCACGGTGCCCGCCGCGCCCTCCCCGTCCGTGCACACGGCCGCGCAGGGCGCCAAGGCCGGCGCCTCCGCCGCGACGAAGAACGCCAAGGCCGCCCAGCCGCCGACGTCCGGCGCGAACGGGATGTACCTGACGTTCGACACCTCCGCGGACCCGTCGGTCACGGCCGCCGTCGGCATCTCGTACACGAGCGACGCGAACGCCGCCTCGAACCTCTCGACCGAGGTCAAGGGCTTCGACTTCGACGGGATGCGGCAGGCCAACCACGACGCGTGGAACGACGTCCTCGGCCGGATGGCCGTCGGCGGCGGCAGCACGGACCAGCAGACGCAGTTCTACACGGCGCTCTACCACTCGCTGCTGCACCCGAACGTCTTCTCCGACGACAACGGCCAGTACATGGGCATGGACAACCAGGTCCACACCCTGGCGAAGGGCCAGAAGGCCCAGTACGCCAACTACTCGGCCTGGGACACCTACCGCTCGCAGACCCAGCTGATGGCGATCGTCGACCCGAAGGCCACCAGCGACATCGTCACGTCGATGCTCAACGGCTACGACCAGACGGGCCTGCTGCCCAAGTGGGCCTCGAACAACGGTGAGAGCTACGTCATGGTCGGCGACCCGGCGGCGAGCATCATCGCCGACGCGTACGCCTTCGGGGCCCGCGGCTTCGACACCGCGCACGCGCTCTCCGCGATGCAGCACGAGGCGACGGTCCCGAACAACGACCGCCCCGGCGAGTCGGTGCGCGACGCCAAGGGCTACCTCCCGCTCGACGAGAACGACTACGGCTGCTGCAACTTCTACGGCCCGGTCTCCACGCAGCTGGAGTACGACAGCGCCGACTACGCGCTCGCGTCGTTCGCCAAGTCGCTCGGCAAGACCGCCGTCTACAAGAAGTTCGCCACGCGCGCCCAGGACTGGATGAACGTCTTCAACCCGCAGACGGGCTACATCCAGGGCCGCAACCAGGACGGCCAGTTCGCCGGCGGCTTCACCCCCGGCACGTCCAACGGCTTCGTGGAGGGCACCTCCGCCCAGTACACGCCGATGGTGCCGTTCAACCTGCAGCAGCTCGTCCAGGCCCGCGGCGGGAAGAAGGCGTACTCCTCCTACCTCGACAGCCTGCTGGACAACATCACCGACCCGGGCAGCACCGACGCCAACCTCAGCAACGAGCCCAGCGTCGAGATCCCCTGGGAGTACGACTACCTGGCGCAGCCCTGGAAGACGCAGGCCGCGGTCCGCGAGGCGCAGCAGAAGCTGTACTTCAACGCCCCGGTCGGCTCGTTCGGCAACGACGACCTCGGGGCGATGAGCTCCTGGTACGTCTGGTCCTCGCTCGGCATGTACCCGGAGACCCCGGGCACCGACACGCTGGCCCTCGGCAGCCCGGTCTTCCCGGTCGCCCAGGTGACCTTCGCGAACGGCAAGAAGCTCGCCATCAACGCCCCGAAGGCCGCGCCCAAGGCGCCCTACGTCCAGGCGCTGGACGTCAAGGGCGAGGAGTGGAAGCAGTCCTGGCTGACCTTCGGCCAGATGAAGAAGGCCGGCACGATGGACTGGGCGCTCGGCACCACGCCCAACAAGTCCTGGGCCTCCGCGGCGGACTCCGTCCCGCCGTCGGACACCACGGGCGGCGGCAAGGTCCTCGCCGCGACGGGCCCGGCCAGCGGCCTGATCCTGGCGCCCGGCGCGTCCGGTGACAGCACGCTGAACCTGACCAACCTCGGCGCGAAGGCCGCCACCGTCGACTGGAAGGCGACCGCGCCGGCCGGCGTGACGCTCTCCGCGGCGTCCGGCTCGCTCACGGTGCCCGCCTCGGGCAGCGCGAAGGCCGACCTGAAGGTCACCGCGCCCACCGGCGAGGGCGAGTACTCCGTCACGTTCGCGCTCACCGACCACGCGACCGGGGCGAGTGTCGGCACAGCGGCGCTGCGCGTCGCCGTCGCCCAGCCGGGCGAGCTGTGGCCCTACTCCACCAACGAGGGCATCTACCCCGACGGCGCGAGCTACAACGGCGGCTTCGACGGCGGCGGCTGGGCGTACTCGCAGAACGCGCTCCAGGCCGCGGGCGCCACCAGCGGAGCGAAGGTCAGCTCCGACGGCATCGACTACACCTTCCCGACGGTGAAGTCCGGCCAGCCGGACAACATCGAGATGGCGGGGCAGACGATCCCGATGGTCCCGGGCTCCACCGGCGCGAAGCTGGGCCTGCTCGGCTCCGCGACCAACGCCCCCACGGACGGCAGCGGCGTCACCGGCACGCTGACCGTCACCTACACCGACGGCACGACGGCCAAGGCCCCGGTCACGTTCTCCGACTGGACGCTGGGCGCGGGCGGCTCGAAGCCCGTGGCCTCGAACACCGAGGCCGTCACGACGAACTACCGCGACACCGGCAGCGGCGGCCGGGACAACGTGAAGGCGTACGTCTTCTCGACCACGGTGCCGCTGGACGCGTCGAAGCAGGTCGCGTCGGTGACCCTGCCGGACTCGGGGGCGCACGTCTTCGCCTTCGGCTTCGGCAAGTGAACAGGGCGGCCGCCGCCGGGCCGATCGGGCGCTGAGAGCGCCGGGCGCGGCGGCGGCCGCCGCAGGGGCCGGGTCTCCGGGGGGTGTTTCCCCCGGGGGTCCGGCCCCGTCGCGCGTCGTGCGGTGCGCGGCGGCCCGCGCGGGTAGCTTCGACGGTCCGTCACGGCCCGCCCCGGAGAGGTGCCGCATGCAGCCGTCCTTCCTCGCCGTCCTGATCCGCTGGATGTCGGCGTCCCGCCGCAAGGGCACGCACGTGCGTGCCTCGCTGTGGGCCCTCGCCGTCACGCTGGCGGTGGTCCTGGTCGGGTCCTGGCTGGTCGTGCCCGCGGAGCACGGCGCGCCGCAGGCGACGATCACGTCCTATCCGAGGGCGCTGTGGTGGTCCCTGGAGACGGCCACGACCGTCGGGTACGGCGACATGTACCCGGTGACGCTCTGGGGCCGGATCATCGCGTGCGTGGTGATGCTGGTCGGCATCTCGCTGTTCGGCATCCTCACCGCGGCGCTCGCCACCTGGTTCGTGGGAGGCGCCGCGAAGGACCTGCGCAAGGCGGGGGAGGCGCTTCGCCACCTGGGGCACGACGGGCGCGTGGAGGCGTCGGCCGACGTCGAGGCGCTGCACCGGCGCTTCGACCGGCTGGAGCAGCTGGTCAAGGAGGGACGCGGTCCCCGCGGCTGACGGGGTGCCCCGCTCCGGGGCCTCCCGCACGGCCCTGCCCACTTGCTGTCGCCATGATGCACTTGCGCATCATGTGCAATAAGCTGGAGGCAGCCCGGCGCACCTTCCCGTGATCGTCTTCTCGGTGCCGTGTGCGGGCGGCAGGACGGGCGGCCCCCGCGAGGACGTGACTCGCGGGGGCCGTGCGGTTCTCCGGCGGGCAGCCGGCCGAGCCGCCCCGATCCGGTGGGGCGGGGGAAGTCCCGCCGTTCGCGTCAGGACACGTGCGGACGCGTACCGGGCTCCTGACGCGGCATGCTCTGCGTCGCGGGCGGCGTGACCGGCTTCGGCAGCTGGCCGACCTCGTACTGCGCCAGGTTGTACCGGCCGTTGGTGTCGGGCAGCGCCGGGAACCTCCGCGTCGTGTCGCCGAAGCGGAAGGCGGAGGTCAGGTCGCCGACCTTGCGCCGCCGCCACTGGCTGATGTTGGGCTCGCGCACGCCGGTGATCTTCTCCAGGAGCCGCAGCTGCGAGGTGTGGTCCGCCACCTCGGAACTCACCCAGCCGCCCACCGTCCACGGCGAGACGATGACGCACGGCACCCGGAACCCGAGGCCGACCGGCAGGCCGCCGCCCGCCACCCCGGTCGGGGACGTCCTGGTGACGATCTCGTCGGGGGTGCCGGCCGGCGGGGTCGGCGGGACGACGTGGTCGAACAGGCCGTCGTTCTCGTCGTAGGAGAGGATGAAGGCGGTCTTCGCCCACACGTCGGGGTTCGACGCGATCGCGTCCACGATGCTCGCCACGAACTGGGCCCCCGCGGCAGGGAGGTTGGCCGGGTGCTCGTCCAGGCCGCCGGGCGGGAACATCCAGCTGACGGTCGGCAGCCGGTCGTTCGCGGCGTCGTACTGGAACTGGCCCAGCGGCGAGGTCGCCACGGTCTGCCGGTAGAGCTGGGAGTCGGGCGACAGCGCCATGTACTGCGCCATGTGGTGGATCTGGTCGGTGCCCGTTCCGTCCGCGTTCGAGTGGTAGAACTTGAAGCTCACCCCGGCCTGGAGCAGGCGCTCCGGGTAGGTCGTCCAGGAGTACGTGCCGGGCTTGGCGCCGTTGTCGAGCGCGGGACCGCCGTGCAGGCCGTTCGGGTCGATGGTGCCGCTCATCCACATGTAGCGGTTCGGGTGGGTCGGGCCCATCACCGAGCAGTGGTAGTTGTCGAGCACGGTGAAGTTCTCGGCGAGGGCGTACTGGAAGGGGATGTCCTCGCGCGTGTAGTACCCCATCGTGTAGGGGCCGTTGGTGTTGCCGTCGGCGGCTCGGTGGGCCGGCAGCCAGTTGTCCATCCGGCCGCCGTTCCACGCGGCGTGCTGCACGTCCCACGCGTGGGAGGTCGACGGGATCGCCTGCGCCGACGTCGTCCGCGTCTCCAGGTGGAACGGCAGCATGTAGCCCTGGGTGCCGGTGGGGTCCGGCTGCTTGAAGACCGGGTCGCCGTTGGGCAGCGTCGCGGCCTTCTTGTCGCCGAAGCCGCGCACGCCCGAGAGCGTGCCGAAGTAGTGGTCGAAGGAGCGGTTCTCCTGCATCAGCAGCACGACGTGCTTGATGTCCGAGAGCTTGCCGCCCTTGGCGGCGCCGGCGGCGACCGCCTTGCGCACGTTGCCCGGAAGGGCGGCGTCCACGGCGGCGAGCGCGCCGACGGTCGCCGCCGAACCGAGGAGTCTGCGGCGGGTCAGGCGGTTTCGGGGGGTGGGGGTCTCCGCAGTTTCGTCGTTCATGTCCGGAGTTCCTTTCAACTCGGCGATGAGCCGACTTCTGGGACGCGGAAAGACTCCTCGCGCACGGTGCCTCGGAGGCCGTGCGCCGGGTGGCCGGGACGGGAACACCTGCCGAAGAGATCCGTGGCACTTCCAACAATTCGGCACGTGAAACCGGGAGTTGGCCGGGGCCTCGGCTCGCGGCCACCTGCGCGCGCCGGCCGCCGGCGCCCGGCCCGGCCGCCGTGCCGGGCACCGACCGCCTCGCCGCGCCCGCCGCGCCCTGGCAGGATGGCCGTCACCGGGGCCGCGGGGTTCCGGCCCGCTCAGCGGCACGGCGAGAAGGCGGAAGGCGGCAGGGACCGGCATGCGGTACATCATCATCGGGGCGGGCGCGGTCGGCGGCAGCATCGGCGGACGCCTGGCCGAGGCCGGCACGGACGTCGTCCTGGTCGCACGCGGCGCCCACTACGAGGCGCTGCGGGACCACGGCCTGACGTTCACGACGCCCGACGGGACGCACACGCGGCGCATCCCCGTCGTCGACCGGCCCGAGGACGTGGAACTCGGTCCGGACGACGTTCTGCTCCTCGCCGTGAAGACGCAGGACAGCCTGGCCGCACTGACCGCCTGGAGCCGCAGGCCGGTGCGCGGCGGCGGCACCGCGGGCGAGCGGCTCCCCCTCGTGTGCGCGCAGAACGGCGTGGAGAGCGAGCGCCTCGCCCTGCGCCGCTTCCGGCACGTCTACGCGATGTGCGTGTGGCTGCCCTCGAGCCACGTCGAACCGGGCGCGGTGCTGGCGCCGAGCGCCCCGTTCACGGGCATCCTGCACCTCGGCCGCTACCCGTCGGGCACGGACGAGACCGCACGTGCCGTCGGCGGGGACCTGGAGAAGGCGCGGCTGCTCGCCCCGGTCGTGCCGGACGCGATGCGCTGGAAGTACGCGAAGCTGCTGTCGAACCTGGCCAACGCGATCGAGGCGGTCTCCGGACTCACGGAGGAGGACGCCCGGGTCGTCCACCGCCGGGCCCTCGCCGAGGGCTGGGCGGTACTGGCCGCCGCCGGGGCCGACTGCGCCACGCAGGAGGAGCAGGACGAGGCGCGGTCGCTGATCCACTTCGACGCCGCCACCGGCGCCGCACGCGGCGGGGGCTCCTCGTGGCAGTCGCTCGCCCGGGGCGCGGGCACCATCGAGACGGACTACCTGAACGGCGAGATCGTGCTGCTCGGCCGGATGCACGGCGTGGCCACCCCGGTCAACGAGACGCTGCAGCTGCTCGCGGACACCTTCGCCGCCGAGCGGCGCCCGGCCGCCTCGCTGCCCGCGTCGCAGCTGCGGGCGCGCGTCGAGGAGGCCGTGGCGGCCGGCCAGGCCGGGACGGGCCCCGCCTGAGCCTGAGCCGGGGCCCGGGCTTCCCCGGGCGCCGGTCGCGGCACCCGGCGAACGGGACCCCGCGGGCCGGGCACGGCGCGGGACGGGGCCTGCCCCCGTACGGGGGCGCCGGGACTGCGGTACCGGGAGGGCGGGCCGGGGCGACCCGCCCCCGGAGTCAGGCCGAGCGCGGGGCCGGGATGCGGGCAGCGGCGAACGGGACCCCGGGGAAGGCGCCCTCGGCGAGCGCGTCCGCGACGAAGGACCGCGCGCACTCCTCGTACCGTTCGAGCAGCAGCCCCGCCACCTCGGGCGCCGGGCCGAGCACGTCCGCGAGGACGTCCGCGCCCGCCGCGCCCGCGACGATCCGGTCCGGCAGCCGCCCGGGCGCGATCACGTACGGCGCGACGGCGACCCGCTCGGCGCCCTCGGACCGCAGCTGCCGCACCACGTCCTCGGTGCGGGGCAGGGAGGCGGAGGCGAACGCGGGCCGCACGGCGCACCAACCGGTGCCCCGCCACTCCCGCGCGATGTCTGCGATCACCGCGCTCGCCTCCGGGTCGGTGGAGCCCGCCGACGCGAGGACCACCCCGGTCGACGGGCGGTCGGCCTGCGTCAGCCCGGCCTCGCCGAGGCGCCGGTCCAGCGCCCGCAGCAGCAGCGGCGAGGGACCGAGCACCGCCGCCTGCCGGATGCGCAGCAGCGGATGGCGCGCCGCGGCCTCCCCCAGCACGGCCGGGATGTCCGACTTCGCGTGGAACGCGCGGGTCAGCAGCAGCGGCAGTGCCACCACCTGGCGCCGCACCCCCCGCTCGCGGGCCTCCAGGGCGAGCCTGTCCAGCAGCCGCGGCACCGACGGGGCGTTGAAGTCGAGGAATCCGGTCTCCACGCGCAGCTCGGGACGCAGCGATCGCACGCGCTCCGCGAGCGCCTGTACGGTCGCGGCGTGCCGCGGGTCGCGGCTGCCGTGGGCGATGACGAGCAGGACGGGACGTGCCTGGTACATGGGCGTGATCAACTCTTGGTGACGAGGCCGCGGCTGCGGAGCACCCACCGCTCCAGAGGACTGAAGAACAGCAGGTCCACCGCGATCCCGACGATCAGGATCAGGAAGATCGCCAGAAAGACCATCGACATGCTGCTGTTCGTGCGGCCGTTCTCCAGCAGCTGGCCGAGGCCGATGCCGAGGTCGGGTGAGGACGCGATGATCTCCGCCGCCATCAGCGAACGCCAGGAGAACGCCCACCCCTGCTTCAAGCCTGCCAGATAACCCGGCAGAGCGGCGGGCATCACGACGTGCCAGGTGCCGCGCAGCCCGGTGGCGCCCAGCGTCCGCCCCGCCCGCAGGTACAGCGGCGGGACCTGGTCCACACCGGAGACGAGTCCGTTGGCGATCGAGGGGACCGCGCCCAGCAGGATCACCGCGTACATCATCCGGTCGTTCAGCCCGAGCCAGATGACGGCGGGCGGCACCCACGCCACCGACGGCAGCGACTGCAGACCCGACAGGATCGGGCCGATCGCCGCCCGCACCGGCCTGACCCGCGCGACCACCAGGCCCAGCGGGGTGCCGATGACCAGCGCCAGCAGGAATCCGAGCAGGCCCCGCTCGACGCTCGTCCAGATGTAGCCGAGCAGCGTGCCCTGCTCCCACGCGTCGGTGACCTCGCCCCACACGGCGCCGGGGGAGGGCAGCTTGTAGCCGGGGGCGACGTGCGCCAGCACCAGCAGCTCCCACACCACCAGGACGAGCACCACGGCCGTGACCGGCGGCAGCACCTTGTCGATCAGTGTGCGCCGCAGCGGCACCCGTGCGGGGCCCGCGCTCTCCAGCGCGTCCAGGCCCGCTTCGAGGCCCGCGAGGTCGCCCGGCGCCTCGGCGGCGCCGGTGCCCGCCGCGGCGGGCCGTGTCGTGTCAGTGCCGGCCATGGCGGCGGATCTCCCCACGGAGTTGTTCGGTGATCTCCAAGGACAGGGCGGCGACGCCGGGGTCCTCGATACGGCGCGGCTGCGGGATGTCGACCTGCCACTCGCGGGCCACGCGGCCGGGGCGCGAGGACAGCAGCACGACGCGCTGCGCGAGCCGCACCGCCTCGCGCACGTTGTGCGTGACGAACAGGATCGACACGTCGGTCTCCCGCCAGATCCGGGTCAGCTCGTCGTGCAGCACGTCCCGGGTGATGGCGTCGAGCGCGGCGAACGGCTCGTCCATGAGGAGCAGCCTGCTGTCCTGCGCGAGCGCCCGCGCCAGGGCGACGCGCTGGCGCATGCCGCCGGACAGCTCGTGGACGCGCTTGCCGTACGCACCGCCCAGCCGGACCAGTTCCAGCAGCCGCTCGGCCTCGCCCCTTCGCTCGGGCCGGGGGACACCGCGCAGCCTGAGGGCCAGCTCGATGTTCTTGCCGGCCGTCAGCCAGGGGAAGAGGGCGTGCTCCTGGAACATGAGGGCCGGCCGGCCCCCGGTGCTGATGGTGCCCGCCGAGGGCTCGTCGAGCCCCGCGACGAGCCCCAGCAGCGTCGACTTGCCACAGCCCGACGCCCCCAGGAGGGTGACGAACTCGCCCGGGGCGACGTCGAGCGTGATGTCGTCCAGCACGAGCTGCCGGCCGGCGGCCGTGCCGAATGCCTTCGAGACGTGGTCGATCCGGGCGGCGTGCTCCACCGCCGGGGTCTCGTCGGCGGCCTTGACGAGCGAGGACGCCATGGTCGTCACCTCCTGGGAGCGGTCGTGGCGTTGCGGAAGGGGAACGGGACACCGTGCGCGGGCACGGGACATGCGGGGTGCGAGCGGGCTACTTCACGCCGAGGCCGGCGTCGGAGACGGCCGGCCGGCCCTCCGCGGCGAGCACCTTGTTGAGCGGGCCGAGGTCGTAGATGCCCTTGAGGTCGGGCTTCTTCAGCAGCCCCGCGCCGACCGCGTGGTCCGCCTCGGCCTGCAGTGTCGCCGCCAGCGGGTCGTCCGTGATGCGGATCGAGGGCCACGCCGAGTCCAGCACCTCGGGCTTGAGGGCCTTGCCCGACAGGGACTTGAGGGCGTCGTTGGCGGAGGCCTTCGCCGCGTCGGGGTTCGCGTTGATCCACTTGTTGGTGTCGACGGAGCCCTTGAGCACCGCCTCGACCACGTCGGGGTGCGCCTTGAGGAACGTCTGCGACACGACGATGTTGGTGATGACGAACTTCTTGTCCGGCCACAGGTCGGACTCGTCGATCAGCGTCTTCCCGCCCTCGGCGAGCAGCTGCGAGGCGGTCGGCTCCGGCACCCACGCGCCGTCTATCTGCCCGGTCTTGAAGGCGTCCACGGTCACACTGTTGTCCTCGCGGACCACCGACACGGCGCCCTTGCCGGACTGCGCGTCGACCTTGAGGTGCTTCGTCCTGAGCCAGTTCAGGAACGCGACGTCCTGGGTGTTGCCGAGCTGCGGCGTCGCTATCTTCCTGCCCTTGAGGCCGGCCTGCGAGGTGATCTTCTTCGGGTTGACGACCAGCTTGACGCCGCCCGAGGCCGAACCGCCGATGATGCGCAGGCTCTTGCCGCCGGACTGGGTGTAGGCGTTGATGGCGGGGGAGGGCCCGATGAAGCCGATGTCGATGCTGCCCGCGTTGATCGCCTCGACCTCGGAGGGTCCCGCGTTGAAGGTGGTCTTCTTCAACTGCGTGCCGCCCAGGTCCTTCTGGAAGATGCCGCGCTGGACACCGACGAGGGCCGTGGCATGCGTGAGGTTCGGGAAGTAGCCGATCCTGACCTGGTCGGCGGAGAGCTTCTTCGCGCCCGCGGCGGGCGCGGCCGACGCGTCGCCGCTCTTGTCGACCTTGGAGCCGTAGCCGCAGGACGCGAGCAGCAGGGCCGTCAGGGGGAGGGCCGCGGCGACGGCGAAGCGGCGGCGCGCGGCGGCGGTCGTGGAGGTGCTGGAGGTCGTGGACATCGGGAGGCTGGTCCTCTCGGTGATCCGGAACGCGCGCCCCGCTTCTTACGGGGGAGCGGCCGGTACGTCGGCGGATGGAGGGCATTGCTGTGCGGGGGCGTGGGCGCGCGGGCAGTGCGCGTACGTCATCGCACACATCGCGTCACACCGCCGGTTCCGGCACCGAGCGCACCGCTGCCGACCCGGCCGCCCTCCTTCGCGAACGTCCCGTAGACGTCCCGTGCCGCCCCGGTCATCAGAAGTCCCAGCTCCCGTCGTCCCCGGCGGCGGCGGAGGCCTCCGCGGCCCTCTCGGCGAAGGCGGAGCCCGCCATGCCGGCCGTCAGCGTCGTGCCGTCCGACGGGTCGATCAGCAGGAACGAGCCGGTACGGCGCGAGTCGGCGTACGCGTCCAGCGCGAGCGGCTCGGCCGTGCGCACGACGACCCGGCCGATGTCGTTCGCCTCCAGCCGCCCCGGTGCGGTGTGCTGCGAGAGGTCCGCGAGGGTCAGCCGGGAGGGGATGTCCTTCACGATGGCCTTCACCGTGCGCGTGGTGTGCTTCAGCAGCACGCGCTGGCCCACCGTCAGCGGCCGGTCGGCGACGTGGCACACCGTCGCCACCACGTCCCGGGTGGGGGCGGGCGCGTCGGCGCTCGGCGCGATCAGGTCGCCGCGCGAGACGTCGATGTCGTCGGCCAGCCGTACCGTCACCGACTGCGGTGCCCACGCCACCGACACGCTCTCGCCGAGCGCGTCGATGCCCTCGATCACCGAGGCGCGGCCGGAGGGCAGCACGGTCACGGCGTCGCCCACGCGCAGCACACCGGAGGCGATCTGGCCCGCGTAGCCCCGGTAGTCGGGGTGCTCGGCCGACTGCGGCCGGATCACGTACTGCACGGGGAAGCGGGCCGGGCAGTCCGCCAGGTCGTGGCTGACCGGCACGGTCTCCAGGTGTTCGAGCACGGTGGGCCCGCCGTACCAGTCCATGTGGGCCGACGGCTCCACGACGTTGTCGCCGACGAGCGCGGAGATCGGGACCGCCGTCACCTCGGGCACGCCCAGCGACTCGGCGTACGCGGTGAACTCGGCCGCGATCCGCGCGAAGACGGGCTCCGCGTAGTCGACCAGGTCCATCTTGTTCACGGCGAGCACCACGTGCGGCACGCGCAGCAGTGCGGCGACCGCGGCGTGCCTGCGGGTCTGCTCCACCACGCCGTTGCGCGCGTCGACCAGTACGACGGCCAGCTCCGCGGTCGACGCGCCCGTCACCATGTTGCGGGTGTACTGCACGTGGCCCGGTGTGTCCGCGAGGATGAACCGCCGCCTGGCGGTGGCGAAGTAGCGGTAGGCGACGTCGATGGTGATGCCCTGCTCGCGCTCGGCCCTGAGGCCGTCGGTGAGCAGGGCCAGGTCCGGCGCCTCCTTCCCGCGGCTGCGGGAGGCGTGCTCGACGGCCTCCAGCTGGTCGGTCAGCACCGACTTCGAGTCGTGCAGCAGGCGGCCCACCAGTGTGGACTTGCCGTCGTCGACGGAGCCCGCGGTGGCGAAGCGCAGCAGTGTGGTCGCGGACAGCTGCTCGGTGGCGGTGGTCATGGCTAGAAGTACCCCTCGCGCTTGCGGTCTTCCATGGCCGCCTCGGACAGCTTGTCGTCGGCGCGGGTCGCGCCCCGCTCGGTGAGCCGGGCGGTGGCGATCTCGGCGATCACGGCGTCCATCGTGGCGGCGTCCGAGTCGACGGCACCGGTGCAGGACATGTCGCCGACCGTGCGGTAGCGCACCAGGCGCTTCTCCACCTGCTCGCCGTCCTTGGGACCGCCCCAGCCGCCCGCCGTCAGCCACATGCCGCCGCGCAGGAACACCTCACGCTCGTGGGCGAAGTAGATCTCCGGCAGCGCGATGCGCTCGCGGGCGATGTACTGCCACACGTCGAGCTCGGTCCAGTTGGACAGCGGGAACACCCGCACGTGCTCGCCCGGCGCGTGCCGGCCGTTGTAGAGCTGCCACAGCTCCGGGCGCTGGCGCCGCGGGTCCCACTGCGAGAACTCGTCGCGGAGCGAGAACACCCGCTCCTTCGCACGGGCCTTCTCCTCGTCGCGCCGCCCGCCGCCGAACACCGCGTCGAAGCGCTCCGACTGGATGCGCTCGGTCAGCGGCACCGTCTGCAGCGGATTGCGGGTGCCGTCGGGGCGCTCGCGCAGGGTGCCCGCGTCGATGTACTCCTGGACGGACGCGACGTGCAGCCGCAGCCCGTGCTCGGCGACCACCCGGTCGCGGAACGCCAGCACCTCGGGGAAGTTGTGCCCGGTGTCGACGTGCAGCAGTGCGAACGGCACCGGCGCCGGCGTGAACGCCTTCAGCGCCAGGTGCAGCATGACGATGGAGTCCTTGCCGCCGGAGAAGAGGATCACCGGCCGCTCGAACTCGCCCGCCACCTCGCGGAAGATGTGCACCGCCTCGGACTCCAGTGCGTCCAGGTGGCTGAGTGCGTACGGCGCGTCGGTGCCCTCGTCGGCGCCTCGTACGGTGGTGGTCACGCGAGACCCCTTTCGGTGAGCAGCGCGTGCAGCGCCGCCGCTGACTGCTGCACGGTCTGGGTGTGGGACGCGATGCGCAGATCGGGCGCGGCCGGCGCCTCGTAGGGGTCGTCGACTCCCGTGAGCCCCGATATCTCGCCCGCCGCCTGCTTCGCGTACAGGCCCTTGACGTCCCGTACGGAACACACCTCGACGGGCGTCGCGACATGCACCTCGACGTATGCGGTGCCCTCGGCGTCGTGCCGCTTGCGCACCGCCTCGCGGCTGTCCGCGTACGGCGCGATGACCGGCACGAGCGCCTTCACGCCCTGGGATGCGAGGAGTTCGGCCACGAAGCCGATGCGCTGGACGTTGGTGTGGCGGTCCGCACGGCTGAAGCCGAGGCCCGCGGACAGGAATTCGCGGATCTCGTCGCCGTCCAGCACCTCGACGCGGTGCCCCTCGGCGGCGAGTCGCCCGGCAAGCTCCCTCGCGATGGTGGTCTTGCCCGCGCTGGGCAGGCCCGTGAGCCAGATCGTGGCGCCCTGGTCCGTCACGCTCAACTGGGTCTCCTGGTGCTGGTCGGTGTCGTCGGTGCCGCGGCCCGGAGCGCCGTCGCCCCGGTGGCGGCCGCCCACGTGCGGGCCGCCGGTTCGCTGCGCGGTCATCCGTGGATGCCGCATTCCGTCTTGCCGAGTCCCGACCAGCGCCCCGCGCGGGCGTCCTCGCCCTCCAGCAGCCGCCGTGTGCAGGGCGCGCAGCCGACGGAGCCGTAGCCGTCCATGAGCAGCGGATTGGTCAGGACCCCGTGCTCGGCCACGTACTGTTCCACGTCTTCCTGTGTCCACCGCGCGATCGGGGAGACCTTCACCTTCCGCCGCTTCTCGTCGAAGCCGACGACGGGTGTCGCGGCGCGGGTCGGGGACTCGTCGCGCCGCAGGCCGGTGGCCCAGGCGTCGTAGCCCGCGAGGCCCGCGTCGAGCGGGGCGACCTTGCGCAGCGCGCAGCACCGGTCGGGATCGCGGTCGTGCAGCCGGGGCCCGTACTCGGCGTCCTGCTCGGCGACGCTCTGCCGCGGCGTGAGTGTGATCACGTTCACGTCCATCACGGCCGCGACGGCGTCGCGGGTGCCGATCGTCTCCGGGAAGTGGTAGCCGGTGTCCAGGAACACCACGTCCACGCCGGGCATCGCGCGCGACGCCAGGTGGGCGAGGACGGCGTCCTCCATGGACGACGTCACGCAGAAGCGCTCCCCGAACGTGGCGGCGGCCCAGGCGAGGATGTCCTCGGCGGGCGCCTCCTCCAGGTCGCGGCCCGCCTGCTCGGCGAGGTCCCGAAGCCGGTCGGTGCCGGTCGCGGTCGTCATGTCTCGTCCCCTCCGTGACTCGTCGGGTGTCCGTGGGCGAGGAGCCCGAGGAACGCCAGCCGGAACGCGCGGTTGCACGCGTGGCACTCCCACGTCCCGTGGCCCTCCCCGCTCGGGCGCAGGTCCTCGTCGCCGCAGTAGGGGCAGTAGAAGGGCGCGGCGCGTTCGCTCATGACAGCACCCCCCGCGGCCGGCCCCCGGAATGCCACGCGCTCATGCCCGTGGGCACCGCGGCGGCGCTCACGACAGCGCCTCCTCGTCCGCGCGCGCGGCCCAGGCGGCGAAGCGCTCGCCCTCCTCGCGCTCCTTGCGGAACCGGTTCAGGACGCGCTCGACGTAGTCGGGCAGCTCGTCGGCGGTGACCTTCAGGCCGCGCACCTTGCGGCCGAAGCCCGGCTCGAGGCCGAGCGCGCCGCCCAGGTGCACCTGGTAGCCCTCGACCTGGTTGCCTTCGCCGTCCAGGACCAGCTGTCCCTTCAGGCCGATGTCCGCGACCTGGATGCGGGCGCAGGCGTTGGGGCAGCCGTTCAGGTTGATGCTGATCGGTTCGTCGAAGTCCGGGAGCCTGCGCTCCAGTTCGTCGATGAGGTCGGCTCCGCGCTGCTTCGTCTCGACGATCGCCAGCTTGCAGAACTCGATGCCGGTGCAGGCCAGCACGCCGCGCCGGAAGGCGGAGGGGCGGGCGTGCAGGTCCAGCGCCGCGAGGCCCTCGACCAGCGACTCGACCCGGTCCTCGGGCACGTCGAGGACGAGCATCTTCTGCTCGACGGTCGTGCGCAGCCGGTCCGAGCCGTGCGCGGCGGCCAGATCGGCGACCTTCGTCAGGGTCGCGCCGTCGACGCGGCCCACGCGCGGGGCGAAGCCCACGTAGTACCGGCCGTCCTTCTGCCGGTGCACGCCGAGGTGGTCGCGCCAGCGCGAGGGGGGCTCGGCGGGTGGCGGCCCGTCGACCAGCGCGCGCTTCAGGTACTCCTCCTGGAGCACGCGGCGGAACTCCTCGGGCCCCCAGTCCGCGACGAGGAACTTCAGCCGGGCGCGGGTGCGCAGCCGGCGGTAGCCGTAGTCGCGGAAGATGCCGACGACGCCCGCCCACACCTCGGGGACCTCGGCGAGAGGCACCCACGCGCCCAGGCGCACGCCGATCTTCGGGTTGGTGGACAGGCCGCCGCCGACCCACAGGTCGAAGCCGGGGCCGTGCTCCGGGTGCTCCACGCCGACGAACGCGATGTCGTTGATCTCGTGCACGACATCGAGGACCGGCGATCCGGAGATCGCCGTCTTGAACTTGCGCGGAAGGTTCGAGAACTCCTTGGAGCCGATGTACTTCTCGCTGATCTCCTCGATGGCGGAGGTGCCGTCGAGGATCTCGTCCACGGCGACGCCGGCGACCGGCGAGCCGATGATCACGCGCGGCACGTCGCCGCAGGCCTCGGTCGTGGAGAGCCCGACGCCTTCGAGGCGGCGCCAGATCTCCGGCACGTTCTCGATGTCGATCCAGTGCAGCTGGATGTTCTGCCGGTCGGTGATGTCGGCGGTGCCCCGGGCGAACTCCTCGGAGATGCCGCCGATGACGCGCAGCTGCTCGGTCGTCAGGCGGCCCCCGTCGATCCGCACCCGCATCATGAAGTAGCGGTCGTCCAGCTCCTCGGGCTCCAGGATCGCCGTCTTGCCGCCGTCGATCCCGGGCTTGCGCTGGGTGTAGAGCCCCCACCAGCGCATCCGCCCGCGCAGGTCCGCGGGGTCGATCGAGTCGAACCCGGCACGGGCGTAGATCGTCTCAATACGTGTCCGCACATTGAGACCGTCGTCGTCCTTCTTGCTCTGCTCGTTGGCGTTGAGCGGAGTGAAGTGACCCTTGGCCCACTGGCCCTCGCCGCGGTGGCGGCTCACCTTGCGGCGTGGACGTGCGGGAACAGGCTTTTCCGGCGTGGCGGCCATGGCGAATACGTCCTTCGGGACTGCTGGAGGGCGGCTCACAGCCGCACACGTGCGCGAGGGCGCAACGGTGCGCGGCTGGGGACAGGCGTGAAGCTCGGAACGGGGGGTGCTGGGACTCTCAGCTCGCCGAACACATGGCGCTGGACATGCGGCCGAGATCGACGTGTCGCCGACTCACCAGGGCAATACCAGCACGAGACATGGACAGAGCGTGTCACGGCGCGATCGGGCGAGTCCACCATTATCCACAATGTGGACAGAATGATCTCGTTCAGTGAGACGGTGTGGTATCCGTCACGACTCGGTCCCGGGTATTGCCACGGCGCCCGGCCAGGGTCCCGGAGCCGCCGCCTCGGGTTCCTGCGCGGTCTCCGTGCCGAACAGGGCGAACCCGCGCCGCAGGTAGTTGTCCATCGCGTGCGGCCCGTCCTTCGAGCAGGTGTGGAGCCACACGGTCCGCGTCGGGGACACGCCCGGCCACCGCCCGGCCAGGTCCCACGCCCGGCGCGCCGCGCACGTCAGCAGGTGGCCCCCGATGCCCCGGCCCCGGAAGGCGGGCAGCAGCCCGAAGTACACGATCTCCACCGTGCCGTCGCCGTCCGCGGCGAGCTCCGCGTACCCGGCCGGGGTGCCGTCCTCGTACGCCACCCACGTCTCCACGCCCGGCGCGGAGACGAGCGCGCGCCACTCCTCGTAGCCGAGCCCCAGGCGGTCGGTCCACCGCACGTCCCCGCCGACCGCCGTGTACAGGAAGCGGCTGAACTCCGGGGAGGGCACCTCGGCGCGCACGACCCGCACCCCGGCGCCGGGCTCGGCGGCCGGCCGCAGGTCGGCGGGGGACGTCTGGCGCAGGGACCAGGTGGTCACGGTGATCGTGCTCATGGCGCAAGACAATCACGCCGCGCCCCGGCCACGGCGGGCGCCTGCGACAGGGGCAGCAGGTCCGCCGGGTTCGCGGGCGCCACCACCTCGACCTCGACCTCCTCGCGGAAGCGGTACGGCCGGTGGTCGAGCACGCCCGACAGCTGCCTGCGCACGCGCGACATCTCAGCCCGCACGGTCACCGCGCGCGTCGGGTCGCCGAAGACGTCCGCGGCGAGCTGCGCCGCGCTGCGGCCCGAGCGGTGCACGGCCAGCACGTACAGCAGCTCCGCGTGGCGCGGGGTCAGCTCCTGGCGCCAGCTGCCCGCGGGCCCCGAGACGAGCAGCGAGGGACGCCCCGGCCCGCTCACGTCCAGGACCGCCCGGCCCGCGGCGGGCCGTCCGTCCGGCTCCCCGCCCTCCACCCGCACCAGCCAGCCGCCCGGCAGCGGCTCCACCGTGCACATGCCCAGCGTCGCGTGCCACGTCCGCCCGGCGCCGAACGACTTCGGCAGCACGATCCGGTCCACCGGCGCGATGCCGGTCACCGCCGCCGTCCAGCCGTGCGGATCCACCACGAGCGCGCGGCCCCGCATCCGGTACAGCAGCGGCGCGGCCACCGAGCGCAGCCGTTCCACCGACTGCCGGTGCCGCTCCCGCAGCTCCGACTCGGCGAGCCGCGCCACCGACGTCACCAGGGGCAGGGCCGAGGGGTGGAAGCCGCGCGCGGGGCCCGACACGTCGATCGTGCCCAGCAGCCGCCCGTCCCGGGGGTCGCGCACGGGCGCCGCCGCGCACGTCCACTCGCCCAGCGCCCCCACGTAGTGCTCGGCCGCGTGCACGCGCACCGGCCGCCCCTCGGCCAGGGCCGTGCCGATCGCGTTGGTGCCCGTGGCGTGCTCGGCCCACACCGCGCCGTCCACCAGCCGGATCCCCTCCGCCCTGCGCATCACCGACGCGTCGCCGGAGCGCCACAGCACCGCGCCCTCCTCGTCGGTGACCGCGACCATCTGGGACGACGTGTCCGCGAGGTCCGTCAGCGCCTCCGCGACGGTCGGCATCGCCCGGCCGAGCGCCGTCGAGCGCCTGCGGTGCTCCAGCTCCGCCCGCTCCACCGCGACCGCCTCTCCCTGCCGGTCGGGCCGCACCGCGAGCCGGGTCATCCGCTCCCACGAGGCGCCTATCTCGGGGCGCGGGGACACGGGCGGCCGCTCTCCGGCGAGCATCGCGTCCCGTACGTGCCGCAGCAGCCGGGCGGCCCGCCCGCCGTCCCGCGCGGCGAGGCGGACCAGGTCGACCGGGACGTCCTCCATCGCTACTCCTTGCCTGGTGCCCCCGCCCAAGGAGCGGACGGAAGCGTTCCGCGGCGGGGCCGTGCGGCCCTCGTGCTCGGTGCCGTGACGTTTTCGCGCTGCAACGCTCTGCAACCCTGGCGTACTCCTGCTCCTGTGTAAGAGAGTGAGAACAAGCCAGGGGTGGTGCCGTGTCGGCGCGGCACCACCCCTGGCTTTCGCGTGCCCGGACGCCGGCGCGGCGAAGCCCCGTGGCGCGCGTCGCCGCAGGTGGCGGCAGAGCGCACCGGACCGCGCCGTACGCGACGCGCCTTGGCCCCGGCGCCTCCTGACGCACCGCCAGGAACCCTCCTGGACGGCCCTGCGCGGCGTTCTGACGCACCGACGGACGAGCAGGGACCGGCCGGCCCCCGCGCAACCCCGGGCGCCCGGCCCGCGGCAGCCGGAGAGGTCGCGGCGCGTGCCGTCCGCGCGGCGGTCACCGGCCCGCCCCGCGGCTCAGTCAGTGACCACCCGCGCCCGCTCCACGACCGGCGCCAGGTCGAGGCCCGCCGGCAGCGTCCCGAAGGCCGCGCCCCAGTCCCCGCCGAGCCGCGACGCGCAGAACGCGTCCGCCACCTCCGGCGGGGCGAACCGGACCAGCAGCGACCCCTGAAGCACCAGGGCCATGCGCTCCACCAGGCGCCGGGCCCGGCCCTCGATGCCCTCCAGGTCGCCGAGTTCGCTCAGCATCACCTTGACCGCCGCGTCCAGCCGGTGGTCGGCGCCGCGCGCCTGCCCGAGCTCGGCCAGGAACGCGTTCAGCGCCTCCGGCTCGCGCTGCACCGCGCGCAGCACGTCGAGCGCCTGCACGTTGCCCGAGCCCTCCCAGATCGAGTTCAGCGGCGACTCGCGCAGCAGCCGGGGCATGCCGGACTCCTCGACGTAGCCGTTGCCGCCCAGGCACTCCAGGGCCTCCGCGGCCAGCGGCGTGCACCGCTTCGTCACCCAGTACTTGGCCACCGGCACCGCCAGCCGCAGGAACGCCCGCTCCCGCTTCGACACCTCCGGCACGCCCGTCCCGGACGCGTCGTAGGCCGCCGCGAGCCGCATCGCGAGCGTCGTGGCCGCCTCCGACTCCAGCGCGAGATCGGCCAGAACGTTGCGCATCAGCGGCTTGTCGATCAGCTCGCCGCCGAACGCCCGCCGGTGCGCCGCGTGGTGGACGGCCTGCGCCACCGCCTGCCGCATCACGGCCGCCGCGCCCAGCACGCAGTCCAGGCGGGTCGCCGCGACCATCTCGATGATGGTGCGCACCCCCCGGCCCTCCTCGCCGACCCGGCGCGCCCAGGTGTCCTCGAACTCCACCTCCGCGGACGCGTTGGACCGGTTGCCGAGCTTGTCCTTCAGGCGCTGGACGCGGAAGACGTTGCGCGTCCCGTCCGGCAGGACCCGCTGCACCAGGAAGCAGGTCAGCCCGCCGGGCGCCTGCGCGAGCACGAGGAAGCCGTCGCTCATCGGCGCCGAGCAGAACCACTTGTGGCCCGTCAGGAGGTACTCTCCCGCCGCGTCCAGCGGAAGCGCCCGCGTGGTGTTCGCCCGTACGTCGCTGCCGCCCTGCTTCTCCGTCATGCCCATGCCGAACAACGCGCCCGGCTTGCTGCCCGGGAGCGCGAGCCCTGGCTCGTACGCGTGCGAGGTCAGCCGCGGCTCCCACTCCGCCGCGAGCGCGGGCTCGGCGCGCAGCGCGGGCACCGCCGCGTGCGTCATCGAGACGGGGCAGCCGTGCCCCGCCTCCACCTGCGACCACACGAGGAAGCCCGCGGCGCGCCGCACGTGGCCCTCGGGCCTGCCCCAGGCGTCGGTGAGCCCGGCGGAGACCGCGTGCCCGAGGAGCCGGTGGTACGCCGGGTGGAACTCGACCTCGTCGATCCGGTTGCCGTAGCGGTCGTGCGTACGCAGCCGCGGGGGGTTCTCGTTCGCGTCCGTGCCCCACCGCAGGGCCTGCGCGGAGCCCGCGGAGAGGCCGAGCGTGGTGAGCTCCCCGCGCACCTCCTCCAGGAGCCCGGGGGCGAGGTGCCGGTCCACCGCTTCGGTCAGGGCGCGGTCCGCGCCGAACACGTCGTACCCCACCAGGAGCGGAACCTGGTTGGTCACTGTGTGGGTGCTGGGTGCCATACGGATACGGTAAGTAGGTGCAGGCAGCAAAAGAAACACCCGAGCCGCCGTCCGGGCGGTTGCGTCGGGCCCGTGTGCTCTACCGCAATGTCTCGAAGCGGAAGATGGCCTGGCATCTCCTCAAGGACACGGTCAACTCCTGTATGGAGTACCGGATCCTCGGGCTGGCGGCGGAAGCGGCGTTCTGGACGCTGCTGTCGCTGCCGCCGCTGTTGCTGGCCCTCATCGGCCTGCTCGGCTACGTCGACGCGTGGACCGACACCCACACGGTGGCGTCGATCGACAAGAACATCCTGACGGCGGTCGGGACCGTGCTCTCCGACCGGGGCGTCAACCAGATCGCCAAGCCGCTGCTGAAGGACGTCACGGAGGGCGGACGGCCCGACATCGTCTCGATCGGCTTCGCGATCTCCCTGTGGTCGGGCTCCCGGGCGGTGAACGTCTTCGTCGACACCATCACCGTCATGTACGGCCTCGACGGCAGGCGCGGCATCGTCGCCACCCGCATGCTGTCGTTCCTGCTCTACCTCGCGGGGCTGGTGATCGGCGCGATCGTGCTGCCGCTCGCCGTGGTCGGCCCCGACCGGCTGGTGTCGCTGCTGCCGTGGGGGACCGAGGTCGTCAGCGTCCTGTACTGGCCGATCGTGATCGTCCTGTCGATCGCCTTCCTGACGACGCTCTACCACGTGTCCGTGCCGGTCAGGGCGCCGTGGATCGAGGACGTGCCCGGTGCGCTGATCGCGCTCGCCATGTGGATCCTCGGCAGCTTCCTGCTGCGGATCTACGTGACCAGCCAGATCGAGGGGCCCACGATCTACGGCTCGCTGGCCGCTCCCATCGCGGTGCTCCTGTGGATAGGCGTGTCCGCCTTCGCCGTCCTCGTGGGCGCCGCCGTCAACGCGGCCGTCGACCGCGTCTGGCCCTCCCTGGCCACGGCGGCGGCCCGCGCCTCGAACGAGCGGCTGCGCTCGGCGCAGTCGGCGGAGCTGATCGCGCGCGCGGCGGCCGCCTCGGCCCGGGCGCAGGACGCGAGCGACCCCGACATGCCCTCGGAGTTCCCGGAGCGCTGGTCGCGCTTCCTGCCGCCGGACGACCTCAAGAGCCGGCTGCGGGCCCAGGACAAGGACAAGGACCGGGACCGCGACCGGGACCGCGACCGCTGGGACCACGGCGACTACAACGGCTGACGGAGCCGGTGGGGGCGCCCCCGGCTCCGCTCCCGGGGCCGGGGGCGTCGGCGCCCGTGGCTCCGCCCTCCAACGACCGGCGCAGCTCGCCGCGCAGCTCGGGGGTGAGGACGTGCCCGGCGCGGCCCACGAACAGCGCCATGTGGTAGGCGACCACGCTCATGTCGCAGTCCGGCGTCGCGTGCACGCCGAGCAGCGAACCGTCGCTGATCGCCATCACGAACAGGCTGCCGTCCTCCATCGCGACCATGGTCTGCTTGACCGGGCCGCCCTCCATGAGCCGCGCGGCGCCGATGGTCAGGCTCCCGATGCCGGAGACGACGGTCGCGAGGTCGGCGCTCGATCCTCGCGGGCCCTCCGGGCGCCCGGCGGCCGCGGGTTCGGCGGCCGCCTCGGACTGTTCGGGGTCGGAGGAGAGCAGGAGGAGCCCGTCGGACGACACGACGGCGACGGACCGCACGCCGGGCACCTCCTCCACGAGGTTGTTCAGCAACCAGTGCAGGTTGCGGGCCTCGCTGCTCAGTCCGAATGTGCCGGTCGCAGTCAACTGCGTGCCTCCTCGACTGTCTCCCCCGCCGCTTCCGTGTGCTGCTGTGTCGTGCGGTGCTGCGACGCGTACGCCTGGTCATGGCGCTTGACGCCGTACGGATCTCCGAACGGCCCCGCGTAGGGCGCGTCCTGGCGGGGCGGGTCCGCCTCGGGCCGGCCGAGGGTGCCCGGCCCGTCCGGGGCGGGCGCCTGCTGTCCCTGGGTCTGCCCGCCCCCGGCCCGGCGGATCTCCTCCTCCGCCTCGTGCCGTCCCGCCTTGGCGCCCTGGTGGAAGCCGCCGAGTCTGCGGCGCAGTTCCTCGGGGTCCACGCCGCGCTTGCGCACGACCGGGGCGCCTGCGGTCCTCACGGGTTTGGGCACCCGCTTGGGCAGTTCCCGTGAGGGGGCGCGCTGCGGGCCCGGCAGGCGCATGGTGAAGGTGTCCTGGTCGAGGCCACCGCCGTCGCCGGCGGCGCGCTCGTGGGAGTCCGGACCGATGGCGTACGGGTCCGCCGCCGCGGGCGGTCGCGTGGCGCCGGGCACGCGCGCGCCGGGGATCCGGGGCCGGGCCGTGGCGGCCGG
>NZ_JAKGCV010000379.1 GCF_021556455.1 Streptomyces fuscigenes | reverse complement strand
GGCCATGAGGTGGCCGTGCCGCAGCCGCTCGGCGGCCGGCAGGCCGCGCAGCGTCGCGGACAGCACGCCCGCGGCGAAGGCGTCGCCCGCGCCGACGGGCGCGACGACGTCGACGTCCAGCGCGGGCACGGTGACCGCCTCGGAGCCCGTGTAGAGGGTCGCGCCGGCGGAGCCGCGCTTGACGACGAGCGTCTCCGGCTCGGGCAGGGCCGCGCGGATCGCGTCCGCGCCGTGCACGCCCCAGGCCGCGGCGGCCTCGTCCTCGCCGACGAGGACCAGGTCGGCGCCGCGGGCCAGGTCCAGCAGCACGCGGGCGCCGGCCGGGTCCCGCCACAGCCGGGGCCGGTGGTTGACGTCGAACGACAGCAGCGGGCGGCCGGGGCGGCGGGCGGTGAGGTGCTCCAGCAGCGCGAGGCAGTCGGCGGAGAGCGCGGCGGTGATGCCCGACAGGTGCAGGATCCGGCAGTCGTCGAGGACGTCGAGCGGCATGTTGGCCGGGGACATCGCGGAGGCCGCGGAGCCGGCCCGGTAGTAGGCGACCTCGTGGGCGCTCGACGCGCGGTCGTCGGCGGTGCGGAAGTAGATGCCGGTGGGGCGGTCCGCGTCCCGCCGCACGGACGAGGTGTCCACGCCGTAGGCAGCTATGGCCTCGACCAGGTGGTCGCCGAAGCCGTCGGCGCCGACCCGGCTGACCCAGGCGGCGCGGTGGCCGGCGGAGGCCAGGGCGCAGGCGACGTTGGACTCGGCGCCGCCGATGGTGCGGGCGAAGGAGGGCACGTCCGCGAGGCGGCCGGACCGCGACGGGACGAACGTGACCATGGACTCTCCCAGGCACACAACCTCGGTCACTCGCCGACTCCTCCCAATTGACCCCATGTCGGCTCGGATGTTAGACAACGACGAGCGTCATGCGCAACGTGCGTTGCACCATGCGCAACGCACCCCGATACTGCGGGCGCACCACCGCAGGCGCACCACCGCAGGATCGACGCAGGAACAGCAGGACACAGCAGGCAGCACGGCAGACAGCAGGGCCCGCCGTCACGGGCGACTCACCCACCAGGAGCGCACACCCATGGGCACGAGCAGCGAGGAGGCCGTCGCAGGCCTCGCCGGCATCCGCGTCGACCACCGCTTCAAGGGGCTGCCGCCGGACGCGGAGGGGCTCACCGTCGGCGAGCTCGCCGCCCAGCGCCGGTCCCTGTTCACGGGCGGCTTCACCACGCCCGTGCTGGCCCTGTCCGCCGAGCGCGTCGAGCACAACCTCGCGCTCCTGGAGACGTACACGACCCGCCACGGCCTGGCCTTCGCGCCGCACGGCAAGACGTCCATGGCACCGCAGCTGTTCGAGCGGCAGCTCGCGCACGGCGCCTGGGGCATCACGGCGGCCGTCCCCCACCAGGTGCGGGTGTACCGGGCGTACGGCATCGCGCGGATCTTCCTCGCCAACGAGGTCGTCGACGCCGCCGCCCTGCGCTGGATCTCCGCCGAGCTGGACGCCGACCCCGGCTTCCGGTTCGTCTGCTACGTCGACTCCGTGCGCGGCGTCGAGCTGATGGACGAGGCGCTGCGCGCGGCGGGCGCGCGGCGGCCGGTCGAGGTCGTGGTGGAGCTGGGCGCGGGCGAGGGCGCGCGCACCGGCGCCCGTACCGAGGAGGAGTGCGAGCGGGTCGCGGCGGCCGTCGCCGCCACGGGCACGCTCCGGCTCACCGGGGTCGCCGGGTACGAGGGCGAGGTGCCGGAGGCGGACGGCGAGCGCGTGCGCGCCTACCTGCGCCGCCTGGTGGCGCTGGCGGCCGCGCTCGACGCCGCCGGACGGTTCGCGGACGCCGGGGACGTCGTGATCAGCGCGGGCGGCAGCGCCTGGTTCGACGCGGTGGCCGACGTGTTCGCGGAGATCCCCGAGCTGTCCGCGCCGGTGGTGAAGCTGCTGCGCTCGGGCGCGTACGTCTCGCACGACGACGGCCACTACCGCGAGGCCACGCCGTTCAACCGGGTGCCCGAGGAGGGCGCGCTGGAGCCCGCGTTCCGGCTGTGGGCGCAGGTCGTCTCCCGGCCGACGGAGCGGCAGGCGTTCGTCAACGCGGGCAAGCGGGACGCCGCCTACGACCTGGACCTGCCGGAGGCGCAGGTCGTGCGCGACGGGCGCACGGGCGAGGTCCGGCCCGCCGCGGGCGTCTCGGTGGTCAAACTGTCCGACCAGCACGGCTGGATCGCCACGGAGCCGGGCGCGGACCTGGAGGTCGGCGACTGGGTCGGGATGGGCCTGTCGCACCCGTGCACGTCGTTCGACAAGTGGCAGCTGATCCCGCTGGTGACGGCCGACGGCACGGTGACGGACCTCGTCCGCACGTTCTTCTGAGAAGCGGGGTACAGGGTGGATCTCGTCATCCGCGGAGCGCGGGTCGTGGACGGCTCGGGCGGGCCGTCGTTCCGCGCGGACGTCGCCGTCGACGGGGGCCGGATCGCCTCCGTCGTGCGCGAGGGCGGCGGCCCGCGGCCCTCGGGCCGGCGGGTGCTGGACGCGGCGGGCCTCGCCCTGTCCCCCGGCTTCGTCGACATGCACGCGCACAGCGACCTGGCGCTGCTGCGCGACCCCGAGCACGTCGCGAAGGCCGCCCAGGGCGTGACGCTGGAGGTGCTCGGCCAGGACGGCATCTCGTACGCGCCCGCCGACGACCGCACGCTCGGCGAGATCCGCCGCACGATCGCCGGCTGGAACGGCGGCGGCCCGGGCGACGGCTCGGTCGACTTCGACTGGCGCACGGTCGGCGAGTACCTGGACCGGATCGACGGCGCGTTCGGCGGCCGGGGCACCGCCGTGAACGCGGCCTACCTGGTGCCGCAGGGCTCGGTGCGGATGCTGGCCGTCGGCTGGGACGACCGCCCGGCACGCCCCGGCGAGCTGGAGCGGATGCGGCGGCTGGTGGCCGAGGGCCTGGAGCAGGGCGCGCTCGGCATGTCGTCGGGGCTCACCTACACCCCGGGCATGTACGCGGACGACGCCGAACTGACCGAGCTGTGCCGGGTGGTGGCCCGCCACGGCGGCTACTACTGCCCGCACCACCGCAGTTACGGCGCCGGGGCGCTGGCCGCGTACGCGGAGATGGTGGAGCTGACGCGCACGGCGGGGTGCGCGCTGCACCTCGCCCACGCGACGATGAACTTCCCCGAGAACGAGGGCCGCGCCCCGGAGCTGCTGGCGCTGCTGGACCGCGCGCTCGCGGAGGGCGCCGACATCACCCTCGACACCTACCCGTACACGCCCGGCGCGACGACGCTCGCCGCGATGCTGCCGAGCTGGGCCCACGAGGGCGGCCCGGACGCCACCCTCGCCCGGCTCGGCGACCCGGACGCCGCCGCGCGCATCCGGCACGACGTGGAGGTGGCGGGCTCGGACGGCTGCCACGGCGTGCCCATCGACTGGGACACCATCGAGATCTCGGGCGTCGTCGAGCCGGCGCTCGCCGCGTACGTGGGCCGGTCGGTGGCCGCGTCGGCGCGGGCCGCGGGCGAGGAGCCGTGGACGGTGGCGCTGCGGCTGCTGACCCGCGACCGGCTCGGGCCGACGATCCTCCAGCACGTCGGCCACGAGGACAACGTCCGCCGCATCATGCGCCACCGGGTGCACACCGGCGGCAGCGACGGCATCCTGCACGGCGCCAAGCCGCACCCGCGCGCGTACGGCACGTTCCCCCGCTATCTCGGCCACTACGTGCGCGAGTTGGGGATCCTCACCCTGGAGGAGTGCGTGGCGCACCTGACGGGGCGGGCGGCGGCGCGGCTGCGCCTCGGGGACCGGGGCCTGGTGCGCGAGGGCTACCGCGCCGACCTGGTGCTCTTCGACCCGGACACGGTCGCGGCGGGCTCCACGTTCGAGGCCCCGAGGACGCCGCCGACGGGGATCCCGTACGTGCTGGTCGGCGGCGCGTTCGTGATGGAGGACGGGCGGCGCACGGACGTGCTGGCGGGCCGCTCGGTGCGACGGAGGGCCGACGGCACGGCGAGGTGAGGCACCCCGGCCCGGCCCGGACGGCCCGAGCGGCGCGCGGCCCGGGCGGCGGGGGCCCGCCGGACGTCGGCGGCCGGGACGGGGGTCAGTGCTTGAGGCGCGACGGGCTGGCGGGGTAGACGCCCAGCATCTTCATCTGGCTGGAGAAGAAGCGCAGTTCCTCCAGGGCCAGCGCGACGTGCGGGTCCTCGGGATGCCCCTCGGCGTCGACGTAGAACTCCGTGGCCGTGAAACTGCTGTTCTGGTAGCTCTCGATCTTGGTGAGGTTGACGCCGTTGCTGGCGAACCCGCCGAGCGCCTTGTAGAGGGACGACGGGATGTTGCGGACCTCGAAGAAGATCGTGGTGATCATCTTCTGCCCGGTGTGCGCGACGGGCGGCGGATTCCCGGTCACCGCGAGGAAGCGCGTAGTATTGTCGGGATTGTCCTCGACGCCCGACTTGAGGACCGTCAGGTCGTAGAGGCCGGCGGCCGCGGGCGGCGCCAGCGCGGCCTCGGTCGCGTCGCCGCCCTGAGCCACCTCGCGCGCCGCCCCGGCGGTGTCGTGGGTGACGATCGCCTTCCAGTCATGGGCGTTGATGATGTTCCGGCACTGCGCCAGCGCGTGTACATGGCTGCGTACGCTGCGCACGTCGTCCAGGGCGACGCCCGGCCGCACCATCAGGTCGAAGTGGATGGGCAGGAAATGCTCCTGCGTGATGGTGAGTCCGGAACTCGGCAGAAGATGATGCACATCGGCGACCCGGCCGGCAATTGAATTGTCCACCGGAATCACCGCCACATCGGCCTGGCCCCGCTTCACGGTGTCCAGGGCCTCGGTGAAGGTCTCGCAGGGGATCTGAACGCTTTCCGTGTACATTTCCGTGCACGCCGCGGCCGAATTCGAGCCCGGCTCGCCCTGGTAAGCGATCGTCAGAACCATGCGCCTAGTATAGCGGCACGGTTCTGGTGATCACGTGGACCCACGGCTCGGGGGGCCGCCCGCCATGGGGGCTGCACGCCCCTCCGATCGCCGGTCGGAGCCGCCCGGTGAACCCTTCGGACCCACCGTGCGGTGTGATGTCCGTCACTGCACAGAAAAGAAAGCGAAAGCCCTTTTTCGATGCGCCCGCACGACAATCCCCCCGCGATTTCCCAGGCACAGTGCATCCGCCATGGGGATGCCGCCCTCAGGGCCCTGAATCATTTCGATTCCCTGGGCCACCGGGATCCGGAAAACGCCTGGCGACTCTTCAATGAACAGTGCGACTGGGCTGCTTCCATATCCGCCCGGCCCGCGGAGGCGCCGCGGGCTCCCTCCGCGGCCGTGGGCGGGCAGCGGCGCCCGGCGCCGGAACGGCGCGACGCCGTGGGCACCGCGGGCGACGGGAACACGGCGGAG
>NZ_JAKGCV010000378.1 GCF_021556455.1 Streptomyces fuscigenes | reverse complement strand
GGCCGGGCCCGGACGCGGGCCGTGGTGCCGAGCAAACCACGGCGCCCTCCGACGGCGGGCCCGGCGTCCGCGCGCGGCGGGCCCTCACCCGTTCGGCGCGAGGGCGGCCCTGGCGTCGGCCGGGCCCGGGGCGGACGCCGCTGAACTGGGGTGATGTGGCAGGCTCCCGGCCGTCCGTGGTCGCCGAGGGACCCGATCTGATGGGCCCTCAGCAAGCGCGCAGGCGCCCGGGCGCCTTACCTCTGGGAGGGAGACACGCCGCCTTCCCGGGAGGACAGGATGCCCACGACCGCCCGCACCGCCCGCCTGATGACCGGCGCCGCGCTGGCCGCCGCGTCGCTCGGCCTGGCCGCGGCGGGCACGTCTCCGGCGCTCGCACGGGCCTTCGCGGCGCCGAGTGCCGGACCCGGACAGGCCGGTGCGGGCGTCGTGATCGCCGCCCCCGCGCCCACCGGGGACGACGCACCGGTCTGCGGCACGGGAGCTCCGGCCCGCGCGAGCACGTCGGACGGGAGCGCGAGCGGCACGGGGGCCGGACCTCAGGCGCCGGACGCCGTCCGGCCGGTGCGCGCGCACGCACCCACCGGGGCCGGCACGGGCACCGCCGTCGCCGCAGCGTTCGACGCCACCGGCGACGACGGCGCGAACGGGGACTCCGGGCAGCCCGGCGAGGCCCCCGGGCCCGATCCCTCCGCACCGGCCGGCCAAGACGGCACGGATCCGGGCACGCAGGCCCCCGAGGGCACGGACCCGGGCACGCCGGTCCCCGACGGCACCGTCCCGGGCCTGCCCGAGCCGCCGCCCGCCGCGCCGGGGGACTCCGGGGCCGCACCCCTCGTACCGGAACCGTCGTCGTCGGACGGACCGGCCGACGACGACGAGCCGTTCGGCGCCACGGGGTGGCCCGACCCCCAGGGGCAGGCCCCCTCCCCCGGCGGGGCAACGGACGACCCCGGCCGCTCCGACGGGGCCGGGCCCGTACGCCCGGTGCGTCCCTCCGGTCCCGGGCAACCGGGAGGTTCCCACGCGCCCGACGGATCCGCGCCGGGGATACCGCACGGCCACATGAACACCGGGGTCGGCGGCAGCGTGCACGCCGACATCCCCATGGTCGCGGCGGGATCGGCCGTTCTGGCCGGCTCCGCCGTGGGCGGGGTATGGCTCCTGCGTCGCCGGGCGAGCGGCACGCAGAGCTGACGGGCCCGCGGATCCCACCCGCCGAGCCGCCCGCACCCGCCTCAGTCCCCGCCCCCGTCATGCTTCTCGCTGACGCGGGCGGGGACCTCTGCTCACCCGGTCCACCTCCGCCCCCGTCCTACGACCGCCCCCGGGCAGAAGGGCTCACCGCATGACCGCCAACGGCGCCAAGGGCAGGGCCTGGGGGCTGGCCACGGTCGCCTGCGTCGGCATCTGGCTCGTGCAGGCGGGCCTGCGCCCCGTGACGCCGCCCGCGCCGAGCCCGGCGCAAGCCCTGAGCCGTGCGGAGAGCGGGGCGGAGGGCCGCGGTGCGACACCCGCCGGCGCCCGGCCCGGCCCGGCTCCCCTCGCCGCCTCCCGGCCCGTGCGGCTGCGCATCCCCCGTATCGGGGTGGACGCCCCCGTGCGGGGTCTCTCCCTGACGCGGGACGGCCGCCTCAGCGCCCCGCCGGCCGACGACACCAACCTGGCGGGCTGGTACGAGCACGGCACCTCGCCCGGCCAGAGCGGGACGGCGATCGTGGCGGGCCACGTCGACACGGCCAGGGGGCCCGCCGTGTTCTACGAGCTGGGCACCCTCCGCAAGGGCGACCGGATCGAGGTGGTCCGGCGCGACGGGCGCACCGCGCTCTTCGGGGTCGACGCCGTCGAGGTGTACAAGAACAGCGCCTTCCCCAGCCACAAGGTCTACGCCCCGGCCCGCCGTCCCGAGCTGCGCGTGATCACGTGCGGGGGCGGCTTCTCGCCGGGCACGGGCTACCAGGGCAACGTCGTCGCGTACGCCCACCTCACGGGCACCCGCGGCTGAGGAGCGAGCGGCCGGGGCCCCCTCCTCCTCTCCCCACCGCCTCACATCCGCCTGACATCGCCCCGCGGAACGACGCCGCACCCGCCCGCGCCGCTTCGGACACGCATCCGGCCGCACCGCGTACCGCGTACCGCGTACCGGATTCATGCGGGGCTGCCTGACGGCGGCGTGCGCGGCGCTTTCCGGTCGCTGCTCCCCCGTCCGCGCGGCACCGCACCGGGGCCTCGCCGCTCCGGCCTGTCAGCGCGTCGGTTCCACCGCCGCCGGGTCCATCCACACGACCTCCCAGTGGTGGCCCTCGGGGTCGAGGAACGCGCGGCCGTACATGAAGCCCTGGTCCATCGTCTCGCCGACCGGCGAGCCCCCGCCGGCCAGGGCCGTGTCGACCAGGCGGTCGACCTCGGCCCGGTCCGAGGCGCTCAGGGCGATGATGGCCTCGCGCGTGGACGACGTGTCGGCGATCTCCTTCTCCGTGAAGTCGCGGAAGCGCGACCCGTCCATGAGCATGGCGAAGATCGTGTCGCTGATGACGAGGCAGGCGGTGCGGTCGTCACTGAACTGCGGGTTGAAGGAGAAGCCGAGCTTCTCCCAGAACGCCCGCGAGGTCGCGAGGTCCTTCACCGGCAGGTTGACGAAGATCATTCTCGGCGTGTCCATCGATCTCTCCCCACGTGGGTGCTGCTTCGGGTGGCGCGGTCCTCGCGGACCGGGCGAATCGGGCGGGCCGAAGGGGCCGAACGGACCGGACGGGCCGGACGGACCGTCACGGACACCCACGGACACTCACGGACCGTACGCGTGCGGCGGTGCCCGCGGGCACCGGCCGCGCCCGGGGCGCCGCTCGTTTCGCTGTTCAAAGGCTTAGACACGCCCCGACCGCAAAACTCACCGCCGATCGCGGACTTTTTCCGCCGCGTCCGCCACCCGGGCGATCAGGCCCAGCAGCGCCTCCCGTTCGGCCTGCTCCAGCGGGGCGAGGAAGACCTCGTTCATGGCCTCCGTGCGCGCGGCGAGCCCCCGGTGGACGCCCGCGCCCTCCATGGTGAGGCGCAGCACGTTGCGGCGCCCGTCCAGCGGGTCACGCACCCGCTCCAGCAGTCCCCGCCGGGCGAGCCGGGCCACCACGTCGGCGACGGTGGAGCGGTCGAGCCGGACCCGTTCGCCGAGCGTGCGCTGGTCGATGTCGGGCGTCTCCACGAGGGTGTTGAGCACCGCGAACTGGGGCGAGGTGGTCTCCTCCGAGACCAGCGTCGACCACAGCAGCGTGTGCGCCTGCTGGAGCCTGCGCGCGAGGTGGCCGGGGTGGGCACCGAGATCGACGGCCGCCATGTGTCCACACTCCGATGTCGGGAATCGTGCGAAGTTGGAAGTTCGTGCGAAGTCGGAAATCCGCGCCCAGAACCGGCGTTGCTCCGTGCACTGAGCTATTGACGCCCGCCGAACCGAGTGGAAGTGTACGGCTCGTCGAAAGAATCGTCAGTACACGGAGCATTCCCGTCGCCGGTGCGGGGGCAGCCCCGGTGCCTACCGCCTGAGGCACGGTTTCGAGGCGGCCGTCCCACACCCGTAGGGCTGCCGCACCCGGCAGGGCCGCCGCACCCGGTGCGCGGATGCCGCCGCACGCCCGCGCCGGCCGGGACCGCGGCGGCGTCCCGGCCGCCGGCCCACCGGTCGCATGCCGCGACTCGGACCGGAGCCCGGAGCGGAGCCGAGGGCGAGGGCGAGGGCCGGGAACCGACACCGGGGGCCCGGCCGTGCGGGCACGCCGTGCGCGTGAAGGGAGCGGGGAGGAAGACCCATGACGACACAGGACGAGATATCCGTGGAGATCGTGGCCGCACGGGAGGCCTACGAGAAGGGCCGCGCGGACGGCGGGCACGCCGTGCACCATCCGTCGCGCTCGTACGCCCCGTACCGCAGTTCGGTGCTCCGGCATCCCCGGCAGCCGCTCGTCGCGGTCGACGCGAGCGGCGACCCGGAGGCCGTGGAGCTTTCGGGCCCGGTCTTCGGCGCGACGGACGTCACCGCGCTGGACAGCGACCTGACCCGGCAGCACCGGGGCGAGCCGCTCGGCGAGCGCATCACCGTCTCGGGCCGGCTGCTCGACGGACGCGGCAGGCCGCTCCGGGGCCAGCTGATCGAGCTGTGGCAGGCCAACGCGTCCGGCCGCTACGCGCACCAGCGGGACGACCACCCCGCGCCCCTCGACCCCAACTTCACCGGCGTCGGCAGGACGCTGACCGGTGACGACGGCTCGTACACCTTCACGACGGTCAAGCCGGGGGCCTACCCCTGGCGCAACCACGACAACGCGTGGCGGCCCGCGCACATCCACTTCTCCGTGTTCGGACAGGCGTTCACGCAGCGCCTGGTGACACAGATGTACTTCCCGGGCGACCCGCTCTTCCCGTACGACCCGATCCTCCAGTCGGTGACCGACGCGTCGGCGCGGCAGCGGCTGGTCGCCGCCTACGACCACGGCCTCTCGCGGCCCGAGTGGTCGCTCGGCTACCGCTGGGACATCGTGCTGGACGGGCCGTCCGCCACCTGGATCGAGGAGGGGCGCTGATGCCCGAGCCGACAACCGCCGCCGTCCCCGCCACCCCGCCGGCGCCCCCCGGCGCTCCCGGGCGGACGCCCCCCTGGCAGACGCCTCCGGGTCCGACGCCCTCGCAGACCGTCGGGCCGTTCTACGGTTACGCGCTGCCGTTCCCCGGCGGCGGCGACGTCGCGCCCGCGGGCCATCCGGAGGCCGTCACGGTGCACGGGTACGTCCACGACGGCGCGGGCGCGCCCGTACCGGACGCGCTGCTGGAGTTCTGGCAGGGCGGCCCGGGCACGGGACTTCCCGGGTCGATGCGGCGCGACGGCGTGACGGGCGGCCACCTCGGGCGCAACGGCGTGGACTTCACCGGGTTCGGCCGGATCCCCACCGACGCGGACGGCCACTACACGCTGCGCACGCTGCCGCCGGGCACGCCGGCGGGGCTGCCCTACCTGAGCGTGTGCGTCTTCGCGCGCGGGCTGGCCCACCACCTCTACACGCGGGTCTACCTGGCGGAGGGCCACGACGCGCTGCTCGACGCGCTGGAGCCCGAGCGCCGGGCGACGCTCGTGGCCCGGCGCGAGGAGGGCGGGACGGGCCACCGGTCCTACCGGTTCGACATCCGCCTCCAGGGCGACGGGGAGACGGTCTTCCTTGAGTTCCGCTGACGCCCCGGGCACCACAGGAACGCCCGACACCACAGGAACGCCCGACACCACAGGAACGCCGGGCACCTCAGGTGTCCCGGGCACCCCGGCGGAGCCGGGCGCGCCGGCCGCCCCCGGCGGGCTGTGCGGGCTGCTCACCCCCGCCACGGCGGGCACGGCGGCCGAGGCCGCGACCGGGGACGCCGCG
>NZ_JAKGCV010000377.1 GCF_021556455.1 Streptomyces fuscigenes | reverse complement strand
CCGGCCGGGACGCCCGGCGGCGGGGACGCCGGGACCCCGTCCCCGGGCCCGGACCCGTCCGGCGGTCCCTCGGGACCGGAAGCGCAGCGGCCGGCCGGGCGGGGGCCCGCGTCACCCGCGACCTCGCCGTTCGCCAAGCAGGCGGGGCCCGCGCGGCCGACCGAGAACCAGAGCCGCGCCGCCGACACCCGGGCCCTCACGCAGGTCCTGTTCGGCGAGCTCAAGACCCTGGAGCCCGGCACCGAGGCCCACCGGCGGGTGCGCTCCGCGCTCATCGAGGCCAACCTCCCGCTCGTGCGCTACGCGGCCGCCCGCTTCCGCAGTCGCAACGAACCCATGGAGGACGTCGTCCAGGTCGGCACGATCGGCCTGATCAACGCCATCGACCGGTTCGACCCCGACCGGGGCGTGCAGTTCCCGACGTTCGCCATGCCGACCGTCGTCGGCGAGATCAAGCGCTACTTCCGCGACAACGTGCGCACCGTCCACGTGCCCCGCCGCCTGCACGAGCTGTGGGTCCAGGTCACGGGCGCCACCGAGGACCTGACGACCGCCCACGGCCGCTCGCCGACGACGGCCGAGATCGCCGAGCGGCTGAAGATCTCCGAAGAGGAGGTCCTCGCCTGCATCGAGGCGGGCCGCTCGTACCACGCCACCTCGCTGGAGGCGGCGCAGGAGGGCGACGGGCTGCCGGGCCTGCTCGACCGGCTCGGCTACGAGGACCCGGCGCTGGCCGGCGTCGAACACCGCGACCTCGTGCGGCACCTCCTCGTACAGCTGCCCGAGCGGGAGCAGCGCATCCTGATGCTGCGCTACTACAGCAATCTGACGCAGTCGCAGATCAGCCAGGAGCTGGGAGTCTCGCAGATGCATGTGTCAAGACTTCTTGCCCGAAGCTTTGCTCGCCTCCGATCCGCAAATCGGATCGAGGCCTAACCCTCACGGGTACATCCTGATTTTCCGTCATCTTCCGTCCCTGAGGCTTCAGATGGGGCTTGTGCGGCGTTGACGCCGTCGCTGCATGTCGACATGTCACTACAGCGCGTTGCCGACATGTGACATTCTGCGGGTACCGCGTTTGGTTCAGCCCCACCGCCGGTATTCAGGTGGAGGCTGCGTTCATCCAACGAACGCCCAGCGCGACCGTCCGCGACCTCAAGGGGGTGGCATGTCCGCAGAACAGGGCAGCCCTAAGGTGCTCACGCTCACCAAGAGCGCTCCCGCGCCCGACGCTCTCGACACCGTGGCGACCCAGCCGCCGGTGCCGTCCCAGCCGGAAGCCATCGATACCCGCACGCTGTCCAGGTCCCTGTTCCTGCGGCTCGCCGCGCTGGACGCCCAGGGTCCGGAAAGTGCGGAAAGCCCGGAGCGCACCTATGTGCGCGACACTCTGATCGAGCTGAACCTCCCGCTCGTGCGGTACGCGGCGGCGCGTTTCCGCAGCAGGAACGAGCCGATGGAGGACATCGTCCAGGTCGGCACGATCGGTCTGATCAAGGCCATCGACCGTTTCGACTGCGAACGCGGGGTGGAGTTCCCGACGTTCGCCATGCCGACGGTCGTGGGCGAGATCAAGCGCTTCTTCCGCGACACGTCGTGGTCGGTGCGGGTGCCGCGCCGCCTCCAGGAGCTGCGCCTCGCGCTGACGAAGGCCAGCGACGAACTGGCGCAGAAGCTCGACCGCTCCCCGACCGTGACCGAACTGGCCGCCGTTCTCGGCGTGTCCGAGGAGGACGTGGTCGACGGGCTCGCCGTCGGCAACGCGTACACGGCGTCCTCGCTGGACTCGCCCTCGCCCGAGGACGACGGCGGCGAGGGCTCGCTCGCGGACCGGCTCGGCTACGAGGACCTCGCGCTGGAGGGCGTGGAGTACCGGGAGTCGCTCAAGCCGCTGCTGGCGAAGCTGCCCCCGCGGGAGCGGCAGATCATCATGCTGCGCTTCTTCGCGAACATGACGCAGTCCCAGATCGGCGAGGAGGTCGGCATCTCCCAGATGCACGTCTCGCGCCTGCTCACGCGCACGCTGGCGCAGCTGCGCGAGGGACTCATCTCGGACTGAGGCTCCGGCCGGGACACCCGGCCCGGCCGGAAGGACGCGTCATCGGGCACCGGCGAACGTGGGCGCCGGTGGACCGGACGACGGCGTCCATGCCGCTGCGTCTTCCGTCGCCGGTCGCCGGCCACGGCCGCCTCGCGGTGCGCCGGCGCCTGCTCGCGCGCCGGTCCGCGCCCGGGGGCGGTGCTTGCCGCGCGCCGGTCCGCGCCCGCGGGTCGGCCCGTTCCGGGCGTCGCTCCGCGCCCGTGTCCCGGGGCGTCGCCGGGTGTCCATGACCCAGCGCGCACCTCAGCCCATCCGGGTGCTCGCACACGTGCGCCCACGCGCGCGCGTATCCGTAGGTACGCCGTCCGCACGTACGCCGTCCGCACGCCCCGGCACCGTCCACCGGGGCGCGCCCGCGAACGCGCGAGGATCCTTCCGGCTCTCCGTGGCCGGACGTCAGCCGAGGGCCAGCCAGGCCACCACGGCGAGGACGACGACGACCAGGACGACTCCGACGATGACGCCGACCTTCGGCCCACCGCCCTGACGCGCCGCCGCCGGCTGGCGCTGCGGCTCGCCGTCGTCGACGAACGCGCGGAACATCTGAGTGCTGCCCGCGGGGTCGGCGTTGCCGGGTGCGCCCTGGGGGCCCTGCGGGGCATGAGGGTTGTGTGCCATGAGGCGAGACCCTAGCGAACGCGGGGGTGGCGCCCAACCCCGGGCCCGAAAAGGGTTGTCGGGCGTTCGGCGGCCGACCTGTGGCCGCGACGTGGCCGATCCGTGTCCTGCGCCACGTCACGGCATGCTTCGGCGCCGGCCGGGCACACAGAGGGACCAACGGCACGCACCGTTCCCGATGTTGCGACCGCACACAGTTCTGACACATCCAGCACACAGCTTTCGTATGCGTGAGCACAGTGTCGAACACATGCGCAAGCCAGTTGATCATTCCGATGGCAACATTTTGTTTTTCCATGATGTATGCCGTAGCTTTTAATTTGCCTGCGGCAACCAACCGATTTATGGTTGCCCGAAGCAACGAATAGTCGGGAGGGGCTCATGGCCACGGAGAGCCGGTACGTGGAGGTGGCTCGGCACATCACGGCTCTGGGCGCGGTCAAACGGGCGCTGACCCGTGCGCTGCCCACCGAGTGCCCGGGCGGCCCCGCCGCCGTGCTGTCGCTGCTCAGCGCGCACGGCGAGATGCGCATGAGCCGGCTCTCCGAGCTGCTGGCCGTCGACGTGTCCGTGACGAGCAGACACGTCGCCCACGCCGCCCAGCGCGGCTGGCTCGAACGCCTGCCGGACCCGGCGGACGGCCGCTCCCGGCTGCTGAGACTCACGCCCGCGGGCGAGGAGATGATCGCGGTCCTCGGCGAGCGGGCCGTCGCGATGATCGCCAGGACCCTGGCGGACTGGACGGACGACGAGCTCAACGCCCTCACGGAGATGCTCGACCGGCTGCGCACCGACTTCGGCGACTGCCGGGTCGCGCACGGCGACCACTCCCTCGTCCCGCCCCGCCGCGACGCCGCGGCCGGCCGGAACGCCCCCGCGGACGGCCCACCCGGCACGGCAGTCGGCCGCCTGTCCCCCACGCCCGCACCCTCACACCCGTAGAACTAAGGAACAGACCTGATGGCTACATCCACACCCGTCGGTGTGCGGGGCGGCCACGCCAAGCACGGCGGTGAGCCGGCCCCGTCCCCCACCGGCGGTGCGCCGATGTCGCACCGCGAGATCATGCAGGCCCTGTCGGGGCTGCTGCTCGGACTGTTCGTCGCGATCCTCTCCTCGACGGTCGTCACGAACGCCCTCCCGCACATCATTTCCGACCTGGGCGGCGGGCAGAGCTCGTACACCTGGGTCGTGACCGCCTCCCTGCTGGCGATGACGGCGACCACCCCGCTGTGGGGCAAGCTCGCCGACCTGTTCAGCAAGAAGCTGCTGGTCCAGATAGCCCTGAGCATCTACGTGCTCGGCTCGATCGTGGCCGGGCTCTCGGTCAACTCCGAGATGCTGATCACCGTCCGCGTCTTCCAGGGCATCGGCGTCGGCGGCCTCTCCGCCCTGGCGCAGATCATCCTGGCCGCGATGATCTCCCCGCGCGAGCGGGGCCGGTACAGCGGCTACCTCGGCGCGGTCTTCGCCGTCGCGACCGTCGGCGGTCCGCTGCTCGGCGGCGTCATCACCGACACGTCCTGGCTGGGCTGGCGCTGGTGCTTCTACGTCGGCGTGCCGTTCGCGGTCATCGCCCTGATCGTCCTGCAGAAGACCCTGCACCTGCCGGTGGTCAAGCGGAAGGTCAAGGTCGACTGGCTCGGCGCGTTCTTCATCAGCGCCGCCGCTTCGCTGCTCCTGATCTGGGTGACCTTCGCCGGCAACAAGTACCCGTGGCTGTCGTGGCAGACCTACGCGATGGTCGGCGGCGCGGTCGTGCTCGGCCTGATCTTCCTGCTGGTGGAGTCGAAGGCCAGCGAGCCGATCATCCCGCTGCGGCTGTTCCGCAACCGGACGATCACCCTGGCGTCCGCTGCGTCCCTGTTCGTCGGCGTGTCGATGTTCACCGGCACGGTCTTCTTCAGCCAGTACTTCCAGCTGGCGCGCGGCAAGAGCCCCACGATGTCCGGCGTGCTGACCATCCCGATGATCGGCGGCCTGTTCGTGGCCTCCACCGTCGCCGGGCAGGTCATCACCCGCACCGGACGCTGGAAGGCATGGCTCGTCACCGGCGGCTTCCTGCTGACCGGCGGCCTGGGCCTGCTCGGTACGATCCGGTACGACACCACGTACTGGGTGATGGCGCTGTACATGGCCGCCATGGGCCTCGGCATCGGCATGATGATGCAGAACCTGGTCCTGTGCACGCAGAACCAGGTGCAGGCCAAGGACCTCGGCTCGGCCAGCTCCACCGTCACCTTCTTCCGCTCCCTGGGCGGTGCGATCGGTGTCGCGGCGCTCGGCTCGATCCTGAGCAACAAGGTCGGGGACTACGTCAAGGACGGGCTCACCGCCCTCGGCCCGCAGGGCCGGGCGCTGGCCGCCAAGGCCGGCGGGAGCGACGGGGCCATCCCCGACCTGGGCTCGCTGCCCGCGCCGCTGCGGCACGTCATGGAGGTCGCGTACGGGCACGGCGTCGCCGACGTCTTCCTGTACGCGGCGCCCTGCGCGTTCGTCGCGTTCGTTGTCACCTGGTTCATCAAGGAGGTCCCGTTGAGGACACGAGCTGTCGGCGACCCGTCGCAGAACCCCCAGGAGCCGGCCGCGGCCGCCGCCGGTGGAGCCGCGCGGGGACCGGCCGCCGCCCAGGCGTCCGCCGTCCCGGCGACCCCCGGCCCGGACTTCGGCGCCTCGCCTTCCGGCCCCGAGCCCGCCGGTGCGCCGTCG
>NZ_JAKGCV010000376.1 GCF_021556455.1 Streptomyces fuscigenes | reverse complement strand
GCCCCCGCGGCAAGGCCTTTCCGCGCGCTCGGACGGCCGGCGGACGCCGCGCCCTGCCCGTCCGCCACCGTCCCGCGCCCCGCCGCGCGCCGCCCCGCCCCAACTCCCCCACGGGGGCGGTTGTGTCACGTCCCTTGACACCCCCCGGAGCCGCGCGCCACCATCCGGGCATTCCCGTGAACGTTCACGTGAGCGCTCATGCGGCTTCCGGAAGGTTCTCGATGACGCTGACTCGACGAAAGCTTCTGACCGGCGCGGCGGCACTGGGCGCCCTCGCCCCGCTCGCCACCGCGTGCTCAAGTCCCGTCACGGCCAACCCCGGCCGGCTGACGCTCTGGTACACCTCCAACGGCCTGTCGCCGACCAACCTCGACCGGGCCACCGCGCACTTCGCCGCCGACCGGCTCGTCGCCTCGCAGGTCAGCGGCGACCTCAAGCAGCGGCTGCTGGCGGCGCTCGCCGGGCGGGCCTACCTGCCGGACATCACGATGATGGGCGACAACATCTCGGCGTACTACACGTCGGACCGCGACAGCTTCGTCGACCTCAACACCCTCGGCGCGCGGGAGCTGGCGAAGGACTACCTGCCGTGGAAGTGGCAGTCGGGCGCGACCCCGGACGGCGGCTTCCAGATGGGCGTGCCGATCGACGTGGGCCCGGCGGCCCTCTTCTACCGGCACGACCTGTTCGGGCGGGCGGGGCTGCCGAGCGAGCCGGACGACGTCGCCGAGGCCGCCTCGACGTGGGAGAAGTACTTCGCCCTCGGCGAGCGCCTCCAGCGCGCGCTGCCGGGGCGGTTCCTGATCGCCGACACCAAGACCGTCTTCACCTACTCGCTCGCGCAGGAGTCGAGGAAGTACTTCGACCGCGGCAACCACTACCTGGACGACCAGTCGGGGGCGCGCAGGGCCTGGGACCGCGCCCTGGAGGCGTTCCGGCGGAAGCTGACCGCCGGTTACGCGAGCGCGCAGAGCGCCAGCGGCCAGTCGGTGGACGAGCACGCGGCCTGGAACAACGGCAAGGAGCTCAGCCGGGTCTGCGCGTCCTGGGGCACCGGCGAGATGAAGCAGGCCGCGCCCGGCACCAAGGGGAAGTGGCGGGTGTGCCGGCCGCCCGGCGGAGCCGGCAACCAGGGCGGCTCGTACCTCGCGGTGACGAAGTACTGCCCGCGCCCGCAGGCCGCGTTCGAGGTGATCCGCTGGCTGCAGTCCCCGGCGAACCAGCCGCAGAACTACCTCGACGTGGGCCTCTTCCCGTCCGCCCCGGCCGCGTTCGACGACCCGAGGCTGCTGAAGCCCGACCCGTTCTTCGGCGGCCAGGTGACGATGAACGTGTTCGCGGCCATCGCACGCGAGGTGAAGTACGCGTACTTCAGCCCCTGGGACATCACGATCAGCGACACGTACACGGACGAGCTGACCAACGTGGAGCTCGGCGGCAAGGACCCGGACCAGGCGTGGCACGACGCGCGCACCACGATCGAGCGCCTGCTGCGCAGGCAGGGGGTTCTGTCATGACCGCGATACCCGAGGTCGGCGCCCCGTCGGCGGTCCCGGCTCCGGCGGCCGCGCGCCGCTCCGCCCCGCCGCCGCGCCGCCGGTGGCGGTACCTGCCGATGTACCTGGCCATCGCGCCGTTCTTCGTGCTGTTCGCGGTCTTCGGCCTCTACCCGGTGCTGTATTCGCTGTTCCTCTCGTTCCAGCGGTGGGACGGGGTCGGCCCGATGAAGTACATCGGGCTGGAGAACTTCCGCTTCCTCGTCACCGACGGCACGTTCTGGGAGTCGATCGGCAACACCCTGATCATCTGGGTGATGTCGAGCGTCCCGATGATCCTGCTCGCCCTGCTGATCGCGGTCGGGCTCAACTCGTCGATCCGCTTCCGGGGCGTCCTGCGGGTCGCGTACTTCCTGCCGAACGTGACGTCGATCGTGGCGATGTCGCTGGTCTTCGGGTCCATCTTCAGCGGCGAGTTCGGGGTGCTGAACTGGTTCCTCGGCCTGTTCGGCATCGGGCACGTGCAGTGGCTCGCCGACCCGTGGGCGATCCGCGGCGCCATCGCCATGATGATCATCTGGCGGTGGACCGGCTACAACGCCATCATCTTCCTGGCCGGCCTGCAGGCGCTGCCGAAGGACGTGCTGGAGGCGGCGCGGGTGGACGGCGCGAGCGCCGCGCAGACGTTCTTCCGGGTGACGGTTCCGCTGCTGCGGCCCGTACTGCTGTTCTCGGTGGTGATGTCCGCGATCGGCGGCATGCAGATCTTCACCGAGTCGCAGGTGCTGCTCGGCAACCGCGGCGGCACGGACGGCGCCGGGCTGACGATGGTCCTCTACTTCTACAACACCGCGTTCGCGGGCAACGACTTCGGTTACGGCGCCGCCATCGCCTGGGGCATCTTCATCGTCGTCGTCCTCTTCTCCATCCTCAACTGGCGCCTGGTGATGCGCCCGGAGCGCGGGCAGGTCGCCACCGCACCGGCCGCCGCCGGGACCGCGCCGGCCGGTGCCACCACCACGACGGGAGCGGGCCGATGAGCGGCGTGCGCGGGCGGATCCTCACGTACGGGGCGCTGATCCTCGGCGCACTGATCACGGTCTTCCCCTACTACTGGCTGACCGTCATGGCGTCGAACACGACCTCCGCGATCTACGCGAGCCCGCCCCGGCTCTTCTTCGGCGACCAGCTGTTCCACAACATCGGCCAGGTGTTCTCGAAGATCGACTTCTTCGGCTCGCTGATGAACACCCTGATCGTCGCCGTCGCCTCGACGGTCCTGGTCCTCTTCTTCGACTCGCTGGCGGCCTTCACCTTCGCCAAGTACGACTTCCCCGGCAGCAGGGTCCTGTTCGGCATCCTGCTGGCGACGTTCGTCGTGCCGACGCAGCTCGCGGCGATCCCGCAGTTCGTCGTCATGGCCCACCTGGGCTGGGTCGGCGACCTGAAGGCGCTGATCGTCCCGGCGGCCGCCAACGCGTTCGGCATCTTCTGGATGCGGCAGTACGCGCGCGGCGCCGTGCCCGACGAGCTGATCGAGGCGGCCCGGGTCGACGGCTGCGGCTTCTTCCGCACCTACCTCACCGTCGGACTGCCCGTGCTGCGCCCGGCGCTCGCCTTCCTCGGCATCTTCACCTTCGTCAACGCCTGGAACGACTTCCTGTGGCCGCTCGTGGTGATGATCGACTCGAACCACGTGACGCTCCAGGTGGCGCTCTCCCAGCTCAACGGGGCCTACGTGACGGACTACAGCGTCGTCATGGCGGGGACGCTGGTCGCGATCGTGCCGCTGATCGTCGTCTTCCTCTTCGGCGCGCGCCACTTCATCGGCAACATCGCCGCGGGCGCGGTGAAGGGCTGAGGCCCGGCCCGCCGCCGCCCGCCACGCACTGAAAGGAACCCATGCACCACTCCGTGCCGTCCCACGCCCCCTACCTGGAAGACCCCTCCCCCGGGCGCGGGGTGCTGCCGCCACGCGCCTCGTTCGCGTCCGACGCGGCGTCGCTGGACCTCGGCGGGACCTGGCGCTTCCTCCTGTCGCCGTCGCCCGGCACCGCGCCGGACGGGGTGGAGCGCGACGGTTTCGACGCGGCGGACGGCGCGGGCTGGTGCGACCTGCCCGTGCCCGGCCACTGGCAGCTGCACGGCCACGGACGGCCCGCTTACACCAACATCGACTACCCCTTCCCCGTCGACCCGCCGCGGGTGCCGTCCGACAATCCGACGGGCGACTACCGGCTGGAGTTCGACCTGCCGGGCGACTGGCCGGCCGGTTCCGCCGTGCTGCGTTTCGACGGGGTCGACTCCTGCGCGCTGGTACGGCTGAACGGCACGGAGCTGGGCGTGACGCAGGGCAGCAGGCTGCCGGCGGAGTTCGAGGCGGGGGCGCTGCTGCGGCCGCGCGGGAACGTGCTGGCGGTACGGGTGCACCAGTGGTCGGCCGGCTCGTACCTGGAGGACCAGGACATGTGGTGGCTGTCCGGGATCTTCCGGCCGGTCACCCTGATCGCCCGGCCCGCCGGCGGGATCAGGGACGTGGAGGTGCGCGCCGACTACGACCACACGACCGGCCGCGGGGCCCTGACCGTGACGGCGCAGGGCCGAGGCGTCCTGGTCGACGTGCCCGAGCTGGGCATCGGCGGCCTGCCGGCCGGGCGGCGCGTCGAGATCGCGGACGTCGCGCCGTGGAGCGCCGAGAGTCCCCGCCTCTACGAGGGCGAGGCGTACACGGCGGACGAGCGGGTGCCGCTGCGCGTCGGCTTCCGCACGGTGGCGATCGAGGACGGGGTGCTGAGGGTCAACGGCCGCCGCATCGTCCTGCGCGGGGTCAACCGGCACGAGTTCGACCCGCGCCACGGCCGGGCGGTGCCGCGCGAGAGCCTGCTCTCGGACGTCGAGCTGATGAAGCGGCACAACGTCAACGCCGTGCGCACCAGCCACTACCCGCCCGACCCGGAGTTCCTGGACCTGTGCGACCGGTACGGGCTGTGGGTGATCGACGAGTGCGACCTGGAGACGCACGGCTTCGAGCGGCTCGGCTGGTCCGGCAACCCGAGCGGCGACGAGCGCTGGGCGGAGGCGTACCTCGACCGGATGCGGCGCACGGTGGAGCGCGACAAGAACCACCCCTCGGTGATCCTGTGGTCGCTCGGCAACGAGTCCCACACGGGCGCCAACCTCGCCCGCATGTCCGCCTGGACGCACGAGCGGGACCCCTCGCGTCCCGTGCACTACGAGGGCGACTACGCGTGCGAGTACGTCGACGTGTACAGCCGGATGTACGCGTCGCACGAGGAGGTCGACCGCATCGGCCGGGGCTCCGCCGCCGAACTGGACAACCCGCGCCACCGCGAGCTGCCGTTCGTCCTGTGCGAGTTCGGGCACGCCATGGGCAACGGGCCCGGCGGCCTGCTGGAGTACCGGGAGCTGTTCGAGCGCCATCCGCGCTGCCAGGGCGGCTTCCTGTGGGAGTGGATCGACCACGGCATCGCCCGCCGGGACGCGGCCGGCACGCCGTACTTCGCCTACGGCGGCGACTTCGGCGAGGACATCCACGACGGCAACTTCGTCATCGACGGAGCGGTCTTCCCCGACCGGACGCCCTCCCCCGCGCTCACCGAGTTCGCCAAGGTCTTCGAACCGGTCCGGATCGCGGGAGCGGCCGGCGGCGGGGCGCTGAGCGTCACGAACCTCCACGACACCGTCGGCCTCGACGGCCTGGCCTTCTCCTGGGTCCTGGAGGAGGAGGGGGTTCCGGTCGCCTCGGGGCCGCTGGCGGTCCCACCGGCCGCGCCCGGCAGGGCGGTCGAGGTGCCGCTGCCCGGGCTGCCCGCCACCACGCGGGAGAGCTGGCTGACGGTGCGCGCCGTGACGGCCGGCGACGCGCCCTGGGCGCCGGCGGGCCACGAGGTCGCCTGGGGCCAGGTCCGATGGAGCGAGC
>NZ_JAKGCV010000375.1 GCF_021556455.1 Streptomyces fuscigenes | reverse complement strand
GGGCGCTCCGCCCGGTGCGCGCGCCTCGACCTGCGCGGCCGCCTCGGCGGGCGTGAGCGGCTTCGCGGGCGTCGCGGGCGTCTCCTTCATGTCGCGCCGCATGACGAGCGCGTCCACGTTCCCGGGCTGGTAGTAGCCCTTGCGGAAGCCGATCGGCTCGAAGCCGAAGCGCTCGTACAGCCTCTGCGCGCGCTTGTTGTCGACGCGGACCTCCAGCAGCACCTCGCTGGACTCGAACGAGGTCGCGTGGCGCAGCAGCTCGGTCAGCAGCCGGGCGCCGAGCCCGCCGCCCCAGTGGTCGCGGGTCACGCCGATGGTCTGGACGTCGGCGACGCCGCCGACCGCCGCGAGGCCCCCGTACCCGACGATCCGGCCGCCCTCGTCCGCGACGACGTAGCGGCGGGTGGCGTGCGGGCCGCGGGCGTGGGCGAGTTCCGACCAGAACATGCCCGGCGACCAGGCGTCCTCGGGAAACAGCTCGTCCTCGAGTTCGAGGACGGCCTCGATGTCCCACCAGCGCATCTCGCGCAGTTCGACGTGCGGCGCGGTCTCGGCAGCGCCGGAGCGTGCACTCACTTCGGCGTGACCACCTTGTAGTTCTTCGGGACCTGGGCGTCGGGGCGGCGCAGGTAGAGCGGGAGCGCCGGGAGGAAACCGGCGGGGACGCCGGCCGCCGGGCCGGTGCCGGAGCCGTCGGGTCCGGGGCCCGGGGCGTCCTCGGCCCGCCGCCCGTCGCCCGCCCCGCCCGCCAGCAGCTCGGCGGCCAGCGCGGCGAGCGCCGCCGCGGACTGGTGCTCGGGCGCACGGGAGTCCGGGAACACCTCGGGGTACAAGGCCGCGCCCGCGCCCACCACCGGCAGGCCCGCGAGCTCCTGGGCGAGATCGCCCGGCCGGTCGACCGCGGGCTCGGACACCCGCGTGCGGGTGTCCGCGTACCGGGCCCAGTAGACCTCCTTGCGGCGGGCGTCCGTCGCGACGACGAAGGGCTCGTCGAGCCCGGAGGCGTACGCGAGACCGTCCAGCGTGCACAGGCCGCGCACCGGGACCCCGAGCGCGGAGCCGAACGCGAGGGCCGTCGCGATGCCGACCCGCAGGCCCGTGTAGGGACCGGGGCCGACGCCGACCACCACGTCCGTGATCGCGTCGGGTTTCGCGCCGGCCGCGGCGAGGACCCGGTCGACGGCGGGCAGCAGCAGCTCCCCGTGGCGCCGGGCGTCGACGTCGCTCTCGGCGGCCAGGACGGATCCGCCGTCGTGGAGGGCGACGGTGACGGCGGGAGTGGCGGTATCGACGGCAAGCAGAAGCACGCAAACAGCCTACGGCCCCGGCGGCGGGGCTCGCGGCGCCCCTGGGCGCCCGTACGCTGCTGCTACCGTCGGCCGCGTCACGAGACGTCAAGACGCAGATACCGCACAGACGCACGAAAGGTGGCTGAGGACAGGTGTCCAGGAGCAGCTCGGGAATGGTCGCCGGGCTCACGGCCGCGGCGCTGGCCGTGGTCGGATTCCTCGCCTACCAGGCGTCGGCGAACGCGCCCGACACCCTCGGCAAGCCGGCTTCCCCCAGCGCTCCGCCCTCCCATGTCGCCCAGGGTCCCCAGCACCCCCGCAAGGACCCCACCGAGCTGCCGGGGCGGTCGGGCGACGGCGCGCGGGTGGTGTACGCGCTGAAGGCGCACCGGGTCTGGCTGGTGGGCGCCGACGGCACGGCGACGCGCTCGTTCTCCGTTCAGCCGAGCACGGTTTCGCCCGCGCCCGGCACGTACCGCGTCACCCACCGCACGGACGCCACGACCGGCTCCGACGGAGTGCCGATCGAGCACGTCGTGCTGTTCTCGAAGGTCGGGACCGTGGTGGTCGGCTTCAGCGCCGCGCAGGACGGCTCCACGCCGGCGCCGGACCCCGCCAAGAAGACCGGCGGCGTGCGCACGAGCCGCACGGACGGCGACGCGCTGTGGACGTTCGCGACCCTCGGCTCGAAGGTCGTCGTCATCGCCTGAGCGGCGGCGGCGCGCCGACCGGGCCGAACAGCCCGGCGGCGCACGCCCCGTTCACCATTGACCGGACGCCGGACGCCCGGAGGCCGGACGGCTTCCGCGGCCTCTCCGGTTCCTCCCGCTTCCGCGGAGGACGGCGGTCGCCCCGGCTCCGGAGGTCTCGGCGGAGGCTCAGCGCGCGGTGACGGGACGGTGCGCGCGGTGGCGGGCGCGGTGAGCGGACCCCTCGGGCTCGGCCTCCGCGTCGGCCTCGGCGGCGGGCACGCCCGGGCCGCCCTCGGCGGGCGGAGTGGACACGGCGGACGCGGCGGCGCACGACGCCAGCAGCTCGCTCATCGACACGTCGGAGGGCACCGGGGCACCGGCCGCACCTGCGGGCTTCCGCGGCGGGGTCCGTGTTTCGCGCCGGGGCGGCGTCATGACTGCCTCCTGGGCTCGGGGGCACGCATGGTCAGGGGGACCTAACCGGTTACAGCGCCATGGGACCACGCCCGCGGCAGCGCGCGCAACATCTTGCCGACATCTTGTCGGGACGTGCCGCGTGTTCGAACACCGCCGCGCCCGGACGGGTCGCGCACGTCAGGCGAACGCCGCGCCCAGCCCGGCGAGCGCGGGCCCCGCCCAGCGGTCTCCGTACCCGGTGACGACCACCCGGCGCCGTCCGTCGTCCTCGGGCGGCAGGAGCCCCCCTTCGCCGCCGGCGGCGGCCGTGCCGGTCGCGCGCTCGATGACGACGTGCAGGCGTGCGTCCGTCAGCTCCTCGACCTTGTCGTCGCCCCATTCGACGACGACCACGGACTCGGGCAGCGACACGTCGAGGTCGAGGTCCTCCATCTCGTCGAGGCCGCCGTCGAGCCGGTAGGCGTCCACGTGCACCAGCGGCGGGCCGCCGGTGAGCGACGGGTGGACCCGCGCGATGACGAACGTCGGGGACGTGACGGCCCCGCGCACGCCGAGGCCCTCGCCGATGCCCCGGGTCAGGGTCGTCTTGCCGGCGCCCAGTTCACCCGTGAGCATCACGAGGTCCCCGGGGCGCAGCAGCGCCGCGAGCGCACGCCCGAGGTCCTGCGTGCGGTCGGGGCTGTCGAGGTCGATCTGCGTCCGGGGGGCGGTCGGCCCGTCAGTCGCCGGGTCGTTGTGCGGTGCTTCCATGCCCGCCAACGTTACGGCCAAAGCCACCGGCGCCCGCGCGCGCCAGCAGGTCGAGGAGGTGGCCGGTGACGACGTCCGGGTGTTCCAGCATCACGAGGTGGCCGGCGCCCTCCACCAGGACGAGTTCCGCGTCGGGCAGCACGTCCGCGATGGCCTCGCTGTGCGAGCTGGGCGTGATGAGGTCGTCGGAGCCCGCGAGGACGAGCGCGGGCGTGCGCAGCAGGACCGCGAGGGCCTGCACCTTGTCGTAGTCGGTGAACGCCGGGTAGAACTCGGCGACCACGTCGATCGGAGTGTTCTCGATCATGCGCTCGGCGAACCGGGCCACGGCCGGGTCGACGTCCTGGCCCCCGAACGAGTAGCGCTTCACGATGCCCGCGTACAGGTCGGCGGTGGCGCGGCGGCCCTTCTCCACGAGCCCGGCCTGGCCGCCGAGCACCTTCAGCACGCCGGGCAGCACGCGCCGTGCCACGTTCGCGCCGAGCGCCGGCAGGCCGTACGTGATCTCGCCGAGCCGCCCGCTGGACGTGCCGACGAGCGCGACGCCCGCGACGCGTTCCCTTATGAGGTCGGGGTACTGGTCCGCGAGCGCCATGATCGTCATGCCGCCCATGGAGTGGCCGACCAGCACGAGCGGGCCCTCGGGCGCCGCCGCGTCGATGACGGCCTTCAGGTCGCGCCCCAGCTGGTCGATCGTCGCGGGCTGCGGGTCGGGCCCGCTCTGCGCGGCGCCGCGCGCGGACCGGCCGTGGCTGCGCTGGTCCCAGTGGACGGTACGGATCCGGCCGCGCAGGGCCGCGCGCTGGAAGTGCCAGGAGTCCTGGTTGAGGCAGTAACCGTGGCTGAAGACGACGGTCGGCGCGGGGGCTCCGCCACCGGCCGCCCCGTCGGTCTCGGCGATCTCGGCGGTCTCGGCGATCTCGGCGGCCTCGTCCGACCCGGCAGCCTCGGCGCTCGCGTGGGCGTCGCCGGCCTCATGGGCCTCATGGGCCTCGTCGGCCTCGTCGGCCTCGTCGATCTCGTAGTACAGCGCCGTACCGTCATCGGCGATCGCCCGGCCCGGGGTGCCGCGCAGCGAGCCGAAGGGGCCCGCCGTGTCCAGCGCGAGACGGGCCCTGCGGCGCATGCCGCGGCTGACGGTGAGCTTGTCGATGGCGACGCCCGCGGCGGCGCTCGCCGCGATCACCCCTATCGCGGCCCCCGCGAGGCCCGCGCGGCGCCAGCCGCCCGTGACCGCGGAGGCGGCGGCCGAGGCGGCCTGCGCCACTTCGCCGGCCGCGCCGGCCGGGCCCTCGTCGCTCACGCGCCCGCGCCCCCCTCGTCGCTCCCGCCGCCGTCCGCCGCCGCGTCCTCGTTCAGGAAGACCCGCGGGACGCGCCCGCTGATCCGCGTGACGATCTCGTAGGCGATCGTGTCCGCGGCCTCCGCCCAGTCCTGCGCCGTCGGCTCGCCCTCGTCCCCGGGGCCGAAGAGGACCGCGCGGCTGCCGGGTTCCACGAGGTCGCCCCCGAGGTCCACCACGAACTGGTCCATCGCCACCCGGCCGGCCACCCGCCGCCAGGGGCCTCCGCCCAGGCGCACGGGGCCGCGCCCCGAGGCGTGGCGGGGGATGCCGTCCGCGTACCCGAGCGGCACCAGGCCGAGCGTCGTCTCCTCCGGTGTGCGGTAGGTGTGCCCGTAGCTGACGCCGTGGCCCGGCGGGACCTGCTTGACCAGGGCCACCGACGCGGACAGCGTCATGACGGGCCGCAGCCCGAAGTCACCGGGCGCCCCGATCTCGGGGCTCGGCGAGATGCCGTACGTCGCGATGCCGGCCCGCACGAGGTCGAAGTGGGACTCGGGCAGCGTGAGCGCGGCGGCCGAGTTGGCGATGTGGCGGACCTCCGGCTCGACGCCCTCCTTCTCCGCGTGCGCGAGCATCTCGTGGAACAGGTCCAGCTGCGCGGTGATGGAGGGGTGGCCCGGCTCGTCGGCGCAGGCGAAGTGCGACCACAGTCCGGTGACGCGGACCTCGCCCGCGTCCTGTGCGGCGAGCGCGGCGCCGACGAGGGCCGGCCAGTCGGCGGGCTGGCAGCCGTTGCGGCCGAGGCCGGTGTCGGCCTTGAGCTGGACGCGCGCCGTGCGGCCGGTCGCACGGGCGGCGGCCGTGACCTCCTCCAGCGCCCACTGGCCGCTGACGCCCATGTCGAGCCCGGCCTCGATGCCGGCGGCCCACGGGTCGCCGGGCGTCCACAGCCAGCACAGGAGCGGGCCCTCGTCGCCGGCGGCCCGCAGCGCGAGCGCCTCGTGCGGGGTCGCGGTGCCGCG
>NZ_JAKGCV010000374.1 GCF_021556455.1 Streptomyces fuscigenes | reverse complement strand
ACGCCGGGCGCCCGCGCCTGCCGGGCGGCTGCCCCGCTCGCGTCAGCCCGCCGCGGATCCCGGCGCAGCCGTGGTGAGCACGGCGCACAGCTGCCCCGACAGGGGTCCGGGGGCGTACGGGTCCAGGCCCGCGGGGCCGCCCGACGGGGCCCGCGAACCGGCGAGCAGCGGCGCGAACGTCCCGCCGGCCCGGGCGGAGCACGGCTCGGGCCCGGCCGCGACCTGACTCTCCACCACCTGGGCGAGGTGCTTGTCGAGATCCTCGCGGTCGAAGCGGAAGCGCATCTCGCGGCGCACGGTGAACAGCGAGGCGCCGTCGGCCGCCGCCGGCCCCGCGGGGCGCAGCGCGTAGACGAACGTGTGGTCCGAGGTCACTTCGAGGCTCCGGTCCGCCGCCTGCCGGTAGTCCAGCGAGCCGTGGACGCGGGTGGCGCCGGCGACCTGGCGGACCCTGGCCGGGTCGAACGCGACGAGCCAGCCCGCGGGGACGCGCGCCGCGGTCGCGGACGTCGCGGCGAACGTGCGGTCGAACTCCGGGATCTGGTCGGCGTCGAGCAGGGCCCGTACGGGTTCGCGGTCGCGGCCGGCGAGGACGTCCGCGTTCAGCGAGGAGGCCACGAGGTAGTCCCGGACGATGGCCAGGGCCATGCGGATCTGCCCCTCGCTGAAGTCCTCGGTGCGCTCGACGGTGCGCGGGAAGACGATCCCCTCGGCGCCCGTGGCGAAGTGGGCGGCCGGGCTGCGGGCGAGCAGGGCGGCGGGCGTCCCGCCGGGCACGGGCCCCGCGGGCACCAGCGGTACGACCGTGGTGCGCAGCTCGGCGACGGAGCGGGCGCCGGACTGCAGCCGGTAGGGCTGGCGGAAGCCGAGGTAGACGGCCGTACCGAAGGCCAGCGCGATCAGGACGAAGAGAGCGAGGAGTTGGCGGGGCCCGTTGCGGAAGCCGTGCGAGACGGTGCCGGAGCGGGGGCCGCGCACCCGCACGGCGCGCTCGCGGTCGGTCATGCGCTCGCGTGCGGAGAACTCCTGAAGACGGGCAGCGCGGACGAACGATTCGTCGAAGACGACCGATCGGTACTCGTCATCGCCCCCGGGAGGCTGACCGTCGGGTGTTTCCTCCGGTGGCCCTTCGGGCGGGTCTCCGTGGCCAGCCATACCTTCAGAGTAGGCCGAAGCGGACGAAGGTAAACGCCGCGCTACCGGTCAACTTGCGACAGACCCGGCCATGGGTGATCACCGACTCGGACCGGACCGGGCTTTCTCGGCAGCGGTCCGCCCGGCGTCCGGCCACCCGCAACTTCCCGAGGCACCACGGCTGTTCGCCGTCGTCGCTCCGGCCGAGCCGGTGCGCACCCCTGGGCGGGACCGGGGCGAAGCGTCCCTACGGGGTCCGCGGAACGGCCGACACCGGAGGCGCCAGGCGGTCGCGCGCGTCCCGGTCGCCCTCGTCGGGGCGGCGGGCGTCCGTGCCGCCCGAGGAGTTCCCGCGCGGCGCGTCGATGCCCGTCGACGCGGGCTGCGGCACCTGGTCCTGCCGGCCGCCGCCGCTCGCGCCCCGTACCGCGGAGAACGCCAGCGCGACCATGCCGACGCCCATCAGCACCGCCAGCAGCCAGGCGACGGGCCGGTGCCAGCGCGCCCGCCCCCGGTAGGGCCGCAGCACGCCGCCGTGCGGTCCGTAGGGATGGGGCGCGTACGGGTCACGGGCGTCGTCGTCGCACTCGTCGGGGTGCCGGCGGCTGTACAGCTCGTCCCAGAGCTCGTGCTCCTCGTCGGGGGCCGGCCTGCCGCCCCTGGCCCGGGCCGCCTCGGCCTCGGCGCGCGCCTGCGCGGCGGCGAGCAGCCGCTCGACGGCCGTGGGTTCGTGGAAGGCGGCGGCCCGTACGAAGTCCTCGTCGAACACCACGGTGGCGAACTCCTCGTTCGCTCCGCGGTCGTCGTCGGGCTCCCGGCCGTCCTTGAACGGCCTGCCCCCCACGTCGTCCGGCACCACTACAGCGTAAACCGGCGGGGTCGCTTTGGGCAGGGAGAGTCCGCACTCTTCCCCTGATGAACCGCTATGAGCCGTGCCACTCGCCGTACACGACGAGGCGCATTCATCACCGTGTGTGACCGTCTCCGGTGACGATGTACTTCGTCGACGTCAGCTCGGGCAGCCCCATCGGGCCCCGGGCGTGCAGTTTCTGGGTGGAGATGCCGATCTCCGCGCCGAAGCCGAACTCCCCGCCGTCGGTGAAGCGCGTGGAGGCGTTCACCGCGACCGTCGTCGAATCCACCAACTGGGTGAACCGGCGCGCTGCCGCCTGCGAGGTCGTGACGATCGCCTCGGTGTGACCGGACGACCAGAGCCTGATGTGCGCGACCGCGGCGTCGAGCGAGTCGACCACCGCCGCCGCGATGTCGTACGAGAGGTACTCCGTCTCCCAGTCGTCGGCGGTGGCCGCGACCACGGCAGCCTTGCTCGCCTCGCCGTAGGGCAGGACCCGCTCGTCGGCGTGGACGGTGACACCCGCCTCGGCGAGCGCGTCCAGGGCGCGCGGCAGGAAGGCGTCCGCGACGTCCTGGTGCACGAGGAGCGTCTCCGCCGCGTTGCACACGCTCGGCCGGGACGCCTTGGAGTTGACGAGGATCGAGACCGCCATGTCCAGGTCGGTCTCGGCGTCCACGTACACGTGGCAGTTGCCGGTGCCCGTCTCGATGACCGGCACGGTGGACTGCTCGACGACCGTGCGGATCAGCGACGCCCCGCCCCGCGGGATGAGCACGTCCACCAGGCCGCGCGCCCGCATCAGCTCGCGGACGGAGTCCCGGTCCTCCCCCGGCACCAACTGCACCGCGTCGGCGGGCAGCCCCGCGCCGCCCACCGCGTCGCGCAGCACCCGTACGAGCGCCGTGTTGGACGCGATCGCGGACGACGAGCCGCGCAGCAGCGCCGCGTTGCCCGACTTCAGGCACAGCGCCGCCGCGTCGGCGGTGACGTTGGGGCGGGCCTCGTAGATGATGCCGACCACGCCGAGCGGCACCCGGACCTGCCGCAGGTCGATGCCGTTGGGCAGGGTCGAACCGCGCACGACCTCGCCGACCGGGTCGGGCAGTGCGGCCACGTCCCGCACGCCGTGGGCCATGGCGCGCACCCGCTCGGGCGTGAGGGTCAGCCGGTCGATCATGGCGGCCTCGGTACCGGCCGCCGCCGCCCGCTCGACGTCCTCCGCGTTGGCCGAGACGATCTCGTGCGTACGCACCTCCAGCGCGTCGGCGATCGCGAGCAGCGCGTCGTCCTTGGCCGCGCGCGGCAGGGGCGCGAGGTCCGCCGCGGCCGCCTTCGACCGGTAGGCGGCCCGGGCGACCGGGGAGAGGTTGTCGTACGGCGAGAGCGAGGTCATGCCCCGCAGGGTAATGGGACGGGCCCGGGCGTTCCTCCCGTATCCCGCACTCCGAGACACCGCCGGGGCGGCGCACGGCGACTGCTCAGAACGGGTGGATGCCCACCCGCGCCGCGGGCGGCGGGCCGTAGCCCTCCGCCACGCGCTGGTGGTAGGTCTCCCGGTCGATGACCTCCAGGCCGACGATCTCCCAGGGCGGGAGCCGCGCGCTGGAGCGGTGCTCGCCCCACAGCCGGAGGGCGACGGCCGCCGCGTCGTGCAGGTCCCGCGCCTCCTCCCAGTACCTGATCTCGGCGTGGTCGGCCGCGTAGCGGCTGGTGAGCAGGAACGGGTGGTCGTGGGCGAGCTGTTCGAGGGCGCGCCGCACGTCCGCGACGGGCGCCTCGTCGCCGGAGACGCTGAGGGTGACGTGCCACAGGCGGGAGGCGGGCCGGTCGTCGCCCTCCGGCGCGCCGGCGGGCCGCTCGCCCGCGCCGCGCGGGCCGTCGTCGCCGTCGTACGCGTCGAGGCCGTCGAAGTCGCCGCCCGCGTCGACGCTCGTGAGCACCGAGTCCGCGCCCGCGGCCCGCCGGGCGTGCGCACCGGATCCGCCCGCGCGGATCGCCGTGCCTGGACGCACTCGTCTCACCGGCCGCCTCCTGTTGATCAGTTGCGCTGCTGCCCCGTCCGTGACTCCATGAATGAGTTGACCAGTCCCGGGCGGCTCGTGGGGCCGTTTTGCCGAACCTGCGCCGCGCCGGAAGCCGAACGGCCTGATTCTCAGCCCATAGGGGGCCGGCGTCAGGGTCCGAGGACCACCAGATCGTCCTTGTGTACGACCTCCCGCTCGTATGCCGGACCCAGCTCGCGGGCGAGGTCGCGGGTGGAGCGGCCGAGCAGCTGCGGCAGTTCCTTCGCGTCGAAGTTGACGAGGCCCCTGGCGACGGGGCTGCCGCCGGTGTCCCGGAGCTCCACCGGGTCGCCCGCGGCGAACTCGCCCTCCACGGCGGAGATCCCGGCGGCGAGCAGCGAGGTGTGCCGCTCGACGACGGCCCGCACCGCGCCGTCGTCCAGGGTCAGGGCCCCGCGCGGCGCGGAGGCGTGCGCGAGCCACAGCAGCCGGCCGCGGGAGCGGCGGCCGGTGGGGTGGAAGTACGTGCCGGTGTCGCGGCCCGCCAGGGCGTCGGCCGCGCGGCTCGCGGAGGTCAGCACGACGGGCACGCCGGCGCCCGTGGCGATGCGCGCGGCCTCCACCTTGGTGACCATGCCGCCGGTGCCGACGCCCGCCCTGCCGGCGCTGCCGATCGTGACCCCGTCGAGGTCCTGCGGGCCGGTCACCTCGCCGAGGCGGGACGTGCCGGGCAGCGCGGGGTCGCCGTCGTAGAGCCCGTCCACGTCGGAGAGCAGCACCAGCAGGTCGGCGCGGACGAGGTGGGCCACGAGCGCGGCCAGCCGGTCGTTGTCGCCGAAGCGGATCTCGTCCGTGGCGACGGTGTCGTTCTCGTTGACGACGGGCAGGGCGCCCATCCGCAGCAACTGCTCCAGGGTGCGGTAGGCGTTGCGGTAGTGGGTGCGCCTGCTCGTGTCGTACGACGTCATGAGCACCTGCCCGACGCGCACGCCGTAGCGCGCGAAGGAGGCGGTGTAACGGGCGATGAGCAGGCCCTGGCCGACGCTCGCCGCGGCCTGCTGGCGGGCCAGGTCGCGCGGTCGGCGCTCCAGGCCGAGCGGGGCGAGGCCGGCGGCGATGGCGCCGCTGGAGACGAGGACGATCTCGCGTTCGCTGTCGCGCGCCGAGGCCAGGACGTCGACCAGGGCGTCGACCCGGTCGGCGTCGAGGCCGCCGGCCGCGGTGGTCAGCGAGGACGAGCCGACCTTGACGACGACGCGCCGGGCCCGGCCCACCGCCTCGGCGCGGGAGCCGGCCGGCTCCGGGACGGGCCGCCGTGACCCGCCCGCGCCCGCCTCGGGCGGTACCGGGGTCCGCCCGGCCGTCCGCTCCGCTCCCGTCCGCCGTCCTGCCGCTGCCACGTGCCGTGTCCCCTGCTCTCGCCGTACCGCCCGGTGCCCGTGCCCGGTCCGCGCGCCGCGGCCGGCCG
>NZ_JAKGCV010000373.1 GCF_021556455.1 Streptomyces fuscigenes | reverse complement strand
GCAGCAGGGAGCGAGGGCGTCAGCGGCCCGCTCGGCGATCGCGGTGAGGGATCTCGCTCCCGCCAGGATCGCGCGGACATACGGCGCCGGGTGCCGACATCCCCTGAAGCGGCGGTGCCGAGGCGTTCGCGGGCGCGGCCGCCGCTGCCCTGGAGGCCCCCGCGCTCCCCGACCGCCGGACGGCACGAACCGGGGAGCGGAGGGTGCACGGCGCGGCGCCGAAGGGCGGGCACCGAGCCGGTACCGCGCCCGCTCCGGGGTTAAGACGCCCAGGTCAGCCGCGAGTTGAGCCGTCGAGGCCGGCTCGCCTCCGCGCCGGGTGCGGGCCCGCGCGTGCGGCGGTGCGGAGCGCTCCCACCGCACGGACGGGCCCGTCGCCGGGGCCCCCTCCGGCGACGGAGAGTGACTTTCGTCACCCCGCCCGGCGCGTCGAACCGTACAACCTCTGTCCGCGTGGCTCGTTCGGGCCGCTTGCGCGTGCCCATGTGTCCCGGTTGGTGAAGCACTGTACGAAACATGCGACGACCGTGCATTCACAGGCGGTTATTGGTCATCACTGAGTGACGCCCCGCCCCTGGAAGCCCGTTGAGGGTTCCCCCCGCGCGGCGGCTAATGTCGTGGCGAGTCGCAGCCCCTCAACACGCGTCGTGCGCGGGGTGACCCGGCGTCGTACGGACCGCCGAGTCCTGGTTTCCGCACAAGGAGTCAACCCACGATGAAGCACAAAACCCTGGTGCTGTCGGCAGCCGTCGGTCTGCTCGCACCCGTCCTGGCCGGCTGCGGCGGCAGTGGCGACAGTTCCGACGCCGGCAAGGCCATCGTCGTCGGCACCACGGACCAGTTCGTCGCGACGAAGGCGGCACCCGCGCCCTTCGACCCCGCCTACACCTACGACACGTCCGCGTGGAACGTCCTGCACCAGACGATCCAGACGCTGACGCACGTGCCGCGCGGCGGCGGCGAGCCCGTGCCCGAGGCGGCCAACCGCTGCCTGTTCACGGACCACCAGAGCCAGACCTACCGCTGCACGCTCCGCCCGGACCTGAAGTTCGCCAACGGCGATCCGGTCACCGCCGAGGACGTGAAGTACTCGATCGAACGGGTCGTCAACATCCACGACCCCAACAGCGCGTACGGCCTGCTCACCAACATAGGCAAGATCGACACCAGCGGCCGCACCGTCGAGTTCCACCTCAAGTCGCCCGACGCCACGTTCCCCTACAAGCTCGCCACACCGGCCGCGGGGATCGTCGACCCGAAGCAGTACGCGCCGAAGAAGCTGCGCGACGGCTTCCAGATCGACGGCTCGGGTCCCTACGTCTTCAAGGCGAAGGTGGAGAACAACACCCTGGTCGGCGCGACCTTCACGAAGAACCCGAACTACATCGGGGACGTGAAGATCAAGAACGACAAGGTCCAGATGGACATGTTCAAGGACGCCTCGGCCATGAGCGCGGCGTTCGACAAGGACGACGTCGACGTGATGCTGCGCATGACGCCGGATCAGATCAAGGACCTGACCGACAACCCGCGCAAGGACGTCAACCTCACCGAGATGCCGGGTCTCGAGATCCGCTACCTCGGGTTCGACACCGACTCGCCGGTCGCCAAGAACAAGGCGGTCCGCCAGGCCATGGCCTACGTCGTGGACCGCGACGCACTGGTCGACAAGGTCTACGGCGCCACCGCGACCCCGCTCTACTCGCTCATCCCGGCCGGCATCACGGGACACACCAACTCGTTCTTCAACCAATACGGTGCGCAGCCGTCGGTCAAGAGCGCGGCCTCCACGCTCGAGAAGGCCGGTGTCCACACGCCGGTCAAGCTGACCCTGAACTACACGACGGACCACTACGGCGCCCCCACCGCCAAGGAGTTCGAGACCCTCCGCAGCCAGCTGGACGACAGCAAGCTGTTCGACGTCACCATCAAGGGCACGCCCTGGGACACCTTCCGTCCCGACCAGACCAAGGGCGACTACGCGATCTACGGGATGGGCTGGTTCCCCGACTTCCCGGACCCGGACAACTTCACGGCGCCGTTCCTGGACAAGGACAACTTCCTCGGCAGCCCGTACGACAACCCGAAGATACGCAACGAGTGGATCCCGGAGTCCCGCCGCAAGGCGGACCGGGGATCGGCGGCGGAGGTCTTCGGGGACATCCAGAACCAGGTCGCGGCCGACGTGCCGATCCTGCCGCTGTGGCAGGGCAAGCAGTACGTGGCGGCGCACACCGACGTGACCGGTGTGGAGTGGGCCGTCGACTCGGCGACCAACTACTACCTGTGGGAGCTCGGCAGGGGCTCGTCCACCAACTGATGCCGGGGCACCGGGGGCGCACCCCGGCGCCACCGCCGCCGTCCGCCCCGGACCCGCACCGCCGGTCCGGGGCTCCGGCACGACCGGGGGAGCCGCCCGGGCCGTCGGGTCCGGGCCGGGACGGCCGGACCCGTCACTGGGCGCCGGGGCGGACCAGCCCGCTCTCGTAGGCGTACACCGCCGCCTGCACGCGGTCGCGCAGGCCCAGCTTCGTCAGCACGTGCCCCACGTGCGTCTTGACCGTCGTCTCGCTGACGAAGAGGTCCGCGGCGATCTCGGCGTTCGACAGGCCGCGCGCCACCAGCTTCAGCACCTCGACCTCGCGCTCGGTCAGCGTGTTCAGCGCGTCCGGCACCGGCTCCTCGCCCGACGGCAGGTGGTCCGCGTACTTGTCGAGCAGCCGCCGCGTGATGCTCGGGGCCAGCATCGCCTCGCCGCCCGCGACCACCCGGATGGCCTGCACGAGCTCCGCGGCGGGCGCGTCCTTCAGCAGGAACCCGCTCGCGCCGGCGCGCAGCGCCTCCACCACGTACTCGTCGAGGTCGAACGTCGTCAGGACGAGGACCTTGGCCGGGCCGTCCCGCCCGGGGCCGGTGATCTGCCGCGTCGCCTCGACGCCGTCCATCCGCGGCATGCGGATGTCCATCAGCACCACGTCGGGCTGGAGGGCCCGCACCTGCTCGATGGCCTGCAGGCCGTCCCCCGCCTCCCCGACGACGGCGATGTCCTGCTCCGCCTCCAGAATCATCCGGAAACCGGTACGCAGCAGCGGCTGGTCGTCGACCAGCAGCACGCGGACGGTGCCCACACTCACGCCGAACCCCTCTCGATGGAGACGCCCATTGTGCCCTGGCCGTCCCGCGCCGTCGTCGTCAGCGGATAGACCGGGGGAGTACCGCCGAATTCGGGGCAGAACGCCTGGTGGTCGCACCAGCCGCACAGCTTCGTCGGCCGGGGCCGGAACTCGCCCGTCTCCGTCGCGAGGCGGATCGCGTCCCACAGCGCGTGCAGCTTGCGCTCCACCCGCTCCAGGTCCGCGGGCACCGGGTCGTACGTCAGCACGTCGCCGCTGCCCAGGTACACCAGCTGGAGGCGGCGCGGGATCACGCCCTTGAGGCGCCACACCACCAGCGCGTAGAACGTCATCTGGAAGTGGGCGCTCTCCGCGTACTGCGGGCGCGGGGCCTTGCCGGTCTTGTAGTCGACGATCCGCACCTCGCCCGTCGGCGCGACGTCCACCCGGTCGATCACGCCGCGCAGCCGCAGCCCCGAGTCGAGCTCCGTCTCGACGAACAACTCGCGCTCGGCCGGCTCCAGCCGCGTCGGGTCCTCCAGCGCGAACCAGCGCTCCACCAGGGCCTCGGCCTGCCCGAGCCAGGCCGCGAGCCGCTCGCCCGCCTCGTCCTGTTCGAACAGCTCGGCCAGCTCGGGGCGCGCCGCACGCAGCCTGTCCCACTGGTGGGGCACCATCGCCTTCGCACGGGGCGCCGTGCGCTCGCCGGCCGGATCGTCGAAGAGGCGCTCCAGGACGGCGTGCACGAGCGTGCCGCGGGTGGCCGCCTCGCTCGGCTTCTCGGGCAGTTTGTCGATCACCCGGAAGCGGTAGAGCAGGGGGCACTGCATGAAGTCGTTCGCCCGCGAAGGAGACAGGGAGGTGGGGGGCACGCTCGCACTCATGCCGCAGACCCTACGACCCGCCACCGACAGCGATCCGCATACCATCGACTACAGGGCCGCTCGCACTGCATGATCAAGCAGACGACAGGTCGAGCGGACGACGCGGCCGACGACGGAAGGAACCCGTGAAACCCCCGAAAGCCCCGAAAAGCCCGAAAGGCGACGACTCGGGCGAGCGCGGCACGGGCGGAGCGCACAGCGGGAGCGGCGCGCCGCTCACCGGCACGAAGCCCGCGCGCCCCGCGGACCCCGGAGGCGGAATCCTGGTGGGACGCCCCTTCGGCGTACCCGTCTACGTCGGGCCCAGCTGGTTCCTGGTCGCCGCGCTGATCACCTGGATCTTCGGCGGCCAGCTGGGCGGCATCCTGCCGGACATCGGCAACGCGCGCTACCTCGTGGCGCTGTTCTTCGCGGTCGCCTTCTACGCGTCCGTCTTCGTGCACGAGCTCGCGCACACCGTGGCGGCGCTCAGGTTCAAGCTGCCGGTGCGCCGCATCCAGCTGCAGTTCTTCGGCGGGGTCTCGGAGATCGAGAAGGAGTCCGACACCCCCGGGCGCGAGTTCGTGCTGGCGTTCGTCGGCCCGCTGCTCTCGCTGGTCCTGTCCGGGATCTTCTACGCGGCGATGTACGCGGTCGACGCGGGCTCCGTGCCCGGCGTCCTGCTCGCCGGACTCATGATCTCGAACCTCATCGTCGCGATCTTCAATTTCCTTCCCGGACTCCCGCTCGACGGCGGCCGCATGCTGCGCGCCGTCGTCTGGAAGATCACCGGCAAACCGATGAGCGGCACGGTCGCCGCCGTCTGGGTCGGCCGGGCGCTGGCCGTGGCGGTGCTCGTCGTGCTCATCGGCCTGCCGCTGTTCGGCGGCGGCGGGCTGCGCGGCGACGGCGGCATCGACGGCGTCGAGACCGTCACGGACGCCCTGATCGCCGCGATCCTCGCCGCGATCATCTGGACCGGCGCGGGCAACAGCCTGCGCATGGCGCGGCTGCGCGAGCACCTGCCCCAGCTCCAGGCCCGCACGCTGACCCGCAGGGCCGTGCCGGTCGAGTCCCACACGCCGCTCTCCGAGGCGCTGCGCCGGGCCAACGAGGCCGGTGCGCGCGCCCTCGTCGTCGTGGACGGCCAGGGCGAGCCGAGAGGCATCGTGCGCGAGTCGTCCATCGTGGGCGTGCCGCAGCACCGGCGCCCGTGGGTCGCGGTCAGCACCCTCACCCAGGACCTGACGGACGGCATGCGCGTGCCCGCGGACCTGGGCGGCGAGCCGCTGCTCGACCGCCTGAGGGAGAACCCGGCGAGCGAGTACCTGGTCGTCGAGGAGACGGGCTCGATCTACGGGGTCCTGTCCGCCGCCGACGTCGAGAAGGCGTTCGTCGCCGCGATGGCTCGGCCGCAGGACCGCGGCCAGGGCGGCCGCTCGTGGGGCCGGACGTCCGGCGACCGCTCCTGAGGACCGCGGCCCGGCGCGGCCCCGCCTCCGCGCGGCCCCGCCTCCGCG
>NZ_JAKGCV010000372.1 GCF_021556455.1 Streptomyces fuscigenes | reverse complement strand
GCCGGCTTTCCCGCGTCCGCGCGGTCCCCGGCCTCCCGGGAACGCACGCCCCGCCCACCAGCCCGATGCATGTACGAGCACATCGGCGCCCACGTCAGCGACTGGGGCGCGGTGATGGCGACCGCGGTCGTCTCCGCCGTCCCCGTGGCGATCCTGCTGGTGCTGGCCCAGAAGTACGTGGCGGCCGGCATCAGCGGCGGATCCGTCAAGTGACACCGACAGGAGCACCATGAAGTTCACCGACGGCCACTGGCAGTTGCGGCCCGGCGTCAGCGTGCACCACGCCGCCGGCGTGGCCGACAGCGACCTGCACGACGACCGCCTCACCCTCTACGTGCCGGTCGCCCCGGTCCGGCACCGGGGGGACACCCTCAACGGGCCGCTCCTCACCTTCGACCGCTGGTCGCCGGCCGAGGGCGTGATCGGGGTGCGCATCACCCACCACGCGGGGAGCCCTTCCCCGGGCCCCGAGTTCGCACTCGCCGTGCGGGAGGAGGGCGGGCACGCGAGGGCCCGGCGCGAGGGGACGGTCCTGCACCTGAGCGCCGGCGACCTGTCCCTGAGTGCCGACACGGAGGGCCACTGGCGGCTCGACTTCACCGCCGGCGGACGCCCCCTGACGTCCGTCGGCGCGCGCGGCGCCGGATTCGCGACCGACGCGGACGGACGCCACTTCATGCTGGTGCGCCACGAACTCGCGGTGGGCGAGCACGTGTACGGGCTCGGCGAGCGGTTCACACCGTTCGTCAAGAACGGCCAGAGTGTCGACATCTGGCAGGCGGACGGCGGCACGAGCAGCGAACAGGCCTACAAGAACGTGCCCTTCCACCTCACCGACCGCGGCTACGGCGTCTTCGTCAACCACCCCGGCCGCGTCTCCTACGAGGTCGGCTCCGAGGCCGTCGGGCAGGTCCAGTTCAGCGTCGAGGACCAGTCCCTGGAGTTCTTCGTCGTCCACGGCCCCGGACCCAAGGACGTGCTGCGCCGCTACACGGCACTGACCGGCCGGCCCGCGCTGCCGCCCGCCTGGTCGTTCGGGCTGTGGCTGTCGACGTCCTTCACCACCGACTACGACGAGGCGACCGTGGGCCGCTTCGTCGACGGCATGGCCGAGGCCGGCGTGCCGCTGAGCGTCTTCCACTTCGACTGCTTCTGGATGCGGGCCTACCACTGGTCCGACTTCACCTGGGATCCCGGCGTCTTCCCCGACCCCGAGGGGATGCTCACCCGGCTCAGGCAGCGCGGCCTGAAGGTCTGCGTGTGGATCAACCCGTACATCGCGCAGCGGTCCGCCCTGTTCGCCGAGGGCGCGGCCCGCGGCCACCTGCTCAGGCGCCCGGACGGCGGGGTGTGGCAGTGGGACAAGTGGCAGGCCGGCATGGCCCTCGTGGACTTCACGAACCCCGCGGCGCGCTCCTGGTACGCGGACAGGCTGCGCGCGCTGCTCGACCAGGGAGTCGACTGCTTCAAGACGGACTTCGGCGAGCGGGTCCCCCTCGACGTGGCCTGGCACGACGGCTCCGACCCCGAACGCATGCACAACTACTACACCCAGCTCTACAACGAGACCGTCTTCGACGTGCTGCGCGAGACCCGCGGCGAGGGGGACGCCGTGGTGTTCGCCCGCTCGTCCACCGCCGGCGGCCAGCGCATGCCCGTGCACTGGGGCGGTGATTGCGAGTCGACGTTCGAGGCGATGGCGGAGTCCCTGCGCGGCGGACTCTCGCTCGGCCTGTCCGGCTTCGGCTTCTGGAGCCACGACATCGGAGGCTTCGAGGGCACTCCCTCCGCCGCACTGTTCAAACGCTGGGTGCAGTTCGGGCTGCTCTCCTCGCACAGCAGGCTCCACGGCTCCAAGTCGTACCGCGTGCCGTGGGACTTCGGCGACGAGGCCGTCGCGGTGACCCGCGACTTCACCCGGCTCAAGCACCGGCTCATGCCCTACCTCTACGGCGCGGCGGTCCAGGCGCACGAGCACGGCACTCCCACCCTGCGCGCGATGGCGCTGGAGTTCCCGGACGACCCGGGCTGCCGCGGGCTCGACCGGCAGTACATGCTCGGGGACGACCTGCTCGTGGCGCCCGTGTTCGCCGAGGACGGCACGGTCGAGTACTACGTGCCCGCCGGCACCTGGACCGACATCCTGACCGGGCGCGAGGTCACCGGCCCCGGCTGGCAGCGCGAGACCCACGGCTTCGACACCCTGCCGCTGCTCGCACGACCCGGCTCGGTCGTCCCGTTCGGCGCGCACGACGACCGGCCCGACCACGAGTGGGCGGACGGCGTGACACTGCGCGTCCACGGCCACGGTGACGGGAGCGAGACCGTCACCACCGTCCCGGGCCGCGACGGCTCTCCCGCCGCCGTCTTCACCACGCGCCACACGGGCGGGGAGATCACCGTCGAGACGGACAGCACGCTGCCCTGGCGCGTCCTGCTCGTGGGCGCAGAGCCCTGCGGGGAGGCCGCGGCCGATCCGCTCGGCGCGCTGTACGCCTGCCCGGCAGGCACCCCCGGGCTCACGGCCGGCGGGGGCTGAGCACACCGGCATCCCAGTACCTCGTGTTCCCCGAGCCGGGCGTCCACCTGGACACACCCCGGCTCACGACGGGGGCGGCGGGCCGGGGAACGGGCGCGGCGGGGCGCCGCCGGTCCCCCTCGACCCGGCGGCACCCCGCGTTCCCGGCCCCCGGCCGGGGCCATTCGGGCCAGGCTTTCGGCCCCGGCCCCCGGCCACCGTTCCCGCGTCCTCCGTCAGCCGAGCATGCCGACCCGGTAGTCGCCGGCGGGCTGGCGGACGAGGACGTTGACCCGGTTGAACGCGTTGATGACGGCGATCAGCGTGACCAGCGCGGCAAGTTGGTCCCCGTCGTAGTGCTTGGCGGCGTTCTGCCAGGCCTCGTCGCTCACGCCGCCCGCCGCGTCGGCGATGCGCGTCCCCTGCTCCGCCAGCTCCAGCGCGGCGCGTTCGGCGTCGGTGAAGACCGTCGCCTCCCGCCAGGCCGCGACGAGGTTGAGGCGCGTGGCCGTCTCACCGGCATGGGCGGCCTCTTTGCTGTGCATGTCGGTGCAGAAGCCGCAGCCGTTGATCTGGCTGGCGCGCAACTTCACCAGCTCCTGCGTCGCCAGGGGCAGCGACGTGGCAGCCAGGGCCTGCCCGGCCGCGGCGACCTGCTTGAGGGCCTTGGCCGCGTCGGGGTGGTCGAAGAGGTTGAGACGTGCGTCCATGGCGGTGCGCTCCCTGTCGTTGTCGTCACTCACACCTCTGTGACGGATCGGCGGAGTGCCGTGTGACAGGAGCCGGTGTGACGTGGGTCACCGCCCCGGCGGGGGAGTCGCCCCGAAAGCCTGGGCGGGAGCACGGGAGCACGGGAGAACGGGAGCGCGGGAGTCCGGCGGCGCGGGGGTGCAGGCGCGCCGAGGTGCACCGGGTGCGGGGATCAGCGAAGCAGGGCTCGGGGGCTCGTCGGGCGCGGAGGCCTCCCGCAGGGGTCCCGCCGCGCCCCGGGCCCGGCTCCGGCGTGCTCAGGAGGCGTCGAGGGAGGCCGCGAGCCGGCGCAGCGACTGCTGCAGGGCGGACGCCTCCTGCGCGGACAGGCCGGCGGCGGCGTGGATCTCCCTCGGCACGTCCCTCGCCGTGTCGCGCAGCGCCGTGCCCTCGGCGGTCGGGCGGACGATCACCGAGCGCTCGTCGGCCAGGCTCCGGTTCCGGGTCAGCAGTCCCGCCGCCTCCATGCGCTTCAGCAGCGGCGAGAGGGTGCCGGAGTCCAGCCGGAGCAGCTGCGAGATGCGTTTGACCGGCAGCTCGCCGTGTTCCCACAGGGTGACCATCACCAGGTACTGCGGGTAGGTCAGCCCCGTCTCCCGCAGGACCCTGCGGTAGACGTCACCGAAGGCCCGTGCGGTGTTGTGCAGGTCGAAGCAGAGGTGGAGGTCGAGGAGGAGGGGGTCCTCCTCGACCTCCGCGTGCGGGGTGCGTGAACCGTCAGCCATGTTTCCAGCGTACTACCGAATTGTGCACAATCGGATAGGCCGTCGGGCGTCGGGTGTCCGCCGGCCCGGTCATCGTGCCGTGGCCCGGGCGGCCTGCTCGACGACCCGGGTGACGACGTCCGGGTGCGAGACCGACACGGCGTGGGACGACGCGACCTCCGTGATGTGCGCGTGGGCGCGCTTGGCCATGAACTCCTGTGCCGCGCGGGGGATGTTGAGGTCCTTGGTGGTCACGATGTCCCAGCTGGGCACGGTCTTCCAGGCCGCGGAGGTGGCCTTCTCGTCCAGTGCGGCCTGGGTGATGGGCCGCTGGGTGGCGGCCATCAGGTCGGCCTCGTTGCGAGGCACGTCGGCGGCGAACTGGCCGCGGAACAGGTCCCGCTTGATGTACAGGTCGGTGCCCTTGCCTCCGTCGGGCAGCGTGTAGGGGACCGGCTCCACCGCGTCCCCGAGCGTGCTGCCGGGGAACTTCGCGGTCAGCCCGCCGGCCGACTCGCCCGGCGCGGGCAGGAAGGCCGCCGCGTAGACGAGTGCCCTGACCTTCGGCTCGTGCGTCGCGGCCTCGCTGATGACGGAGCCGCCGTAGGAGTGGCCCACGAGGACGACCGGGCCCTGGATGTGGTCGATGACGCTGCGCAGGGAGGCCGCGTCGCTCGCGGGGCCGCGCAGCGGGTTCGCCGGTGCGACGACCTGGTAGCCGTCGCCCTCCAGCCGGGTGATCACACCGTTCCAACTTGAGGCGTCGGCGAAGGCGCCGTGCTCCAGCACGATCGTCGGCCGGGGCGGCTCGCGGTGGGAGTCGCTGGCCGAGGCGCTGGTGCCGAACGCGAGGGCCCCGGCGGCGGTCAGGGCGACGGTGCCCGCGGCGGCGACGGCTCCGCGGCGGAGAAGAGCGGAACGGTGGTTCGGCGGCACGCGGTTCATGGTGGTTCCTTCCAGCGGTGGCGGACGGGGCCGGTCGGGCGGCTCGCCGTTCCGGTTGCAGGCATTAAGTTAGCCCACAACTTAGTTGTGCGCAATCAAAGGTTGCCCGGGCGTGTCGAAGTCGCACTCCGGGAGTCGGTGCCGGGTCCCGCGCGCCTCCGTCCGGGGTCCCCCGCCGTCTCGCGGCCGCTGTGCCCGGCCGTGCGGCGGGGCGTGGTCGCGCCGGTACCGGGCCGGGGCTCCCGGGGGCCTGTGGGAGTTTCGAGGGGGGCTTCGGTGCGAGGGGCGCCCCGCGGCCGCGTGTCGTGGCGCCCGGCGCCGCCGCATCACGTGCGTCCCGTCCCGCGCGGTGCGTACGTCCCGATCGCGACGGTCCGCAACGCCCCCCGGAAACGATCGAACGCACGTCCTGACTCTCATACCAGAGCGGGACGTTGCACGGGCAAGTTCGCCAAGTGCCGTCCGCATCCCGCCGGACGCCGACTACCGTGAGTGCTTGATGATCAACGGAGGGCACTGACGGCATGTCTCAACTTCGCGCACCCGCGACGCGGCCCGAGCGCCGCGAGGGCGGGCGGCACGGCAGGCCGGGCGCCCGCGGCAGAA
>NZ_JAKGCV010000371.1 GCF_021556455.1 Streptomyces fuscigenes | reverse complement strand
GCCGCCCCGCGCCACCGTGACCGCGCCTGCGAGCCAGGACGCGCGGCGCCCCCCGGACGCCCGCGAGGTGGCGCCGCGCACCTCCGCCGCCCCGCCGGCCTCCGCGTCGTCGACCCTCGCGACGCTCGGCGCGGGCATCATGCTGCTCGGGCTGGGCCTGGCCTTCTTCGCGCTGCGGCTGCGCCGCCGCTGAGATCCCGCCCTCCCCCCCCGCACCCGGGCGCCCGGACGTCACCCTGCCCGCGCGTCCGCACGCCGGCAGTGCGGGCGTCCTGACGGATTGAACCGCCGCTGACCTGGGGTTATGCGGGCCGGTACGACTCAAGGATGACGTCACACGTCCCCCTGAGGTCGCTTGCGAGCGACGACATACCCGGTATACATACTGAGTATGTCGATTCGCCACGGGCTTCTGGCCCTGCTCGAAGAGGGACCGCGCTACGGCTCGCAGCTGCGCTCCGACTTCGAGAGCCGCACCGGTGCCACCTGGCCGCTGAACGTCGGTCAGGTCTACACGACCCTCAACCGCCTCGAACGGGACGGCATGGTCGTCCAGGAGAGCGCCGACGAGGCGGGCCACCCGGTCTACACGATCACCGACCGCGGGCGGGAGGAGCTCGCCTCCTGGTTCCGCACGCCGGTCGGCCGCACGAACCCGCCCCGCGACGAACTGGCCATCAAGCTCGCGATGGCCGTGGGCGCGCCGGGCGTGGACATCCGCGAGGTCATCCAGGCGCAGCGCCACCACACCCTCCAGGCCATGCAGGACTACACGCGGCTCAAGGCCCAGGCGCTCGAACCGCCGCCGGAGGCCCGCGAGGAGGTGGCCTGGCTGCTCGTGCTCGAACAGCTGATCTTTCAGACCGAGGCCGAGGCCCGCTGGCTGGACAACTGCGAGGCCCGGCTCGTCCGGCTGTCCCTGCTGCCCGCCGCGGACAAGGCCCCCGGGGCGCCGGGCGCGGGCGAGCCCGCCCCGGGCACCCCCCGGGCCGCCACGACCTCCACGTCCGCCACCGCACCACGCGGCACGTCCGCGTCCTGAGACGCGGCGCCGCCCGCACCGAACCCGCCGCCCAAGGAGACCTCTCTTGTCGCACCTCACCCCCCAGCCCGGCCTGCCGGCCGAGCCGCCGCCCCCGGGCGGGCAGCCCGCCGCCGCTCCCGTCCTGCGCCTGGTGGACCTCACCCGCGTCCACGGCACCGGCGCCACCGAGGTGAACGCCCTGCGCGGCGTGCACCTCGACGTCTTCGCCGGCGAACTGGTCGCCGTGATGGGCCCCTCCGGGTCCGGCAAGTCGACGCTGCTGAGCCTGGCCGGCGGCCTGGACGTGCCCACCTCCGGGCAGGTGATCGTGGAGGGCACGGACATCACCTCGATCAGCCGCAAGCAGCTCGCCGCGATGCGGCGCCGCAGCATCGGCTACGTCTTCCAGGACTACAACCTGGTGCCCGCGCTGACGGCCGTCGAGAACATCTCGCTCCCCCGGGAGCTGGACGGCGTCTCCGCGCGCAGGGCGCAGGTCGAGGCGCGGGCCGCGCTGGAGGAGATGCGGCTCGGCGACCTCGCCGACCGCTTCCCCGACGAGATGTCCGGCGGTCAGCAGCAGCGCGTGGCGATAGCCCGCGCGCTCGTCGGCGACCGTCGGCTGGTCCTCGCGGACGAACCGACCGGTGCCCTCGACTCCGAGACCGGCGAGTCCGTCCTCGCGCTGCTGCGCAACCGGTGCGACGCGGGCGCCGCGGGCATCCTCGTCACCCACGAACCGCGGTTCGCCGCCTGGGCGGACCGGGTGGTCTTCCTGCGCGACGGCACGGTCGTGGACCAGACCGTCCGCACCGGGGCCGAGTCCCTGCTGAGCGGGCAGGCGGCCGAGCGGTGACGACCTGGTACCGGTCCTGGCGCGTGGCGCTGCGCATCGCGCGCCGCGACGCCTGGCGCTTCAAGGGACGCAGCTTCCTCGTCCTCGCGATGATCGCGCTCCCCATCCTCGGCGTGAGCGCGCTGGACCTGACGTTGCGCAGCTCGGAGCTGACGCCGTCCGAGACGCTGACCCGTGACATCGGTGCGGCCGACGCCCGGGTCAAGGACCTCGATCTCGCCGGGGTGCCGATCCTGCAGGACCCGGCGAGCCTCATGTCGTACACGACCGCCAAGGACTACGGCGACAAGTCGTGGCCCGACGGGCCCGGCAGCCTCGCGAAGGCCCTGCCCGCGGGCGCCCGGACGCTCACCGACTCCTCAGCCCAGGTCAGCCTGCGCACCACGCACGGCATCCTGGACACCGAGGTGCGGGAGCTGGCGTCGAGCGACCCGATGGCCAAGGGCATCCTGCGCCCGGTGGACGGGCGCCTGCCGCGCTCCGCGCACGAGGTCGCGGCGACCACGCACTTCCTCGCGTCCAGCGGACTGAAGGTCGGCTCCGAGCTGACCGCGCGCGACCTGGCGACGAAGTACCGCATCGTCGGCTCCTACGAGCTGCCCAGCGCCCTGGGCGAGGACCAGGTCAACGCGCTGCCGGGTGCGCTGCTGAAGCCCCTGGCCGCGGCCCTGGCCGCCAAGGGCCTGCCGCCGTTCACCCCCGACTCCTCGCACCTGGTCGCCGTGCCCGGCGGCGGCGGTTTCACGTGGAACATGGTGCAGGCCGCCAACGCCCACGGGTTCGCGGCGACGTCCCGCGCGGTGACGCTGCACCCGCCCGCGCGCGCCGACGTGCCGTACTTCCGGCAGAGCGGCCAGACGTCCGACGACGGCAGCGACAGCGCCGTGGTCGCGTCCATCCTGGCGACCATCGTGGGTCTCGCCATGCTGGAGATCTGCCTGCTCGCCGGGCCCGCCTTCGCGGTCGGCGCCCGTCGCTCGCGCCGGCAGCTCGGACTGGTCGGCGCCAACGGCGGCGACCGGCGCCACATCCGGGCCATCGTGCTGGGCGGCGGCGTCGTGATCGGCGTGGCCTCCGCCGTCATCGGCACGGTGCTCGGACTCGCCCTCACCTACGCGCTGCGCCCGGTGCTCGAGGACGCCATCGGCAAGCGGTTCGGCTCCTTCACCGTCCGGCCCGCGGAGATCCTCGCCATCGCCGGGCTCGCCGTGCTCACCGGCGTCCTGGCCGCGATCATGCCCGCCGTCACCGCGTCCCGGCAGACGGTCCTCGCGTCCCTGACCGGCCGCCGCGGGGTCCGCAGGAGCAGCAGGGTCCTGCCCGTGCTCGGCCTGATCGCCGTCGTGATCGGCGCCGCGATCGCGCTGTACGGGTCGACCGTCTCCGACAGGTCCGTCATCGTCGTCGGCGGCAGCGCCCTGGCCGAACTCGGCTTCGTCGCCCTCACGCCCGCGCTGGTCGGCCTGTTCGGCCGGCTCGGCGGCCTGCTGCCGCTCTCGCCGCGGCTCGCGCTGCGCGACTCCGTGCGCAACCGGGGGCGCACGGCCCCCGCCGTCGCCGCGGTGCTCGCCGCGGTCGCCGGCACCGTCGCCGTCTCCACGTACACCGCGAGCAGCGACGCCCAGTCCCGGGCGGAGTACCGCCCGCAGCTGCCGTACGGCGCCGTGTCGGTCCTGACCACCGAGGACGGCGGCCGGGACGTGCCGGCGGCGCGGGCCGCCGTGGTGAAGTCCCTGCCCGTCCGGGTGCGGGCCGATGTCGACCGCATCCAGACCGGCAAGCCGTCCTGCGACCTCTACAGCAGCGAGCCGGGCTGCGGACACGCCGAGATCGTCGTGCCGAAGGCCAACCAGTGCCCGCTGTGGACCTACGGGGACGCCGGCGCGGACAGGGAGGTCCCGATGGACCAGCGCCGCAAGCTGGCCAAGGACCCGCGGTGCCAGGACGACTCGGGCAGCGACGTGACCACGGGCATGCTCGTCGGGGGCGCGAGCGTGCTGCGCGTCCTCGGCATCCACGACCCGGCGGCCGAGCGGGCGCTCGCCGCGGGCCAGGTCGTCTCGCTCTCCCCGCGCAACGTCAGCACGAAGGGCGGGCACGACACCGTCAGCCTGCGGATCTACGCCGACGGCGCCAAGGAGCAGGAGGCGCTCGACAAGGGCAGGACCCCCGCGAGCACCGTCACCACGCTGCCCGCCCACACGGTGGCGTCCGGCACGAACGCGTACGGCGAGCAGTTGCTGATGACCCCGGCCACGGCCAGGGCCGCGCACCTGTCCACCGTGCCGTACGGGGCGTACTACACGACCGGTTCGCTGCCCACTGGCGCACAGGAGCAGAAGGCGAACGGGGCGGTCGCCGACCTCGGCGGCATGATCGACCTGCACATCGAGAAGGGCTACACCAGCAAGAACAACATCGTGCTGCTCGCCCTCGGCCTGTTCGCGGGCCTGATCACGGTGGGTGCAGCGGGCATCGCGACCGGTCTCGCGCAGACCGACGCCGAGGCCGACCTGAAGACGCTGGCCGCCGTCGGCGCCCCCGACCGGGTGCGCAGGACGCTCAGCGGCTTCCAGTGCGGGGTGGTGGCGGCGATGGGGGTGATCCTCGGATCGCTCGCCGGCGTGCTGCCGTCCATCGGGCTGCGGCTGAGCGAGCGCCGCGACCTGATCGCCCAGTACAAGCACAACGTGGCGCAGGGCTCCTTCTCCGACGCCCTGCCGCACGTGCCGATCGTGGTGCCCTGGGGCACGATGCTGGCCCTGCTGGTCGCCGTCCCCGTCGGTGCGGCGCTGCTGGCCGCGGCCGTCACCCGCTCCCAGCGCTCCCTGTCGAGGAGGGCGGCTACCTGACCCGGCCCCACCGGTGTGCGAGACACTGGACCCATGGAGATGCCGAGCAACGAACGGTCGCAGGAGAGCCCCCACATTCTCGTGGTGGGACAGGACGGTATGGCTCTCGGTGGCGGTGACGCCGAGGACGCGCCGCGCGAGAGCCCGGTGACGGAGATGGTCGAACAGCCCGCGAAGGTCATGCGTATCGGCAGCATGATCAAGCAGCTGCTCGAAGAGGTGCGCGCTGCCCCTCTGGACGAGGCGAGCCGGGTGCGGCTCAAGGAGATCCACGCCGGCTCCGTCAAGGAGCTGGAGGACGGGCTCGCCCCCGAACTCGTGGAGGAGCTGGAGCGGCTGTCGCTTCCCTTCACGGAGGAGGCGGTGCCGTCCGAGGCGGAGCTGCGCATCGCGCAGGCCCAGCTCGTCGGCTGGCTGGAAGGCCTCTTCCACGGCATCCAGACGGCCCTGTTCGCGCAGCAGATGGCGGCCAGGGCCCAGCTGGAGCAGATGCGCAGGGCGCTTCCGCCCGGGACGCTGCCGGAGGACGAGGCCGAGGGCCAGCAGGGCCACGGCGCGATCCGGTCCGGGCCGTACCTGTAGGCCCGGCCGGGCCCCGGGTCCGGTCACCGGCCGCGGGGCGGGGGCCGTCCTGCGCCGGGCGCGGGAGGCCCGGGTCGGCGCGAGCGTAGGTGTCCTGCTCACGACGGGGGACGTCCGCGTCCCGCGCGGGGCGCGGACGCTCTCGACGGGATCGGGCCGCCGCGCGCGGGCGCGGCCGTGTTCCGGTTACGGCCGGGGCGGGGGAGTGCGACTCGGTCACGACCGAGGCGGGGG
>NZ_JAKGCV010000370.1 GCF_021556455.1 Streptomyces fuscigenes | reverse complement strand
CGGTCGGCGCGCCCGCCGTCCGGCGACCGGCCGCCGCCGCGCCACCCGGCCCTCCCCAGCGCCCCGCCGCCCGGGCGGCACCGACCACGACCGGCTGTTCCGCGCGACGAGGGACGTCGTACACCGCGCTTCGTGTGCCGGGGCGGTCGGCACACGACGGCACACCACTGTTCTGCGAGGTCACCAGTCATGAGCGCACCATCCCTGCGAGTCGCGGCCAGCTCTCCCTGGCGGCACGTCCTCCAGGTCGCGGCGGCACTGGGCGCGGCCATGGGTGTGGGGCGCTTCGTCTACACGCCGATCCTGCCCCTCATGCACGAGCAGGCGGGATTGACTGCCGGTGCCGGTGCCAACCTGGCGACCGCCAACTACCTGGGCTATCTGGCCGGGGCGCTGATCGGCAGCGTCTCCCCCGGCCTCGTCCGCTCGCGCGCCGTGCTGCGCGGGTCGTTCGCCGCCCTCGTCGTGACGCTCGCCGCGATGCCGCTCACGCACAGCACCGGCCTCTGGCTGGGGCTGCGGTTCGTGGCCGGCCTGGCCAGCGCGCTCGTCTTCGTCATCGCCGTCACTTCCCTGCTCGGCCGGCTGCGCGGCCACGCCGCCCACCTGCCGGGCTGGGCGTTCGGCGGGGTGGGCTCGGGCATCGCGCTGTCCGGGGCGCTCGTGCTCGTGCTGCGCTCCGTCGCCGACTGGCAGGCGGCCTGGTGGGCCTCCGCCGCGCTCACGGCCGCCCTCTCCGTCGCCGCGTGGACGCTGGGCACCGGCGCGGAGCCGGGCTCGCGCGCGGCAGGCCCCGGCGCCCCGGCCCCAGGCACCGGCGCCCCGGGCCCCACCCCTCAGGGAGTGCATCAGCCGCGTACGCACCGGTGGTTCACCCTGCTGTTCGTCAGCTACACGCTCGAAGGCATCGGCTACATCGTCGCCGGCACGTTCCTCGTCGCCGCCATCGGCCAGGGCTCACCCGGCTGGATCGGCAGCGGGGCGTGGGTGCTGGTGGGGCTCGCTGCGGTGCCCGCGTCCGCCCTGTGGACGTCCCTCGGCAAGCGGTTCACCCGACCCGACCTGCTGGCCGCGGCCCTGGTCATCCAGGCGGCGGGCATCGCGCTGCCCGCCCTGGTCGGGAACGTCGCCGCCGCGCTGGTCTCCGCCGTGCTCTTCGGCGCGACCTTCCTCGGCGTCTCGACGCTGGCCCTGGCGACCGGAAACCACCTGCGCTTCCCGCGCTCGGTGGCCCTGTTGACCGCGGGCTACTCGGTGGGCCAGATCGTCGGCCCGCTCGCCGTCACGCCGCTCCTGCACCACGGCTACCACCAGGCTCTGCTCCTCGCCGCCGCCGTCACCGCGGCAGCCGCGCTGGCCGCGGTCGCCCTGCGCGTCGGGTTCCCCCACCGGATGCCGGAGGGCGGGCAGCCGCTGCCCGCTGCCGGGGCGCGGGCCGCCGGGTCTCCCCGGGCGCGGTCGACCCGGCGCTGAGGCCCCCGTACGCGGCCCCGGGTGGCGCCGTGCCCGTTCCTGTTCCTCAGGGCCGCTTGAGCCCGACCGCCCCGTACAGGTGGGTGTGTTCCGTGGAGAGGTCCGTGCCGTCGGGGCGCCAGGTGTGGACCTCGACGAGGCCCGGGTCGACGAGGTCGAGGCCGGCGACGAAGGACTCGATCACGGCGCGGGGGCGGACGTTGGCCGCTATGCCCTCCTCCGCGTAGATGCGCTCCGTCTCGCGCCACGCGTCCGGCTCGAAGTCGTCCGTGACGTGGCTGAAGATCACGCAACTGCCCGGCGCGAGGGCCACGAGGTAGCGGGAGACGACGTCGCGCACCTCGTCGTCGTCGGGCACGAACTGGAGGACCGAGCACAGCATCAGCGCGACCGGCCGGTCCATCGCCAGCGTCCTGCGCGCGATGGAGAGCACCTCGTCCGGCCGGCGCAGGTCCGCGTCCGCGTAGTCCGTCGCGCCCTCGGGGCAGCTGTGCAGGAGGGCTTCCGCGTGGCGCAGGACGATCGGGTCGTTGTCGACGTAGACGACCCGCGACGAGGGGACGAGGCCCTGCGCGATCTCGTGCGTGTTCGGCTCCTTCGGCACGCCGACGCCGATGTCGAGGTACTGGTCCATGCCCAGTTCCTCCGCCGCGTAGCGCACAGCCCGGTCGTGGAACAGCCGCGCGCCGGTGCCGATGCGCTGGATCGCGCCCTCGGCGCGGAACGCCTCGGCGAGCCGCGTTCCGGCGTCCTTGTCCACGCCGTAGTGGTCCTTGCCGCCGACGTACAGGTCGTACAGGCGCGCCGAACTGGCCCGGGAGGTGTCGATGCGCTGCTGCGGGTCCTCGTGGGCCGCCCCGGCGGGGCCGGGGGCGTCCGGCGTGTCGGTCATGCTGCTCCTCGCTCCTGGGTCGTCGTGCGCGGGGACGTCGGTGTCCGGGTGCCGCCGCGGCGCGGCGGGGCTCCCGGGCGGCGCGCCGACGCACGCCGCCCGGGGTCCGGCGTCACGCGCGCGGCGCGACCTTGGTCAGCCCGTTGATGATCCGGTCCATGGCGTCGCCGCCCGTGGGGTCGGTGAGGTTCGCCAGCAGCTTCAGCGTGAACTTCATCAGCATCGGGTGCGTCAGGCCGCGCTGCGCCGCCAGCTTCATGATCTTCGGGTTGCCGATGAGCTTCACGAACGCCCGGCCCAGCGTGTAGTAGCCGCCGTAGGTGTCCTTGAGGACCTGCGGGTAGCGCTGGAGGGCGCGCTCGCGCAGGGCGGGCGTGGCGCGCGCGTGCGCCTGGACGATGACGTCCGCGGCGAGCTGGCCCGACTCCATCGCGTACGCGATGCCCTCGCCGTTGAACGGGTTGATCATGCCGCCCGCGTCGCCGACGAGCAGCAGGCCGCGCGTGTAGTGCGGCTGGCGGTTGAACGCCATGGGGAGCGCGGCCCCGCGGATCGGCATGGTCATGTTCTCGGGGGTGTAGCCCCAGTCCTCGGGCATCGAGGCGCACCAGGCCTTGAGCACCTCGCGCCAGTTCAGCTCGTTGAAGGCGGCGGAGGAGTCGAGGATGCCGAGGCCCACGTTCGACGTGCCGTCGCCCATGCCGAAGATCCAGCCGTAGCCGGGGAGCAGGCGCTCCTCCTTGCCGCGCCGGTCCCACAGCTCCAGCCAGGACTCCAGGTAGTCGTCGTCGTGGCGGGGCGAGGTGAAGTACGTGCGGACGGCGACGCCCATCGGGCGGTCGTCGCGGCGGTGCAGGCCCATGCCGACGGACAGGCGGGTGGAGTTGCCGTCGGCCGCGACCACCAGCGGCGCGTGGAAGGTGGCCGGCTTCTTCTCCTCGCCGAGCTTCGCCTCGACGCCGGTGATGCGGCCGGCGCGGTCGGTGATCGGGCCGGAGACGTTGCACCGCTCGTACAGGCGGGCGCCTGCCTTCTGGGCCTGGCGGGCCAGTTGGTCGTCGAAGTCGTCGCGCTTGCGCACGAGACCGTAGTCCGGGTACGAGGCGAGGTCGGGCCAGTCGAGCTCCAGGCGCATGCCGCCGCCGATGATCCGCAGGCCCTTGTTGCGCAGCCAGCCGGCTTCCTCGGAGATGTCGATGCCCATGGAGACGAGCTGCTTGGTCGCGCGCGGGGTGAGGCCGTCGCCGCACACCTTCTCGCGCGGGAACGCCGTCTTCTCCAGGAGCAGGACGTCCAGGCCTGCCTTGGCCAGGTAGTAGGCGGTGGTCGAGCCGGCGGGGCCCGCCCCGACGACGATGACGTCGGCGGTGTTCTCGGAGAGGGGCTCGGTCACAGCGGGGGCTCCCGGCAGGGTCGGCGCGGATACCGGCTCGATGCGGCGGACCAAAGTGCCGTGGCGACGCATCGAAGGGCAACGGACATGGGCAGTCTATGGGGGCGTACCGACAAGGCCGCTCGAAGGGCAGCTTCCGTGAACGATTCGCCTCAGCTCGTACCCCGCAGCTCCCCCGCGTCCACGCCCGGCGCCGCCCCCGACGCGGCACCCGGCGGCGCGGCGGGCGGTGGCTTCGGTCCCGCGCCCCTGGCCGCTGCGACCGCCTCCACCGCCCTCCTCGGCGCGGAGGCCGCCGCCGGGGCGGCGCCCGGCCCGGGGCCCCGGCTGGAGCTGCGGGTGCCGACGCACGAGGACGCGTACGCCTGGCACTGCCTGTTCGCCGACCGCGAGGTCATGGAGTTCCACGGCGGGCCCGCGGAGTTCTCGGTCTACGAGGAGCTCACCGCCCGCCAGCGGCGGCACGCCGCCGAACGGGGCTTCTGCCTGTGGACGATCGTCGACGAGCAGGGCGAGGTGGCCGGCTTCACCGGCGCGCAGCCCTGGCCGCACCAGTCGTTCGGCCCCTGGGGCGAGATCGAGATCGGGTGGCGGCTCGGCCGCGCGTACTGGGGCCGGGGCTACGCGACCGCCGCCGCGCGCACCACGCTCGCCCGGCTCCGCGCGGCGGGCGTGGAGCGGGTCGTGGCGATGGTCGACGCGCGCAACGAGCGTTCCGTCGCCGTGACCCGGCGCCTGGGGATGAACCTGGCGAAGTCGTTCGCGTACCGGCCGCGGCACGCGGGAGGGCAGGAACTGGTGGGCCACCAGTACGAGCTGACGCTCTGACCCGCCGTGCCCCCAGGGCGCGGGCCCTCCGACCCCGGGCGGCCCGGAGCATGCGGCCCGGAGCATGCGCCGCCCGCACCGCGCGCGCCCGGTCCGGCGTCCGGTCCCGTGTCCGCCCACCCTCCGCCGCGGTGCTACTTCCGCACGCCCCGGTGCAGCGCGACGACGCCGCCGGTCAGGTTGCGCCACGCGACGTCGGACCAGCCGCAGCGCTTCATGCGGGCGGCGAGGCCCCGCTGGTTGGGCCAGGCGCGGATGGACTCCGCGAGGTAGACGTACGCGTCCGGGTTGGACGAGACGGCGCGGGCCACGGGCGGCAGCGCGCGCATGAGGTACTCCTGGTAGATCGTCCGGAACGGGCCGAACGTCGGGTCGGAGAACTCGCAGATGACGACCCGGCCGCCCGGCTTGGTCACACGGTGCAGCTCGCGCAGCGCCTGCTCCGAGTCCTCGACGTTGCGCAGGCCGAACGAGATGGTCACCGCGTCGAAGACCTCGTCCGCGAAGGGCAGCCGCGTCGCGTCGCCGGCCGTGAACGGCATCCACGCGTAGCGCTGCTTGCCCTCGCGCAGCATCCCCATCGAGAAGTCGCACGGCACCACGTACGCACCGGTCCTCGCGAACGGCTGCGACGAGGTCGCCGTGCCGGCGGCCAGGTCGAGGACCTTCTCCGCCGGGTGGGCGTCGACCGCCTTGGCGACCTCCTTGCGCCACAGGCGCGCCTGACCGAGCGAGAGCACGTCGTTCGTGAGGTCGTACTTCGCCGCCACGTCGTCGAACATGGTGGCGACTTCTTGTGGCTTCTTGTCCAGGGATGCACGGGTCATTCCCCCATTCAAGCAGCCCCCTCCCGGCCGCCCGGGACCGGCGAGGCGTGCACCGCACCGGCGCCCGGTTACGGCTACCCGCCCCAGCAGCCGTCCCCGCAGGACGCCGGCGGCGTACTGCCCCCGCCCACCGGGCCCGGCTTCCCTTCGTACGACTCCGGGTTCGGTCCCGACCGGCG
>NZ_JAKGCV010000036.1 GCF_021556455.1 Streptomyces fuscigenes | reverse complement strand
TCCGGCCGACGACCCGTGGGCGACCAGCGCGCCGGCCGGCGGCGGCCAGCAGGCGCCGCAGGGCGGCGGGGGCAGCTGGGGCGGCAGCTCCGGCGGCGGCTACTCGGACGAACCCCCCTTCTAGAGGGCCCGCGAGGGACCTCGAGGAGCGGGTTCGCACCCACACTTCTTGATCACACAGGAGAAACACCATGGCGAAGCCGCCTGTGCGCAAGCCTAAGAAGAAGGTCTGCGCATTCTGCAAGGACAAGACCCAGTACGTGGACTACAAGGACACGAACATGCTGCGGAAGTTCATTTCCGACCGCGGCAAGATCCGTGCCCGCCGGGTCACCGGCAACTGCACTCAGCACCAGCGCGATGTCGCCACGGCCGTGAAGAACAGCCGTGAGATGGCGCTGCTGCCCTACACGTCCACCGCGCGATAAGGGAAGGGTGACGGCATCATGAAGATCATCCTCACCCACGAGGTCAGCGGCCTCGGTGCTGCCGGCGACGTCGTCGATGTCAAGGACGGCTACGCCCGCAACTACCTCGTCCCCCGCGGGTTCGCGATCCGTTGGACCAAGGGCGGCGAGAAGGACGTGGCGCAGATCCGCCGCGCCCGCAAGATCCACGAGATCGCCACGATCGAGCAGGCCAACGAGATCAAGGCCCGTCTCGAAGGCGTGAACGTGCGCCTCGCGGTTCGCTCCGGCGACGCGGGCCGTCTCTTCGGCTCCGTGACCCCCGCCGACCTCGCCTCGGCGATCAAGTCGGCCGGCGGTCCCGAGGTCGACAAGCGTCGCATCGAGCTCGGCACCCCCATCAAGACCCTGGGTTCGCACCAGGTCTCGGTGCGGCTGCACCCCGAGGTCGCCGCGAAGCTCGGCATCGAGGTCGTCTCCGCCTGATCGGCGGTGCTGCCTCGGCGCGTGGTTCGTGCCTCGTGCACGGCGCCTCGCGCTGTCGGTTCGTGAAGGGCCGCACCCCCTCGGGGGTGCGGCCCTTTCGCATGGGCTCCTTGCCCGGAGGGCTCTTCGCGTACGGCTCCGTCGTGTAGGGCTCCGTCCCGTGCGGCCCCTTCCTACGGGTTGCGGGGCTCCTGCCGGGAGCGTCGTTTCCCCATCGCCTCCCCATCGCCGGTGTCCGGTCGCGAGCGACGTTTCACGTGAAACGGGATCTTGTGCGTGGGTGCGTTTCACGTGAAACGTGACCACGTGGCGGCGGTGGCGGGCGGGGTGCCCCGTACCCGTCGGCGCCGTCGAGGCGCGGAGTCGGACCGAGGGCCGCCGCCGGTGTGGCCGGGCCTGAGGCAGGGGGACGAGTACCGGTCTGAGGCGGAGGTGGACGAGGCCCGGCCTGAGTCAGAGATGGGCGGGCGCCGGGAGCGGCTCCTGCGGGAGCGGCTCCGGCGGGAGACGCGAGGTCAGCGGGTCGCGCCCGTGACCAGCCAGCGCCCGGAACGCATGCGCAGCGACAGGGTGATGAGCCGCATCAGCATCATGAGTCCCATGGACCACCACAGCGCCGTGAGTCCGCCGCCGAGGGACGGCACCGCCAGGGCCACCGGGGCGAAGACGGCCAGCGTGACCACCATGGCGACGGCCAGATAGACGCCGTCCCCCGCTCCCATCAGCACGCCGTCCAGGATGAACACGATGCCGGCGACGGGCTGGATGAGCGCGACGACCAGAAGGGCGGGCAGCATCGTGTCCCGTACGGTCGGGTCGCCCGTGAACAGCGGGATGAAGAGGGGGCGGGCCAGCACGATGAGGGCACCGATGACCGCGCCCGCGACCACCCCCCACAGGATCATCCGCCGGCACGCCTCACGGGCGCCCCTGGCGTCGCCCGCCCCCAGGTGGCGTCCGATGATCGCCTGACCGGCGATGGCGATGGCGTCCAGGGCGAACGCGGTGAGACTCCACAGCGACAGGACGACCTGGTGCGCGGCGATGTCCACGTCGCTGAGCCCCGCGGCGACCGCCGTGGCGATGAGCAGCACCGCCCGCAGCGAGAGCGTGCGGACCAGCAGGGGCACGCCGGCCCGGGCGCTCGCCCGGACCCCGGCCGCGTCGGGACGCAGGGAGGCGCCGTGCCGTCGGGCGCCCCGCACGACCACGACGAGGTAGACGGCGGCCATGGCGCACTGTGCGATCACGGTGCCCCAGGCCGAGCCCGCGATGCCGAGGCCGGCGCCGTAGACGAGGGAGGCGTTGAGCCCGGCGTTCGCCGCGAACCCCCCGACGGCCACATACAGCGGGGTCCGGGTGTCCTGCAGCCCCCGGAGCACGCCGGTCGCCGCGAGCACCATCAGCATGGCCGGGATGCCGAGGCTGGAGATGCGGAGATACGTGGTCGCGTACGGGGCCGCCGTGTCGGAGGCGCCGAAGGCCGACACCAGCCAGGGAGCGGTGGGCAGGGTGACCGCGATGACGAGCGCGCCCAGGAGGATCGCCAGCCAGATGCCGTCCATGCCCTGCTGGATCGCGGCTCGGAGATCCCCCGCGCCGACGCGCCGGGCGACTGCCGCGGTCGTGGCGTACGCGAGGAACACGAAGACGCTGACGGCGGTCGTCAGAAGGGCGGCCGCGATGCCCAGGCCCGCGAGTTGCCGCGTCCCGAGATGGCCCACGATGGCGCTGTCGACCATGACGAAGAGGGGCTCCGCCACCAGCGCCCCGAACGCGGGAACGGCGAGCGCGACGATCTCACGGTCGTGGCGGCGGCGGTCCTTGCGCAGGGGTGTCCTGGGCGTGGCGGCGGCCTGTGTCATGTTCTCAATCTAGTCTTCCACAGGTAAGAGCCGCAATGGCCCCGGGATGCTTACAAGGCTTCATGGGTCGCGCCCTCGCTCGTGGTCTTTGCCCGGATCTTGGTCCGTCCGAAAAAGTTTTTCTCCCCCACAGCCCGTGGACGGCAAAGTCCCAGGTCAAGTGAGGTTGTGGGAAACGGGGCCGACCTTGTCCACAGCGCTGTCCCCCGCTTCGTGCACAGGAACGGTGAGGTTCTCCACAGCATTGGATCGCTCATCCACATGGCCTGTGGATAACCAGATTGGCTGACGGTGCCGACGGGCCTACCGTGGACCGGCGTCCGACGCGCCGAGACCGGAGCCAGCCCTCTCGTTTTGTCAGTGTCGTGCCGTAGAAAGAGTGGCACGGCGAGGTCCGCAGGGCGGATGTGAGGAGGTGGCCGGTGAGCATCCCCGAGCCATTGGACAACCCCTGGACCGACGCCGGTCCCGACGAGCGTCCGTCCATGTCGCGGCAGCGGCGCGGCGGCGATCGCGGGGGCCGCGACGAGCGGCACGATCGCGGTGCCGACGGCGGCGGTTGGGACAGCGGGCCCGGGTTCGAGCGGGTGCCCCCGCAGGATCTCGACGCCGAGCAGTCCGTCCTGGGCGGCATGCTGCTGTCGAAGGACGCGATCGCGGACGTCGTGGAGATCCTCAAGGGGAACGACTTCTACCGTCCCGCCCACGAGACGGTCTACCTGGCCATCCTCGACCTGTACGCGAAGGGCGAGCCCGCCGACCCGATCACCGTCGCGGCCGAACTGGTCAAGCGCGGCGAGATCACCCGCGTCGGCGGGGCGTCCTACCTGCACACGCTGGTCCAGTCGGTGCCGACCGCGGCGAACGCCTCGTACTACGCGGAGATCGTCCACGAACGGGCGGTGCTGCGCCGCCTCGTGGAGGCCGGCACCAAGATCACGCAGATGGGATACGCGGCCGACGGCGACGTCGACGAGATCGTGAACTCCGCGCAGGCCGAGATCTACGCCGTCACCGAGCAGCGCACCAGCGAGGACTACCTCCCGCTCGGCGACATCATGGAGGGCGCGCTCGACGAGATCGAGGCCATCGGATCCCGCAGCGGCGAGATGACCGGCGTGCCGACGGGCTTCACCGACTTCGACTCGCTGACCAACGGCCTGCATCCCGGTCAGATGATCGTCATCGCGGCCCGTCCCGCGATGGGCAAGTCGACGCTGGCGCTGGACTTCGCGCGGGCGGCCTCCATCAAGAACAACCTGCCCAGCGTGATCTTCTCCCTCGAAATGGGCCGCAACGAGATCGCGATGCGCCTGCTGTCCGCCGAGGCCCGCGTCGCCCTGCACCACATGCGCTCGGGCACGATGACCGACGAGGACTGGACCCGGCTGGCCCGCCGCATGCCCGACGTCACGCAGGCGCCGCTGTACATCGACGACTCCCCGAACCTGTCGATGATGGAGATCCGGGCCAAGTGCCGCCGCCTGAAACAGCGCAACGACCTGCGGCTCGTGGTCATCGACTACCTCCAGCTGATGCAGTCCGGCGGCTCCAAGCGAGCCGAGAGCCGCCAGCAGGAGGTCTCGGACATGAGCCGCAACCTCAAGCTCCTGGCCAAGGAGCTGGAGATCCCGGTCATCGCGCTCTCACAGCTCAACCGTGGCCCCGAACAGCGCACCGACAAGAAGCCGATGGTCTCCGACCTGCGTGAATCGGGATCGATCGAGCAGGACGCGGACATGGTCATCCTGCTGCACCGCGAGGACGCCTACGAGAAGGAGTCCCCGCGCGCGGGAGAGGCCGACCTGATCGTCGCCAAGCACCGCAACGGCCCCACCGCCACCATCACGGTCGCCTTCCAGGGCCACTACTCGCGCTTCGTCGACATGGCGCAGACCTGATCGGGGCGCATGCCTGATCGGTGACCGGGGCGGTGCGCGCGGGCCCGTGCCGGGGGCCGGCGCATGTGATGCGGGGCGACGCGGGCCTCGGCGGACAGCAGGCGCATCTCCGCGCACTGAGCGAGGGAGCCCGTCGCACGCCGACTCGGCGGAACAGCAGGAACAGCCGGGCCGGCGGCGGGCGGCGCCGTCATCATGGACCGATGACCACCTGGATGCGCCGCCGCGGGCCCGGGGAGGGCGGCCGGCTGCGCGCCGTTGCCGACGTGAGGCGGGCCGAGTCGTGAGCGGAATCGCGCCGTGAGCGCGCCGGGCCCCGGCGGGGGTGAGGCGCAGGAGGCGGACGGGCGGCGGTGGGAGCGCGCCGAACGGTTGGACGCGGCCCGGATCGTGGCCGCCCTGCGGGCTCGGACGGGGACGGTGCTGACGGTCGAGGGCCCCTGCCCCGGCGGGCAGGTGGGCGCCGCCTACGTCCGCCGCCCCGACGGTCACCGGTCCGTCCTCAAGTGGCGCCCGCACAGCCGCGTCGAGGAGATGCGGGCGGGACCGCTGGCCGTCGCCGAGGCAATGCGCGGGGCCGGGTGCCCGGTTCCGGGCACGGAGCTGGTCGCCCAGGTGGGCCACGCGGTCGTCACGGTGCAGGAACGGCTCCCGGGCTCCGCGCTCGAACGCCTCGACCACCGGGGCCTGGACCAGGCGCTGCGGTTCAACGAGCAGCAGGCCGGCCGGCTCGCCGGTCGGCGGGACGTTCCCGCGCTGAGGCTCCACCTGGACGGCGACGGGGACGGCTACTGCCTGCACGAGCCGCTGCGCCGGCACAGCGGCCGCAGCGCGGCGCTGGAGCGCTGGGTCGTCGGCGTCGGCGCGCGGGGCACGGGCTCGCTCCCCGGGTACGACGCGGTGCACGGGGACTTCCACCCGGGCAACATGCTGGCGACCGGGGGCGGGATCACCGGAGTCGTCGACTGGGACGGCGCGGCCCGCGGGGATCGTGGCTTCGACCTGGTCACGCTGCGCTTCGGCCTCCACGCCGGCGAGAGCGAGCCGGGCGTGACGCGGCGTCTGGACGCCGTGATCGACGCGCTTCCGGAGGAGGTACTCCGCCCGGCCTGGGCCCACATGAGCCTTCGCATGGTCGACTGGGCCATCCGGCACTTCGGCGCGGCCGACGTGGAGCACTGGCTCGACCTGGCGGAACGGCGCGCCTGCTGAGGCGGCCAAGCCGTACGGGAAACCGGGCGGCCCGGCCCTCGTCGTGGCGCCGGGCCCCGGCGCGGACGTCCGCCATAGTGCTGGTCATGGACGAACCTTCCGCCTCGGCCGGGTACCGCGCCCGGCCGGTCCTGCCGCGGGGCGGGGTGCTGCGCACCGCTCGGCTGGTGCTGCGTCCCGCCCGCGCGCGGGACGTGGACGCCTATACGCGGCTGTGGACGGATCGTGAGGTCCGGCGCTTCCTCGGCGGTCCCGTGGACGGGGAGCGGCTGCGGCTGCGGCAGCAGAGGTTCGACTCGAGGCCCCGCGTGTTCAGCGTGACGGCCCTGCCCTCGGACGAGGTGCTCGGCACGGTGTCGGTCGACGTGGCCGACCGTCCCGACGGGCGCTGGGAACTGGCGTACTCCTTCCTGCCCGAGCACTGGGGACGCGGCTACGGACGGGAGGCGGTCGCGGCGGTCCTGACGTGGGTCCTGGACACGGTCCCGTTGGGCGACGCGTCCGTCATCGCCGTCACCGAGGAGGCGAACGTCCGCTCCCGGCGGCTGCTGGAGGCCGTCGGGATGGGGGCCCGCGAGCGGTTCGTCGAATTCGGCCGCCCGCAGGTGCTGTACGGCATCGAACGCGGGGAGCGCCAGGGTGCGGGCGGAGCGCCGGACGCGGGTTGATTCCACGTCAGGCGTGTCGCGCACCTGCCGGGCCGTCACGTTTCCTGCTAGGAAGCTGGTGTGACCACTCCTCTCGCCTTCGAGCGGCTGCTCGCGCTGGTGGACGACCGCTCCGCGGCGCTCGTCGCGGCTGTGACCGATGCCGCGGACACCACGGTTCGCGTCCCCTCGTGCCCCGACTGGACGCTGCGCCAGTTGGTGGAGCACATCACCGAGGTGCAGTTCTTCTGGGCCGGGGCGGTGACGGCGGGACCGGCGGCCGCGTCCCCGGCCGCGCGGCTCACCAGCACGGCTCCCGACCTCCTGGACCGCTTCCAGGAGGCCACCGGGGCCCTGCTCACCGCGCTGCGGGCCGCGGGTGCCGACCGTTCCTGCTGGGCGTGGTGGGGTGCCTCCGACGTGCCGCTGACGGCGGGATCGGTGGCGCGGCACCAGGTGCAGGAGGCGGCGGTCCACGCGTACGACGCGCAGGAGGCCGCCGGGCGGCCCGAGCCGCTGCCGGACGCCGTCGCGCTCGACGGCGTCGACGAGTTCGCCGCGGTCTCGTTCGGTACGGCGGGGGCGTGGCCGGGCAAGCCTGCCCGCGTCGGGCTGTACGCGGCGGAGGGGGCGTTCTGGGAGTTCGACCTGACGGAGGCGGGGGCCGCCGGGGCGTGCTCGGACACGCCCGTCGACGCCGGGCTGCACGGCACGGCGAGCGACCTCGTGCTGGCCCTGTACCGGCGCGTTCCCCTGGACCGGCTCCGGGTGGAGGGCGACCCGGAGATCCTCGAACGCCTGCTGGCCTGGTGCGGAGAGGACTGACGGCGAACGGAGGCCCGCCGCGCCCCCGGGCGGACCCGTGCTCGACCGGCGGGGTGCGGACGGGTAAGGGTGGGGCATGACCTCATCTCTCGAGACCGATCCCGCCGCGGGGGACCTGCTCCCCACCACCCGGCGCGCGCTCCTGCACCGGGTGGCCGTGGGCCAGTCGCAGGGGCGTGCCCCTTCCCTCGTCGGCGCGGTGGCGCGGGACGGACATCTGGTGTGGGAGGGAGGGCGCGGCTCCCTGGACGGGCACCCGCCCGACGCGGCGACCCAGTTCCGGATCGGCTCCATCACCAAGACGTTCACCGCGGTGCTGGTGATGCGGCTGCGGGACGAGGGACTGCTGGACCTCGCCGACCCGCTGGAGAAGCACCTGCCGGGGACCGGGGCTGGGGAGCTGACGCTCGCCCAGTTGCTCGCCCACAGCTCGGGGTTGCGGGCGGAGCCGCCCGGCGCCTGGTGGGAGCGCGTCCCGGGGACGCTGCGTCCCAAGATCCCCGACATTCTCGGTGACGAGCCGCTGCTGCATCCGGCGGGTAGGCGGCACCACTACTCCAACCCCGGCTACGCCCTGCTGGGCGCGGTCGTGGAGCAGTTGCGCGGAAAGCCGTGGGCGCAGGCGCTGCGCGAGGAAGTACTCGTGCCCCTGTCCCTCGGGCGGACGACGGCCGAGCCCGTGGCGCCCCGTGCGGAGGGGTGGGCCGTGCACCCCTGGGCCGACGCGATGCTGCCGGAGCCCCCGCAGGACCTGGGGGTGATGGCACCGGCCGGGCAGCTGTGGTCGACGGCGCGGGACCTCTGCCGGTTCGGCGGGTTCCTCCTGCGGGGCGACGACCGTGTGCTGAGCGCGGAGACCGTCGCGGAGATGCGGCGTCCCTCCGCGCCTCCCGAGCCGGACGACTGGGCCGGCGGCTACGGACTGGGCCTTCAGCTCGCCCAGCGGGGTCGTCTGTCCCTCCTGGGCCACACGGGCTCCCTGCCGGGTTTCCTGGCCTGCCTGTGGGCCAACGCGGAGGAGGGGCTGGTGGGAGTCGCGCTGGCCAATGCCACTTCGGGGCCGGCGATCGGTGGCATCGCCGCGGACCTGGTGACCCTCGTCGCGGACGCCGAGCCGCGCCTTCCCGAGCCCTGGCGGCCCATGGAGGCGTTCGATCAAGGACTGCTGGAGATCGCCGGACAGTGGTACTGGGGGACCAACGCCTACGGCCTGAAGCTCGTGTCGGACGGCGGCGTCGAGCTGTATCCGCTGAGCGGGAACGGTCGCGGTTCGCGTTTCGTGGTCGAGGAGGGCGGCGGCGGTGAGGGGGGCCGCCCCGCGGTCGACCCGAGCCGGCGCGGGCTCGACGGCTACTACGCGGGGGAGACGCTGCGCGTGGTGCGGCGGGCCGACGGTTCGGTCAGCCATCTCGACCTGGGTACCTTCGTCCTCACCCGCCAGCCGTACGACCCGGTCGACGTCGTTCCTGGCGGCGTGGACGCGGAGGGCTGGCGCTGAGTCCGGAGGACCCGGCCACGCGGCGGGGGCCGTAAGGGCCGGAAGCCACCGTTTCACGTGAAACGGTGGCTTCCCCGGCCGGCGATGCCACGCAGAGGCCCGCGCCGGCATGTGCGCGGAAGTGCGTGGGCAGCGCGAACGGCGTTCGGGACTCCGGGCCGCGCGGGCAGCCCTCCGGAGCCGGGGCCGCGCGGACGGCGTTCCGCGCAGGGACTCAGAGGTTCATCTTGAAGCCCAGGTGCGAGGGCGTGAATCCGAGCCGCTCGTAGAAGCGGTGCGCGTCGATGCGGGTCGCGTCTGAGGTGAGCTGCACCAGTTGGCAGCCCTGCCGTCGTGACTCGTCGACGGCCCAGGTGATGAAGCGCGTGCCCAGGCCGCTTCCACGTTCGTCCGCGTGGACCCGGACGCCCTCGATGATGGAACGGGAGGCGCCCTGCCGGGACAGGCCGGGCACGATCGAGAGCTGCAGGGTGCCGACGACCCGATCACCGCGCACGGCCACCACCAGCTGCTGGTTGGGGTCGGCCGCCAGCCGCTGGAACGCCGCCGTGTAGGGGGCGAGGTTGTTCGGGTCCTCGCGCTGCGCGCCGAGCACGTCGTCGGCCAGCATGGCCACGATGGCGGGCAGGTCGTCCACACCGGCGGGTCGTATCGTCAGGTCGTCGTCGCTCATGACCGCCACCCTAGAATCCGGGCCCGAACGGCCCGCCGGTGCTCCAGGGTGTCAGCAGGTCGCCATGGTCAGCGGCGCGTATCGCCGCTCGGGGTCGCCGGGCAGGGCGGGGATGTCGCGGACCATGAGCGGGGTGGTGAGCACGGCGTCCATGCCCTGCTCCTTGAGCCAGGCGAGCAGGTGTTCGTGGCGCGCGTCGATGTCCGTACGCAGCGGGCGGTGGGTGGCGTCGGCGAGTGATGCGATCAGGGCCTTGGCCGTCGCGGTGTCGCGGGCGACCAGCGGGCCGATCACGTCCGCGGAGGCACTCGACCACAGGGCCCCGAACCCGATGATCGCCGAGCCGTCCACAGCCACGCGGAGCTGTTCGGCGAACGCGGGGAGCCTGGTGATCATCAGGGTGCGGTCGACGCCGAAGACCTCCGCGTCGAGCCCCGCGACGGCGGGCAGGTCCTCGGCCGTCGCAGTGCGCACGGTGACGCCGGCAGGGGAGGGATCGCCCGAGGAGGGCGAGAGGCGGAGCCGTCCCTTCACGGTGACGTTCTGCCCGGCCGTGACGAAGCCGAGCCGCTCGTAGAGTCCCTGCCCGAAACGCGTGGCGTAGAGGGCGAGCGGTGCGCCGTCGGCCTCGCCCAGGATGTGCCGCATCAGCCGCCCGCCGAGCCCCTGGCGCTCGTAGGCCGTCGCGACGAGCAGCATGCCGACCGCCGACAGCTCCTGTCCCGGACCGGCGCCCGGAGTGCCGTAGCGCGTCAGGACGCAGGCACCGGCCAAACCGGCCCCGGACGGCTCGTCGATTCCGAATCCGTTCCCTGCCGTGAGCAGGAGCCGCCATTTGCGCTCGTCGGGCGGCCACCCTCGGTCGACCGCCAGCGCGACGCAGGAGAGCAGGTCACGCGGGGTGAGAGGCCGGATCGGGAGCTCGTCGAGCGGTGTCGGCATGGGGCCAGGCTGACGGAGGCGGTGATCGTTCGTCCACCTCTTTCGGCAAAGTGGCCACAAATCTCGGCTGACGGTTTCACGTGAAACACGACACAGCGACCGGGACCGTGCATGCGTACTACTGTCCCTGGCATGGCCACCCCGCGCAGACTGCACCTCTTCGACGTCGACGGCACGCTGATCAGGGGTTCTGCCGCAGCGCTGGAGATCTCCCGCCAGCTGGGCGTGACGGCGGAGGTCGGGGAGCTGGAGCGCCGGTTCGTCGCAGAGGGGCTGTCACCGGCGGACTTCGCGGTGCGGGCCAGGGAGCTGTGGGCGGAACTCACCGTGGAGCAGGTCTCGGCCGCTTTCGAGCAGGCGCCCTGGCTGGAGGGGATCCGCGAGGTCTGGGCGGACATCCGGGCCCGTGGAGACTACTGCGCGGTGATCTCGCTGGGGCCGAGTTTCTTCGTGGAACGACTGCTGGAGTGGGGGGTGCATGCGGCGCACGCCTCGGCGTGGCCCGCCGTGCCGTTCACAGAGCCTGTCGTCCGGTCCGGGATCCTCAGTCCCGCGGCGAAGGTGAGCACGGCGCGGCGCCTCTGCGCGGAGCTGGGGATCGAGCTGGAGTACTGCGTGGCCTACGGCGACTCGCTCTCCGACACCGAACTCTTCCGCGTGGTGGGCAGCGCGGTCGCGATCAACGGCGACCATCACGTCGCGCGCATGGCCACACATGCCTATGACGGCGGTGACCTCCGCGACGCCTACCGGCTGGTGAGCGGCTGACACGCCGCCGGGGCACCGGGCCTCCGGCGCTCAGCCCAGGTCGGGCGCGTGCATCGCGCGTACGCCCTCGATGTTGCCGTCGAGGTAGTGCCGGAGGGACAGCGGTACGAGATGGACCGCGGCGATCCCCACGCGGCTGAAGGGCACCCTGACGATCTCGTAGGTGCCGCGCGGCGCGTCCACCTCGGGGCCGTGCCGCAGGGAGGGGTCCATGGACTCCAGGCGGCAGACGAAGAAGTGCTGGACCTTGACCCCGGAGATGCCGCAGTCGCTGTCGGCGACGTGCTCGACGGTGTCCACGAAGCACGGCACCACGTCCGTGATCTTGGCCCCGAGCTCCTCGTCGACCTCGCGGTGCAGGGCGTCGACCACCGTGGCGTCCGACTCCTCCACGCCGCCGCCGGGGGTGACCCAGTAGGGCGCCACCCCCGGCCTGGTGCGTTTGATCAGTATCAGATCGTCGCCGTCGAGCAGGACGGCGCGTGCGGTGCGCTTGACCACTGGACTTTCGGTCATGGGAAGAGGTTGGCCCGTGGGGCGGCCCCCGAAACGCCCGTCCCTTCCGCCGTCACCAGTCGACGGCAGCACGCAGCAGCCACTCGTGCGCCCGCGCGATCGGAGGCAGCGTCAGCGTACCGGTGCGCGCCACGAGGAAGTAGGTGCGCAGCGACGGCACGGGCGGGTCGAGCAGCGCCACGACCTCGCCCCGGTCCAGGGCCCCCTGGCACAGGTACCGGGGCAGTACGGCGAGCCCCGCGCCCGCGGTCGCGCAGGCGAGTACGGCGCGCAGGTCGGGGACGATCACGGTGCCGGAGGCGGCGGGCGGGGAGTCGAAGACGGCGCTCCAGTAGCGGGAGACGAAGGGCAGCGACTCGTGCACTTCGACGACGGGGAGCCGGGACAGTACGACCTGCCCCTCCCTCAGGACCGACGTGCCGAGCCGGGCGGCCCACCGGGGCCCGGCGACCAGGACGTGCTCCTCGTCGCACAGCGGCACGGCGCTGAGCAACTCGCCGTGCGGCCGTGCGGTGGTGACGGCGAGGTCGTGGTGGCCGGCTGCGAGGGACGCCAGGGTCTCCTCGCCGTTGCCGGAGAACGAGGTGCGCAGGGCCAGGCCCTGGGCGGTGAGGGGGATCAGCGCCGGCAGGACGCGCAGCGAGAGGAACTCGGGCGGTCCCGCCAGGTGGAGCGTGCGGACGCCGGCGTCGCCCCGGAGGTCGGTCTCGGTGATCTCGACGAGTGCGTCGAGATGGGGAGCGGCCCGGTGCGCCAGCTCGTCGCCGACGGTGGTCGGGGTGACCCCGCGGGCCTGGCGCAGGAACAGAGGGCGGCCCAGTTGGCGCTCCAGCGTCCTTATCTGGCTGGTGACAGCGGGCTGCGAGAGACCGAGGAGGGCGGCGGCGCGGGTGAAGGACCCGGCCCGGTGCACGGCGACGAACGTGCGCAGGAGCGCGAGGTCCATGTGCCGTCCTCCTCACCGCCGGTCCGCCGGGCGCGGCTTCGCCGTGGAACGTGACCCTCGGCCGACCAACTATAAATATGTCGATAGGCGGGTGCCTCTTCTGTGATTGGACACTGACGCAGAGTCAACTAGCCTTGTACGCGTGGTTCTTCGACAGGGGAACCCGGGGCGGCCCGAGCCACGAGGGGGGAGGCTCGGGCCGCCCGTGCGCGCGGGGTGCTTCAGCCGGCGGTCCGGTTTCCCGTGAAACCAAGGGCGTCGAGGGCGCGCAGGACGTCCGCGACGAGATCCTCCGGGTCCTCGGCCCCCACCGAGAACCTGATGAAGCCCTCGGGCACGGCGTCACCGCCCCAGCGTCCGCGCCGCTCCGCCGTGGACCGTACGCCTCCGAAGCTGGTCGCGTCATCCACCAGGCGCAGACCGTCCAGAAAACGCTCCGCGTGATCGCGGTCGGGCAGCGAGAAGGACACCACGGAGCCGTAACGGCGCATCTGGAGGGACGCGATGCGGTGCGACGGGTCGTCGGGGAGGCCCGGATAGCGCAACCCGCTGACCTCGGGACGTTCCCGCAGCGCGTGCGCGAGCGTGAGGGCCGTGGCGCACTGGCGGTCGTTGCGCAGCTGGAGGGTGGCGAGGGAGCGGTGCGCGAGCCAGGCCTCCATCGGGCCGGGGATCGCGCCGACGATCTTGCGCCACCGCCGTACCGACGCGGCGAGTTCGGCATCGGCGATGGAGACGTGTCCGAGCAGCACGTCTCCGTGGCCGGTCATCCCCTTGGTGTCGCTGGCGACGGAGAAGTCCGCACCGAGGTCGAGCGGGCGCTGGCCGAGCGGCGTGGCGAGGGTGTTGTCGACGGCGACGAGGGCGCCGCGCTCGTGGGCCTCCCGGGCCAGGGCGCGGACGTCGCACACGTCGAGCCCGGGGTTGGAGGGCGTCTCGATCCACAGGAGCTTCGCCCCGTCCAGGACCTTCCGCTGCGCGTTGCCGCCGGTCGGAGAGGTCCGCACCTCCACGCCGTACGCCCGCAGCTGCTCGTGCAGCAGGGGCAGCGCCTGGTAGCCGTCGTCCGGGAAGACGACGACGTCGCCGGAGCGCAGCTGCGACAGCGCGACGGCGGAGATCGCGGCCATGCCCGAGGCGAAGACGACGGTCTCGACGCTCCGGCCGGGAGCCTCCAGCTCGCCGATGGCGCGTTCGAGGTGGGTCCAGGTCGGGTTCTCGTCGCGGCCGTAGGTGTAGGGGCCGGTCGGCGGGCCGGGCAGGTGGTAGTGGGCGGCGAAGACGGGCCCGGGCATGGTCGGCTCGTACTTCAGCGGCTCCGGCAGCCCGGCGCGCACGGCGCGCGTCCCCTCCCCCGTCTCGCGCCCCGCGGCGGCATCGCGGGGGGCGCCGCCGGCGCCCGGGTCGTCCTGGTCGGTCACGGCTTCGCCTCACCCTCGGAGATCTTCTTGACTGCGCAGAGGTTCATGGTCTGATCGTGGCATGAAGGCTTTCCGACTCGACGAGCTGGAGGCGGAGCGCGCGGCCAACGACGGCGCGTACCTCCAGTTCCTGCGGGCGCAGACGATGTCGCTCGGGCTGTACGCGCTGGACGCCGGCGCGGTGGACCGGCAGCAACCCCACCAGCAGGACGAGGTGTACCTGGTGGTGAGCGGTCGTGCGTCGATCACCGTGGGGACGGAGACGACGCAGGTGGCGAGGGGGAGCGTCGTCTTCGTGCCGCGCGGAACCCCGCACAAGTTCCACCACATCACGGAGGACCTCAGGGTCATGGTCGTCTTCTCGCCTCCCGAGAGCTGAGGACGGCCGCCCCCGCTCGCCGGCACCGCCGCCGGGGGACCTCTCCCCCCTGATGCGGAGGGCGACCCTGGCCCCCGTCTCAGGGTCGGATCAGGGGAGAGCGGGGGACGCGGGCGCCCCGTTTCGTCGCGTGGCCTTCTAGCATCGAATACACCGAGAACGTGAATCGGATGCGCCCGCGGACGTCGGATGCGCCGGACAGAGCCGGAGAGGTCCGGAGAAGTGAGGTAGGAGCGATGGCTGGGCGGCAGGTATTCGCGGGGCTCCCCTGGTGGGTGAAGTGGGTCGCCATACCGCTGATCGTGCTCTTCGTCTTCGGCGGGCTGATCACGACGATCGTCGGCTTCGTGATCGGGCTGCTGTTCAAGGCCCTGATTCTGGTCGCCCTGGTCGGCGGACTGATCTTCCTCGTACGCAAGTTCACGTCGTCGTCCTCGCGGGACGGATGGTAGGCCGCGCCACTCGGAGGGCCGGTTAGCCCGCGCGGGGGAAAGCCGGACGGGAAACCACCCTTGGCCCGGGTGTGGCTTTAGAGTGACTGGTCTCTGCCGCGCCCCCCAGGCGGTCTCCGCGGGCGCGGCGGGTGCGCGGGGGCGGCCCCCGCGGGCGGGCCACGGCCCGTGAGCACCCCCGGGGGTGACCGATGGCCACAGCACCATATTCCGCTCTGAACGCCCCGGCTGCCGCGCGCGCCGGGGCGCCCACGCTGATCGGGTCCGTCCAGCGGGCGCTGCGCCTCCTGGAGTCCGTGGCCTCCCACCGGGACGGAGCGCCGGCGAAGCAGCTCGCCCGCGAGGCCGGGCTCCCCCTTCCCACCACGTACCACCTGCTGCGCACGCTGACCCACGAGGGCTACCTCCGCCGGGAGGGCGGGGTCTTCCTGCTCGGCGTCGCCGTGCCCCGCCTGGCACGGGACGAGGCGCTGCAGAATCGTCGCAGCAAGATCGTCGAGACCGTCAGGTCGCTCTGCGACCGGCTCGGCGTTCCCGTGTATCTGGCGGTCTACCGCGACGGCGAGATCGAACTCGTCGCGACGGCCGATGCGCCCGAGGCGCCGGCCGTCGAGGAGTGGGCGGACTTCCGGGCGACCGGCCACGCGCACGCCCTCGGGCAGTGCCTGCTGGGTCAGCTCGACGCCGCCGCCCGCCGGGACCACCTGGAGCGCCACCCCGTCTCGGCGCTCACGCCCTACTCCGTACGCAGTACCGGTGCCCTCCTCACGCGCCTCGCCGCGCTGGACCGCACGGCCCGCGATCCCCTGCGTCCGGTGATCGAACGGCAGGAGTACGCACTCGGCACGACCTGCGCGGCGCTCCCCATAGCCGTGGGCTCCGCCCCCGCAGCCATGGCCATTTCTGTGCCACTGGAGCGGGAGGAGCAGCTCCTGCCGACCGTCGAACGGTTACGGAGAGAGATCAGCACGCTGCTGACCTCGGGAACCTTCTCTATCAGTATCTGAAAAATTACTCCTTGTGATCTGTTAGCGCTTCGAGGACGATTGCGTCAAGGGGGGCAAGGGGATCATTCCTAGCCGTATCTACTCCGGAGTGGTGCATGATGCGCGAATCGGTGCAGGCCGAGGTCCAGATGAGTTTTCTCGTCTCCGAGGAGCTCGCCTTCCGGATTCCGGTTGAGCTTCACTATGAAACCGAGGATCCCTACGCGGTGCGCATGACGTTCCACCTTCCCGGTGATGCGCCCGTCACGTGGACGTTCGGTCGCGAACTGCTCGTCGACGGGATCAATGTCCCGAGCGGGGACGGCGATGTGCACATCGCGCCGACGTCGCCCGAGGACCTTTCGGACGTCCACATCCGGCTCCAGGTCGGCGAGGACCACGCGCTGTTCCGTGTGAGCGCGGCGCCGCTCGTCGCCTTCCTCGACCGCACGGACAGATTGGTGCCGCTCGGTCAGGAACAGTCGGCCGGCGATTTCGAGGGGTCGCTCGAGAAGGAACTCGGCCGGATCCTGGCCGAGGAGAACGCGGGCTGAGACCCGCCGGCGCCCGTACGAGGGCCGTGCGTGCGCCGGCGGGCGGGCAGCGGTACTCCGCCTGCTGGGCGGACACCGCCGGCCGCTCGCGGCTGTGGCGTGGGCCCACGCGTCGCGGCCGCCTCCCCCGTCCGGAGCCCGCCCGAGGCGGCCTCCCGGCCCGTCCCGTGGGGGGTGTGGCCGGTCCATGTCCCGGGGCTCGGCGCCGCGGCCGTTCAGCGCTTGCGGCGGCGTCCCCGGCTGCCCGGAGACCGCCCGGGCACGGGGCGTTCGCCCGCCTGCTCCGGCACGTGTCCGGCGCCACCCCGCTCCCCGTACGGGGGCGACGGCGCCGTGCGATCCGCGGCGACGACCAGCGCGGCCAGCGCCGTGGTCACGGGCACCGAGGCCACCAGGCCGATCGAGCCGACCAGGGTCCTGACGATCTCCTCCGCGACGAGTTCGGTGTTGGCGACCGTCCCCACCCCCGAGTCCGCGATCGTGAACAGCAGCAGGAGCGGCAGCGCCGCGCCCGCGTAGGCCAGCACGAGCGTGTTGACGACGGACGCGATGTGGTCCCTGCCGATCCGGATGCCCGCCCGGTACAGCGCCCGCGGGCCCATCGAGGGGTCGGCCTGGTGCAGTTCCCACACCGCCGACGTCTGCGTGACCGTCACATCGTCGAGGACGCCCAGCGAACCGATGATCACCCCGGCCAGCAGCAGACCACTCATGTCCAGGCCCGGGTAGAGGCCGTGGATGAGCCCGGTGCTCTCGTCGGTGTTGCCGGTCAGGCCGGTCCAGTGGATGAACACCAGTCCGAGTGCTCCGGTGACCACCAGCGAGATGAGGGTGCCCAGCACCGCGACCGAGGTGCGCGCCGTCAGGCCGTGACAGAGATACAGGGCGATCAGCATGATGGCGCCGGCCCCGATCACCGCGACCACCAGCGGGTTGGAACCCCCCAGCACGGCAGGAAGGATGAAGAAGGTGAGGACGCCGAAGGACACGGCGAGGGCGACCAGCGCCATGACACCCCGCATCCGGCCGACGACGACCACCGCCACGGCGAAGACCGCGGCGAGGAGGTAGAGCGGGAACTTCCGGTCGATGTCCGTGACGGAGTACTGGAGATCGTGCGGTGCCTGGGGCGCGTACGACAGGACGACGTCCTGTTTCACGTGAAACCGACGCGGGGCATCCGGCTGGACGACCTCGTCGAACCGTCTGCCTCTGTCCTTGCCGCTCTCCACCTCGACGGTCGCCTTCTCGCAGTCCTGTTTGGCGCCCTGTCCGGCCGCGGGGGAGGGTGCCGGGCCGGAACTCCCACCGGACGCTGAGCCGGAGCCCGAACCGTCGGATGCCGAGCTTCCGTTGCCGGCGGTCGGCAGCTGCGCGGCATGGGCGTCGCCGCAGTCCATCGGCACGACGCGGATCACGCGACCCTGCTCCGTCTGCTGGTCGAAACCGACGCCCGAGCGGTGGTGCGGCGGAGCACCGCCCGGCCACAGCACCACCATTCCGACGACGACCGCGGCGGCGAAGGGAACCAGAACCGCAGCGATGACGGTGCGGAGGTGACGGGAGACCGGGGCGGCCGGCCCGTGCTGATGACTGTGGCCGCCGGAGGGGCCTTCCGAGGGCGCCACCTGCGGGCCGGGGTGGCCGTGCTGCTGCTCGGGGTGTCGCTCCGACGGCTGCTGAGATCGGGTCACAGGCCAGATCATGCCAACGCGAGGAGGAGGCCCTCTGTCCCTCGACGGGGAGATGGCGTTAGCGTGGTCGCGCATTTGCACACGCGGGAGCTCGGAGCACCGGGCTGAGAGGGCGCTGACGTGTGGTGACGGGCTTCGACCCGGACACCCCTGCTGCGCCGACCGCTGAACCTGTTACCGGGTAATGCCGGCGTAGGGAGTTTGGTCACATGACCGTTCAGGACACAGACGCGTCCGCAATCGGCTGGCACAAGGGATACCTGCAGGGCTCGCGCCCCGATCTCCGCGTGCCCGTACGGCGGGTGCACCTCACCAACGGCGAGGACGTGACGTTGTACGACACGTCCGGGCCGTACACGGATCCGGGCGTCGAGACGGACGTACGGCGTGGTCTCGCGCCGCTCCGGGAGAACTGGATCATCGCTCGGGGCGACACCGAGGAGTACGCGGGACGGCCCGCGCGCCCCGAGGACGACGGACTCAAGCACACGGCACCGCGCGGGGGACTGCGCAATCTCGACGCGGTCTTCCCGGGCCGGCCCCGGTCGCCGCGCCGCGGCAGGAGCGGCGGGGCCGTCACGCAGCTCGCCTACGCGCGGCGCGGCGACGTCACGCCGGAGATGGAGTACGTCGCCCTGCGGGAGGGCGTGCCGCCGGAGACCGTGCGCGAGGAGATCGCGGCGGGCCGCGCCGTGCTGCCCGCCAACGTCAACCACCCGGAGATCGAGCCGATGATCATCGGCAAGAGGTTCCTGGTGAAGGTCAACGCGAACATCGGCAACTCCGCCGTCACCTCCTCCATCGAGGAGGAGGTGGACAAGATGACCTGGGCCACCCGCTGGGGCGCGGACACGGTCATGGACCTCTCGACCGGCCGGAACATCCACACGACCCGCGAATGGGTGCTGCGCAACTCCCCCGTGCCGATCGGCACGGTGCCGCTCTACCAGGCGCTGGAGAAGGTCGACGGGAAGGCCGAGGAGCTGACCTGGGAGATCTATCGCGACACGGTGATCGAACAGGCCGAGCAGGGTGTGGACTACATGACCGTCCATGCGGGCGTGCTGCTGCGGTACGTCCCGCTGACCGCGCGACGCAAGACCGGCATCGTCTCGCGCGGGGGATCGATCATGGCTGCCTGGTGCCTGGCACATCACCAGGAGTCCTTCCTGTACGAGAACTTCGAGGAGCTCTGCTCGATCCTCGCCTCGTACGACGTGACGTTCTCGCTCGGCGACGGGCTGCGGCCCGGGTCGATCGCCGACGCCAACGACGAGGCCCAGTTCGCCGAGTTGCGCACGCTCGGGGAGCTCAACGCCGTGGCGAAGCGGCACGGCGTCCAGACGATGATCGAGGGCCCCGGCCACGTCCCGATGCACAAGATCAAGGAGAACATCGACCTGCAGCAGGAGATCTGCGAGGAGGCGCCGTTCTACACGCTCGGCCCCCTGACGACGGATGTCGCCCCCGCGTACGACCACATCACGTCCGGGATCGGCGCCGCGATGATCGCGTGGTGGGGCACCGCGATGCTCTGCTACGTGACCCCCAAGGAGCATCTCGGCCTGCCCGACCGCGACGACGTCAAGACGGGCGTCATCACCTACAAGATCGCGGCCCATGCGGCTGACCTGGCGAAGGGCCATCCGGGGGCGCAGGAGTGGGACGACGCGCTGTCGGACGCGCGTTTCGAGTTCCGCTGGGAGGACCAGTTCAACCTCGCGCTCGATCCCGACACGGCGCGCTCGTTCCACGACGAGACGCTGCCGGCGGAACCGGCGAAGACGGCGCACTTCTGCTCCATGTGCGGGCCCAAGTTCTGCTCGATGAAGATCTCCCAGGACATCAGGCGCCGGCACGGCGGGGATCTGGAGGGCGCGGAGATCGACGAGATCGAGGAGGGCATGGCGGAGAAGTCCCGCGAGTTCGCCGCGCCGGGCAACCGGGTGTACCTGCCGCTGGCCGACTGAGAGCGGACGGACGGCCCTGAACCCGGCCCGCGGGACCGCCGCGGCCGCGGCGAGCGGTGACTCCGCCCGTGACTCCGCCCGTCGCGGCGCGGGTGAGCGCGGCTGCGGGTGAGGCCCCGACCGAGACCGCGCGGTGGTGACGGCGACGGCCGGGCGTGTGTGCCTCCGGCCCGGCGGGCGGTCAACCTTTCCCGGCACGGGCCGTTCCGGCGGGTGGTCAACCGCTCCCGGGGCGGGCCGTTCCGGCGGTCAGGCGTTTCCCGGGACGGCCGGCCCGGCGGGCACCCGGCTTCCGGCGATCAGGGAGGCGGGGGCCGCCGGGTAGGGGCGCTCGTGGGGCAGCAGGGCCTCCGCGCCCGCCAGGTCGCCCGCGCGGACCAGGCCGGTGATCGTACGGGCGAGGGGTGTGACGTCCCTGATCGAGCGCACCCAGGCGTCCGCGTACTGCCGGGGCAGGTCCCCGGCCAGCCCGAGCTGGAGCGAGCGGTGGGGCAACGGGCGCAGCAGCAGGTCGCGTTCGGGGTCCCACTGCACGCGGGCGGGCGACCGCCGCAGCTCCCGCCGCCACGCGTCATGGCTCCCGTGCACCTCGGGCACGTAGTGGGAGAGGCAGGCGCCACGCAGCGCGCCGTCGAAGCCGTCGCGGGTGATCTCCACGGCGAGCACGGTCTCCTGGCCCTCCTTGGTGCCCCACCCGCAGCGGTACATCATCCACAGGAAGGAGGGCTTGACCCACGTCATGCGGTCGCGCTTCCACGCGGCCGGGAACCGGCCCTCCCGCGCGGCCGGTTCGCCGATCGCCGGGTCGTACGCCTGGTACACCGTGATCGTGGAGTCCGTGTACGACGCCCGGATCTCGAAGGACGGGCGCTCCCGGAGCGCGGTCCCTGTCGTGCCTGTCATGCCCGTGAGTATGGGGTGCCGGCCGGAGACGCTGCCAGGCGTTTTCCGGGGACCCGCTCCCCGTGCCGCCGCGTCGGCCCCCAGCGGCCTCTGCGCGGGCAGCCGTTGCCGCCGCCGACCCCGGGGCCCGCCGGCTGCGGTGCGCTCATTCCGGCTGGTGGTCGGGACCGCCGTAGTCGGGGCTGCTGAAGTCGGGGCTGGAGTAGCGCGGTCCCCGGCCGCCGCTCGCGCCCCCGCCGGGGCTCGAGTAGTTGGGCCTGCTGTAGCCGATCTTCGGGAACTGGTGGCGCGCCGCCTGGTTCCGGCCCGCGCCGTCGCCGCGGGCCGGGGCGGGGCGTCGCTCCTGACCGCGGTCCCAGCCGTGCCCGGTCCGGGCGTCCTGGTCTCCCCCGGGGCCGCGGTCGCCCTCGCGGTCGTGCTCGCCCGCGGCCGGGTCGGGGTCCTCCGGGTACGGCGCGCCCGCAGGCGGGGCCGCCTCACGCCCCGCCGCGCCCGGGCCGTCGTGGTCCCCTCCCGGTGCCCGGCCGTCCTCGACCGTGCCGACGCGGCGAACGGAACCGGAAGGCCGCGTGTCCTCGTCGGGGAAGGGAGCGCCCTCGAGGAACGCGGTCGGGCCCTCGGCTTCGACCAGCATCCTGCGCAGGTACGGCACTATGCCCCGTTCGAGCAGGGCCGCGCGCCACTCCGCGCGTGCCTCCACCAGTTCGCCGGGCTCTCCGGATTCCGTGCCCGCCGAGCGGATCTGCGTCGAGGCGTTCCGTACGGCCGTGATCAGCAGCCCGACGCCGGCGGCCACGATGCCCAGTGCCATGACCGACGCGAAGAACCAGCCGAATGCGATCAGGGCATCGGCGAGAGGGCGGGCGGCGGCGAGTGCTTTCAGCAGATATCCGGCCAGAAGGAAGATCACTGCGGCGATCGCGGCGAGAACCGGAACCAGCACCGCGATCACCGCGATTATCCCCGCGCCCGTCGTCCCCGGAGATCCGAGTACGGAAGTCCGGGGCAGAAGCGGGGCGGAAGCGGAAGTCGTGGCGGAAGGCACGGAAGGAGATTCGGCGATGTCAGGCGCCGCGAAATCGTCCCCGCCCCGGGTGGAAACAGGCGCGCCCGGGCGCGCCTCACCAGCGGAGAAGGACCGGTGACCGCGAAATTCCTCGCGTACTTTGCGGTAGTGCTCGTATTCCGGCGCGGCGGCCTGCGCGATCAGCGACCGGGCGTCCAGGGCCATGCCCCGCAGCTGACGGGCGGTCAGATGACGACCGAGCGCCGCGAGATCCGGTCGTTCGTGGGCAGTTCGCAGTGCCTCGTCGAGGGCGCGCTCGAATTCCGCACGATCCTCGCCCAGCAGGTGCGGAGCGCTGTTCATGGTGCATCCCCCGATGCTCCGTAGGGCCGGCCCGCCCGTCGTGGCAACGGGCGGCGGACAGAAACGGAGGAGAGTCTGCTACGGATACGCCGATGGTAGTTCGGTACCGGCCCGCGGTGACAGGGACTTTCCTGAAATCACCTGTCGGAAGGCATTCAGTTGTGCAGGGGAAGCTGGACGACGAGAAGTTTTCCGGCCATGGTCACGCCGCCGTCCATCGCGACGGCCAGGCCCTCCGCGTACACGTGCGGACCCTCGATGACGGGCTCCGGGCGGCCGCTCCCGTCGTCGGGATCCTCCGCGCCGACGTCGCCGAGGAGATACGGAATGGGGCTGTGGCCGTGCACGATGCGCCCGCCGCCGTAGGACGACAGGAGTTCGCGCGCGGCCTCGGGGCCGTCGTCGCGGAAGGCGAAGCGCTTCGTCAGCTTGCGGAACAGCTCCCAGCACTCGTCGGCGTCGTTGCGCGTGAGGATCTGGTGCACGGTGTCGTTGACGTCGTCGATCGTCGTGCCGTAGTCCAGGTACGCCGTGGTGTCCGAGTGCATCAGGAGGTGCCCGTCCTCCTCGGCCACCGCGTCGAGCCGGGACATCCACTGGAGGTGGACGTCCTGGAGGCGCTCCATGTCGCTCTGCTGGCCGCCGTTGAGCAGCCACGCGGCGTGGAAGGTCGCGGTGCCGGCGCCGGAACTGACCGGCGTGGGGCCGAAGCGCTTCGCGCCGAGCAGCAGCAGCTCGTGGTTGCCCATCAGGGCCTTGCAGTAGCCGCCGGCGGCCGCGGCCTCGGCGGACAGCCGCATGACGAGGTCGATCACTCCGACGCCGTCGGGGCCCCGGTCGGTGAAGTCGCCGAGGAACCACAGGCGCGCCGTGCCGGCCGACCAGTGACCCTCGCCGTCGACGAGACCCTGCTCGGCGAGCGCGGCGAGCAGCTCCTCGAGGTAGCCGTGGACGTCGCCGACCACGTACAGCGGCCCGAGGTTCGGCATGCCGTCCTGGTCCTCCGACCGCTGCATCACGAGGGTGGGCGCCGGTTCGGCCTGTGCGCCGATGATCGGCAGGTCGCGTTCGGTCGGGGTGTAGCCCTCGGGCAGTTCGGTGTCCGGGATCGCGTTTCCGGGGTGCACGGGCGCGACCGACTGCTCGGCCGTGGGGGAGTGCTCCACGGGCACGGCCCGCCCGGCCGGCGGCTGGTCCGCCTCCAGGGCCGGCTCCGCGGCCTGGGCCGGGACCCGGAGAGGTGCCTCGTGCTCGGGTGTCGTCGCGGGCACCTGGGGCTCCTGCCGGCCGAGGGATGCGGGCTGCCCGGCCGGCGGCTCGCCGGTCCCCACGGGAACCTGCGCGTAGGGAGGCACGCGGAAGTCGCGCAACGTCGCCGTACGCACCACGGGTTCCTCGTCGGCCCCCTGTGTCATCGACCCCTCCACCACCGTCGCGCCGCCGCCGTACACCGTGTCGGCCGTACCGCTCGGGTGGGGGTCTGCCCACCTGAGAGAGGAAAACGCCCGCGGTGTCGTGCGCCCATCATAGGAATGCAGCTCCTCCTGTGTGACGCACCAGGGGTGGTGAATCCGAACCGGATGCCCGGCGACCGGCTCTTTTCGCGTCGAACGCCCCAAAAGGAGAGGTCTGGACCTATGCCCGGGGCCGGGGCAGCCGCCGCGCGCGAGCACCTTCCGGGCCGTCGCGGGCGTGCCCGTACGGCGCGCGTCGGGTCCCCGGGCGCGCCGGTCCGTCCCTCGGGCCCGCACGCTTCCGCATTCGGCGCGCCCCGCGTGCGGCCGGCGCGGG
>NZ_JAKGCV010000369.1 GCF_021556455.1 Streptomyces fuscigenes | reverse complement strand
GCCCGCCCGGCGGCCGGCGGCTCCCCGCGCCCCGCCACCCCTACGGAAAGCGGGGCGGCGCCCGGTCGGATCGAACCGGTCGCCGCCCCGCTCCCCCGGGGCATGCGGGCGCCTACGCGGCCGCCAGCCTCGCCAGCGCCGCGTCGACCCGGGCCAGGGTCCGCTCACGCCCCAGCACCTCGAGCGACTCGAACAGCGGCAGGCCGACCGTGCGGCCCGTGACCGCGACCCGCAGCGGGGCCTGGGCCTTGCCGAGCTTCAGGCCGTGCTCCTCACCCGCGGCGAGCAGCGCCTCCTTCAGCGGCTCGGCGGCCCACTCGGCGCCGGCGAGCTTCTCGCGCGTCGTCGTGAGCAGGGCCACCGGGTCGCCCTTCATCGCCTTCGTCCAGGACGCCTCGTCCCACACGGGCTCGTCGAGGAAGAGGAAGTCGACGTTGGCCGTGATGTCCGACAGGACGGTGACGCGGGTCTGCGCCAGGGGCGCCAGCGCGTCGAAGCCGGCCTGGTCGAACTGCCCGGGCTCCCAGGGCGCGTACGGGGCCGCGAGCCAGGGCGCGCACGCCTCGGCGAACGCCTTCACGTCCAGCTGCCGGATGTGGTCGGCGTTGATCGCCTCGGCCTTCTTCAGGTCGAAGCGCGCCGGGTTGGCGTTGACGTCGTTGATCTCGAAGGCGGCCACCATCTCGTCGCGGGAGAAGATGTCCTGGTCGGCGGAGAACGACCAGCCCAGCAGGGACAGGTAGTTGAGCAGTCCCTCGGGCAGGAAGCCGCGCTCCCGGTACAGGTTCAGCGACGCCTGCGGGTCGCGCTTGGAGAGCTTCTTGTTGCCCTCCCCCATCACGTACGGCAGGTGGCCGAAGGCGGGCACGCCCTTCGCGACGCCGAGTTCCATGAGCGCCTTGTACAGGGCGATCTGCCGCGGGGTGGAGGACAGCAGGTCCTCGCCGCGCAGCACGTGCGTGATCTCCATGAGGGCGTCGTCGACCGGGTTGACCAGCGTGTACAGCGGGGCGCCGTTGGCGCGCACGATGCCGTAGTCCGGGACGTTGTCCGGTGTGAAGGTCAGCTCGCCGCGCACCAGGTCGGTGAAGGTGATCGGCCCGTCGGGCATCCGGAAGCGCACGATGGGCTCGCGGCCCTCGGCCTCGTACGCGGCGACCTGCTCGGCCGTGAGGTCGCGGCAGTGGCCGTCGTAGCCGGAGGGGCGGCCCGCCGCGCGTGCGGCCTCGCGGCGCTCGTCCAGCTCCTCGGTCGTGCAGTAGCAGCGGTAGGCGTGGCCGCCGGCGAGGAGCCGCTCGGCGACGTCGCGGTAGATGTCCATGCGCTGCGACTGGCGGTACGGGGCGTGCGGGCCGCCGATCTCGGGGCCCTCGTCCCAGTCGAGGCCGAGCCAGCGCATGGAGTCGAGCAGCGCTTCGTAGGACTCCTCGGAGTCGCGGGCGGCGTCGGTGTCCTCGATGCGGAAGACGAGGGTGCCGCCGTTGTGCCGGGCGAAGGCCCAGTTGAACAGGGCGGTGCGGACCAGGCCCACGTGGGGGTTGCCGGTCGGCGAGGGACAGAAACGTACGCGGACGGAGCCGTTAGCCACGCTTGATCACCTTGTTGGTGAGAGTGCCGATGCCTTCGATGGAGACGGCGACCTCGTCGCCGACGGAGAGCGGGCCCACGCCCGCGGGGGTGCCGGTGAGGATGACGTCGCCGGGCACCAGGGTCATGGCCTCGCTGACGTGGACGACCAGGTCCTCCACGGTGCGGATCATCTGGCTGGTGCGGCCGAGCTGCCGCTGCTCGCCGTTGACGGTGCACTGCACGGTCAGGTCGGACGGGTCGAGCTCGGTCTCCACCCAGGGCCCGAGCGGGCACGAGGTGTCGAAGCCCTTGGCGCGGGCCCACTGCTTCTCGGACTTCTGGAGATCGCGGGCGGTGACGTCGTTGGCGCACGTGTATCCGTAGATCACGTCCTTGACGCGCTCGCGGGGGACCTCGCGGCAGAGCGTGCCGATGACGACGGCCAGCTCGGCCTCGTAGTGCACGTCGTTCGAGAAGTTCGGGTACACGATCGGGTCGCCGGAGCCGATCACGGAGGTGCTGGGCTTGAAGAAGGTCATCGCCGCTTCGGGGACCTCGTTGCCCAGCTCCGCCGCGTGCTCCGCGTAGTTGCGGCCCACGGCCACGACCTTGCTGGGGAGCACCGGCGGCAGGAGCCGCACCTCGCTCAGGCGCACCTTCGTGCCGCTGAGCTGGGCCCCCGTATAGGGGATGCCCTTGATGATGTCGAGGAGCAGGCCGGCCGGGTCGCCGCCTCCCGCGTCCTCGACCGCGCCGAAGGCGACATTGCCGTCGATGGAGAACCTGGCGATGCGCACGGTTTGCTGTCGCCCCTCACTTCACTCGCGGACCTGGTCCGAAACGTTCAGGAATCTGAACCATCAGGCTAGCGCGGTGCGCGTGGAGGGGTGCGTACCGCCGGGGCCGGCCGGGCGGTACGCGACGCGGCTCACTCCCCGGGGGTGTCCTGGGCCTCCGCGGCCTGGTGCGGGATCGGCGCGGTCATCAGCCGGGTGCGCTTGGGGTTGGCCGTGCTGGCCGGCAGCGCGAGGGGGTGCTCGACGGCCTCGGCGACCACCAGGTGCGTGGCGTCCGCGAGATGGGCCAGCGTGGTGCGCTTGGGGTTGGCGGTCTTCCGGAAGATCATCGTCGTCTTCATGGAGATCTGTGGCGTCCTTACGTTCTCGCGGGGGGCATGCGGGGAGTCGGTGAATGAAGTGGGGCGGTCCTTGCGAACCGTCTTCCGACCCATCCCTGTCAAGCGTCAGGCTAAACATGCGATTCCCGCCAAACGCGGGCCCCCGCCTTCACGTTGCTGTGATTTTGCTCACCGGCCGCGCGACATTCGGGACATAACTTCACCGGCCAGGCCGCCATGAAAACGGTCATCTCGCACCAGACGACAGCATTCCGCTGCCGATCATGAACACTGGGACACGTTCCGGCCGCTCGTGGATGATCCGTTATATCCCGGTTCCTCCGCGATCCGGCTCGACGGTTGGTGATCCATTCGTCACGCCGAGTCATACAGGTCACAGCGGTGCCGTCAGACCTTGTTGCAGATCCGGCACTGTGCTGGAATCACCCCCACCGCCGCGAGTTCCCACCCGGCGCACACGGGCGCGACGGAGCGTCGCGTGTGCAGGAGAAGGGGACGGCGCCGGTGACTCACGACCACCACTGGGGGGCATTCCCCCACGACGCCGACACCGTCCTGCCGCATGCGGTGGGACGCCTGGTCCAGAGGTTGCGACGCTAGTGCAGGGACGTTCTAAGAGGGACAGCGGTGCCGCGGCGGAGCAGGAGCCCCGCGGCGGGACCGAACGCGGCTCCTCGGCACAGCACACCCAGAACAGGTCGGCGGGGGCCCCGTCGGGCGAGCCCGAACGCGCCGCCAAGCCCGGGGCCGCGGGCGAAGCACCGCCCGCCGCCGCGCGGCCGGCGCAGAAGGCCCCGGACGCCGGGTCCCGAATAGCCCTGCGCAACTGGCGCATCAGCACGCGCCTCGTCTCGCTGCTCGCGCTCCCCGTGGTCGCCGCCACGACGCTGGGCGCCCTGCGCATCGACGACTCCGTCAACGACATCAAGCAGCTCGACCACATGCAGCTGCTGACGGAGATGACGAAAGAGGCGACCGCCCTCGCGGCCCAGCTGCAGGCCGAGCGCGACCAGGAGGCCGGCCCCCTCAGCCACGGGGTCTCCCCCAACGACCTGAGCATCAAGCAGCTGCGCACGCAGACCGACCGGGCGAGCAAGTCGTTCCTCGACGCGACCAACGCGATCGGCAACACCGACAGCAACGACGACACGCTCAACAGCATCCGGGCCAACGTCAACCAGATCGCCACCCAGGTCCAGCAGATCAGCGACCTGCGCAGCGACGCCTACACGACGCCCGGCTCCTCCTCGCTGACCGTCGACTCGTACGACCAGCTGGTGACCTCCCTGCTGAGCCTCTCGCAGGACATGGCGCAGGCCACCAACAACCCGGACATGATCAAGCGGACCCGCGCGCTCGCCGCGTTCTCCGCCGCCAAGGAGTACGCCTCCATCCAGCGCGCGATCATCGCCGCCGCGCTCCCGGCGGACCCGAACAAGCACAAGGGCAACCTCAGTTACTCCGACCGCCTCTACGGCAACGCGGCCGCCAAGAAGGAAGCCAACCAGCTCACCACGTTCCGCTCCCTCTACGAGTCCATGGGCGGCAACGCGGAGGAGCTGATGGCCCCTCTGGAGGGCCAGGGCAGCCCCGAGATCCAGGCGGCCGACGACTACGAGAACCGCGTCCTCGGCGCCCCGGACGGCCTGAGCAACCAGTCGAACCGCAGCTACGAGGACTGGATCGACCAGGCCTCCGTACGCATCAACACGATGAAGACCATCGAGTCCACGCTGCTGGGCCAGATGGAGACCAAGGCGACCGAGCTGCGCCAGCAGTCGCAGCGCGACGCCATCATCAACGGTGCGCTGATCCTGCTCGTCCTCGGCGTCTCCCTCGTCGGCGCGTTCATCGTGGCCCGGTCCATGATCCGCTCGCTGCGCCGGCTCCAGGACACGGCCACGAAGGTCGCCCAGGACCGCCTGCCCGAGCTGGTCAAGCAGCTCTCCGAGTCGGACCCGCAGGACGTCGACACCTCCGTCGAGTCCGTGGGTGTCCACTCGCGCGACGAGATCGGCCAGGTGGCCGCGGCCTTCGACCACGTGCACCGCGAGGCGGTCCGGCTGGCCGCCGAGCAGGCCCTCCTGCGGGGCAACGTCAACGCGATGTTCACGAACCTCTCGCGCCGCAGCCAGGGCCTCATCCAGCGCCAGCTCTCCCTCATCTCCGAACTGGAGTCCCGCGAGGCCGACCCCGACCAGCTCTCGTCGCTGTTCAAGCTCGACCACCTCGCGACCCGCATGCGCCGCAACGGTGAGAACCTGCTGGTCCTCGCCGGTGAGGAGCCGGGCCGCCGGTGGACGCGCCCCGTGCCGCTCGTCGACGTGCTGCGCGCCGCCGCGTCCGAGGTGGAGCAGTACGAGCGCATCGAGCTGGCCGCGGTGCCCGCGACGGAGGTCGCCGGACGCGTCGTCAACGACCTCGTCCACCTGCTCGCCGAGCTGCTGGAGAACGCGACGTCGTTCTCCTCCCCGCAGACCAAGGTCCGCGTCACCGGCCACGCGCTGCCGGACGGGCGCGTGCTGGTCGAGATCCACGACACCGGCATCGGCCTGTCCCCCGAGGACCTGGCCGCGATCAACGAGCGGCTCGCGTCGCCGCCCACCGTGGACGTCTCCGTCTCCCGCCGCATGGGCCTGTTCGTGGTCGGCCGCCTGTCCCTGCGGCACGGCATCCGCATCCAGCTGCGGCCCTCCGACTCCGGCGGTACGACGGCCCTCGTCATGCTGCCCGTCGACGTCGCCCACGGCGGCAAGAAGGCGCCGGGCAAGCCCGGGGCCCCCGGCGGTCAGAACGCGGGCCAGAAGCCGCCCGCCGCCCGCCTCGGCGGCGGTTCCCCGGCGGGCGCGGCCGGCTCCGGCAGGCCCGGCCTCGGTGCCGGTCCC
>NZ_JAKGCV010000368.1 GCF_021556455.1 Streptomyces fuscigenes | reverse complement strand
CACAGCTCCGCCGCCGCGCCCGGGCACACCTCCGGCCACTCTCGCCCCCGCATCTGCGCGGGCTCCGAGCCGGACGACCGGCTGCTCGGCGCGTTCCCGTGGCTCGCGGCGGCCCGCACGTCCCGCATCGTGCCCTCCTGAGCGCGCCTCCAGTCGATCTCACCTCGCCGGCCGCAACCCCGCCACCTCCCGGACGTCGTTTCGGGGGAGGGGCCCGCACCCGGCGCCGCCGCCGCGCGGTTCTCCCGCCGTGAACGCGGCAGCCGGCCGGGTCCCTCGCGGCCCCGGGGCCGCCGCGCCCCCTGCGGGGCGCCGTCTCCCGGACGCCGCGGCCCGTACCCGAGAGAGGAACGAGAACCACCATGGCAATGACGTCAGCCTCCCGTCCCGCGCTGCCCCGCGGGCTCGCCGCGGCGGGAGCCATCCTGCTGACCGCGGCCTCGACGGCCGTGCTCCTGCCGGCCACGGCCCACGCAGCCCCGCCGGAGACCGTCACCACACGGTCCGGTGCCACGACCGCCGGTGAGCGCGGCCGGATCGATGCCTACTGGACCCCCACCCGGATGAAGCTGGCCGGCGCGCTCGTCCCCGAGATCACCCCCGTCCCCGAGGACGACGACACGCCCGACGACCCGCGTCCGCTCCCCGCCGGGACGCCGGATCCCGGCGCCGTGTGGACGCACGCGGGCGCGGTGGGCAAGAGCGTCGGCCGCCTCTTCTTCACCTTCTCCGACGGCTACGACGGCAGTTGCACCGCGACGGTCGTCAGCAGCCCGAACCGCAGCACGCTCGTCACGGCGGCGCACTGCCTGCGCGGCGTCGGGCCGGCGGCCGACGACGACACGTGGAACCACAACCTCTACTTCGTGCCCGGCTACCGCAACGGGACGAAGCCGCTCGGCGGCTTCAGCGTCAAGGCCATGGCGACGTCGTCCCGTTGGGACGCCGACCCCTCGGAGACCACCTCGGACGACGTCGCCGTCGCCGGCTACGACACGGGAGTGCTCGTGACGAACCGGTCGGCCGGCGGGCGCCGCCTCGCGGACGTCACGGGAAGCCAGCGGATCGCGTTCACCAAGCCCGTCGAGGGCGAGTTCATCCACGCCTTCGGCTATCCGAAGGACAAGCTCAACGACCCGGGCGCCACCTACAGCGGGAACCGGATGATCCACTGCGCGGGGCCGGACCGGCCGGGCCCCGACGCCCCGCTCCTGTGGGGCGAGACCTGCGACATGGCGTCCGGTGCGAGCGGCGGCCCCCACCTCGCCGGGTTCGACACCCGCACGGGCGCGGGCACCGTCGTCGGCGTCACCTCCACCACCGAGGAGCTCGCCGGCGGGCAGCCCGGCACCCTCTACGCCACCCGTCTCGGCGACAGCGCGCACCGCCTCTACGACTGGGCCCGGACGCGCCCGGCCTGATCCCGCGCCCCCTGTCCGGCCGGTGCCCCCCGCCCGGCCGGACAGGCCCGGCAGCGGCCCGGCAGCCGGTCGGGAGCCCCGCAGCCGTAGTGAACTTCCTGCGAACGAACAGGTGTTGGGATTGACGTGACCATGTCTACGCGCGTCATCATGTGGGCATGCGAATTCCCCCACGTATGGCCGCCCTCGGCGGTGTCGCAGCCCTGGCCTCCTCCCTCCTCCTCGGCGGCGCCGCCGCGACCGCGTCCGCGGCCGCCCAGGCCCCCGCCGTCCACGCCTCCGTCGCCGCGGTCGGCAGTGTCTGCTACTCCGGCCTGCCGTCGCAGGCGCACGACACCCAGGCCCTCATCGACAAGGGCGGCCCCTTCCCCTACAAGCAGGACGGGGAGGTCTTCCGCAACGACGAGCACCTGCTGCCCAGTCAGGCGCAGGGCTACTACCGCGAGTACACCGTCGTCACGCCCGGCTCGCCGGACCGCGGCGCCCGCCGGATCATCGCCGGACGGCCCGACGAGGAGTACTACACCTCGAACCACTACGCGTCGTTCAACAAGATCAACTTCTCCTGCTGACCGCCTCGTTGCTCCCGTCGGGGCGGCCGGCCCGGCTCCGGTCGGGCCGGCCGCCCCGGCTTCCGTGCGAGCCGCCCGGCCCGTCGCCCAGCGGGCCGCCCGGTGCGGCCCCCGTCGAAAGGTAGCCTCCGTCCCATGACAGCCACGTACGTGATCGAGGGGGCGGAGGTCACCGGCCTCGACGCGTTCTGGCGCGTGCTCGGCGCCGCCGTCAACGGCCCCGGCGGCTACTTCGGTGCGAATCTCGACGCCCTCGCCGACTGCCTGCGCGGCGGCTTCGGCACCCCCGACGACGGCGACTTCGCCTTCGTCTGGCGCGACCACCTCCTCTCCCGTGCGGCGCTCGGGCACGCGGAGACGGCCGCTACGCTCGAACGCCGCCTGGCCCGCGCCCACTCGAGCGCTCACGCGGAACTGGAGGCCCGGCTCGCGGCCGCCCGCGCCGGCCGGGGGCCCACCGACTTCGACGACCTGGTCGCGGTGTTCGAACGCGAGAGCCCGGGCGCGTTGCGCCTCGCCTGAGCGGGGCGTCCGGGGCATCCGAGGCGTCCGGGTCGCCGGACGGCCCGACCCCGGCTGTCCGTACTGGGCGGCCGGGGCGCCCGAGGCGGGAGGGGGTCCACGAGGTGCCGGGCGGCCGGGACGCGGCGCCCGCTCGGCGCGCGCCGGGCCGCCGGCCCCGCGGCAGGGTGTGAGGCCCCCGGACGCGTGCCGCCCTCCGAGGGGTGAGGCGCCCCCCTCTCGATCCGCGCCAGGGTGCCCGAGCGGCTCAGAGCGCGTTGATCGCGAGCGGCGCCCGCTCGGCTCGGGCCAGGGCCCGCAGCAAGGCCGATTGACCGTGCCGACGAGCGGCGAGTTCGGCCAGCAACGCCAGCACGGGACCGAAGGCCGCAGGCGAGAGCTCCGGCGTGGCGGTTCCGGCGCTGACGGCCAGGTCGTCCATGTGGACGGCGAGTTCCATCATGCGCGTCGTGAGGAAGTCGTCCAGGCTCAGTGCCCACCCCGTCTGGGGCATGAACACGACCCGGTCGCCCCGAACCGCCGGCAGGGCGACCTGCTGTTCGGCGAGTGCCCCACGGGCGTCCTCCACGAGCGCCCGGGCGCCTCGCGAGGCGATGTCCTCCCCGTTCGTCCGGATGCCGACGTTCACCTCGCCGTCGAGGGGCGTGTCGATCCAGGCGGCGCGGGCGTAGTGCTCGAGAAGCGGGATCGGCGCCTCGGCCGACGCCGCGGTCCCCAGGGCCGACGACACGCTGAAGACCTGATACGCCAGATGACCGGCCAGGCCGCCGACGGTCATGTCCGCCAACGCGCTGGGCTCCTCCCAGGAAGCGGCGACCTCCGGCGCACCCAGCAATGTCACCGCCTGAGCCGCGGCGCCCAGATACGCCTCCGTGAAACCCATCGGACCCCCCTTGTCGAGTGGCCCCGGCGCGCGGGCGGGCAACCGGAGGCCACGGCTTGTGAGACGTCGTCACCCCGACGCCGCCCCGGCCGCGATCCGCGTCACGGTCGACCGGGGACATCCACCACCCCAGCAGTCTTCCGCGGGCGCCACCGTCGCAATCCTGGAAAGTGCCGGATCCGGCGGGAGCCCATGCTCGTGACCGGCTACCGGCTACCGGCTTCCCGCGGTGCCGTGCCGGCTCGCGCGGTCCCGTCCGCCGTCCGGGCGGTCCCCGGCCCGCGCGGCGCGTCGGAGCAGGCATCCCGTCCGACCGCCCCGGCTCCTGGGCCCGCCCTTGTGGCCGCATCCCCGCCCGAGCCCACCCCTGAGTGATTGTGCTGACAGATATTGAAATCTGTCAGCACAACTGCCATGCTTCTCGGCACACCCCTCCACCCCCCAAGGAGCGCTCCGTGCAGACCCGCACCCTCGGCACCACCGGACCCCAGGTCTCCGCGATCGGCCTCGGCTGCATGGGCATGTCGCCCGCCTACGGGCAGAGCGACCGGTCCGAGTCCCTCGCCACCGTCCACGCCGCGCTCGACGCCGGAGTCACCCTCCTCGACACGGGCGACTTCTACGGCATGGGCCACAACGAACTGCTCATCAGCGAGGCCCTGCGCACCGCACCCGCCCGGCTGCGCGAACAGGCCGTGACGAGCGTGAAGTTCGGCGCGCTGCGCAACGTCGACGGCCGCTTCGTCGGGCACGACGGCAGGCCCGAGGCGGTCCGCAACTTCCTCGGCTACTCCCTGCAGCGCCTGGGCACCGACCACATCGACATCTACCGCCTCGCCCGCGTCGACCCGAATGTGCCCATCGAGGAGACGGTCGGCGCCATCTCCGAGGCCGTCCAGGCCGGCTACGTACGCCACATCGGCCTGTCCGAGGCCGGACCCGAGTCGATCCGCCGCGCCGCCGCCACCGCACCCATCGCCGACGTGCAGCTCGAGTACTCGCTGCTCGACCGCGGCATCGAGGACGAGATCCTCCCGCTCTGCGGCGAGCTGGGCATCGGCGTCACCGCGTACGGCGTGCTCTCCCGCGGCCTGATCAGCGGCCACTGGGGGAGGGGCCGGCAGATCGCCGCCGACGACTTCCGCGGGCTGAGCCCCCGCTTCCGGCCGGAGAACATCGACCGCAACCTCGACCTCGTCGACGCACTGCGCAAGGTCGCCGACGCCAAGGGCATCAGCGTGGCGCAGACGGCCATCGCCTGGGTGCTCGCGCAGAACGACCGCTGGTCCGCGGGCATCGTGCCGGTCGTCGGCGCGCGCCGGCGCGACCGCCTGGCCGAGGCACTCGGCGCGCTGGACGTTAGGCTCGACGCCGACGACCTGGCCGCGGTCGAGGAGGCGGTTCCGGCCGGCGCCGCAGCCGGCGCCCGCTACCCGGAGGAGCAGATGGCCCACCTCGACAGCGAGAAGAAGCAGATGAAGTAAGGGACCCGATGGCGCCGACCGACAGCCCGCTGACCCCCGAGCGCATCCTCGAAGCCACCGAGGACGTGCTGCGCCGCTACGGTCCCGCCAAGGCCACGGTCGTCGACGTCGCCCGCGCCCTGGGCGTCAGCCACGGCAGCGTCTACCGGCACTTCCGAACCAAGGCGGCACTGCGAGAGGCGGTCGCCGGACGCTGGCTCGCCCCCGAGAGCGGCGAGCTGGAGGCGATCGCGGACGGCGAGGAGCCGGCCGGGGAGCGGCTGCGGCTCTGGCTGACGACCCTCTTCGCCGCCAAGCGCCGCCGCGCCGGGGACGACCCCGAGCTGTTCGCCACGTTCCTCGAATTGGCCAGGGACGCCAGCACCGCCGTCACCTGCCACGTGGAGAGGCTGGTGGCCCAGCTGGAACGTGTCGTGGTGAGCGGCGTGCGCGGCGGGGAGTTCGCCGCGCCCGACCCGGCCGCCGCGGCCCGGGCGCTGTGGGACGCCACCGCCCGCTTCCACGACCCGGTCCACGCCGGGGAGTGGCAGAAGCCGGAGACCGAGCGGGAGTTCCACGAGGTCCTCGACCTGCTCCTGCGCGGCCTGCGCGCGTAGGGCGCGGCTCCCCGCCGCCGGCGGCCGCCTCCCGCGCCGAGGGGACTCACCCGCGGCGCGGGGGCGTGCGTTCCAGTTCACGGCGCGCCGGGCCGGGCGGCACCAGGGACACCGCCTCCCAGGCCCTCGCCCACGCGGCGCTCTGCGGGGCG
>NZ_JAKGCV010000367.1 GCF_021556455.1 Streptomyces fuscigenes | reverse complement strand
AGCCCCGCGCCGCGGCGCACTGTGCCGTGCCGGGGCCCTGCGGTACGGTCGCCGCCACAGCCCGTGGCGGCGCCCTCCCCCACGCCGCCCGGCTCCCCAGCGGCGCCCTCCCCCACGTCGGGGCGCCCCGAGCGGAGGAGGCCCCCACATGGCACTCGACACGGCGGACCCGGGTCAGGACCGGGAGGACGGCGGGGCCCCGGCGCCCCGCGGGCTGCGGGCCGCGGCGCTGCGGCCGTGGAACGTGCTGGCCATCGCCATCTCCGCGATCTCCCCCACCACGTCCGTCTTCCTCGTCTACGGCTCCGGCCTCGGCTCGGCCGGCACCGGCGTGGTGTGGGCGTTCGTCATCGGCGGTGTGATCGCCCTCGCCATGTCGCTGTGCTACGCGGAGACGGGCTCGGTGTTCCCGTCGGCCGGCGGCGCGTACACCATCGTGCGGCGGGCGCTCGGCCCCGTGTCCGGCGGTGTGGCAGGGGTGCTTTTCCTGCTTCTCGGGCTGGTGTCGACCGCGTCCATCCTCGTGTCGTCGGCCACGTACCTGTCGTCCCTGGTGCCCGGCGGCCTGCCCGTGGGCTGGACGGCGCTCGGCATGATGGTGCTGGTGACCGCGCTGTCACTCGGGCGCATCGCGCCGGCGAGCTGGGTCGCGGGCGCGATGCTCGTCCTGGAGCTCGCGGTGGTCCTGGTGTTCACCGGTTTCGCGTTCGCCCACGCGTCGGGCGCGAACGCCCCGTTCACCGCCCCGTCCGTCCCCGCCGCCGCGGGGTCCGGCGCGCTCACCGGGGTCGGCGCGGCGGGCCTGCTGGCCGCCGTGGTCCCGGCGCTGTTCGCGTTCAACGGGTACGACTGGCCGCTCTACTTCGCGGAGGAGTCACGCGGCTCCCGGCGCGCGCTGCCGCGTGCGGTGGTCGTGGGCGCGCTGGTGGCCGTGGTGGTCGAGGTGACGGCCGTGATCGCCGCGACGTACGCGGTGAGCGACCTGGGCGCGACCGCGGCGGACGACTCCCCCCTGTCGCTGATCGCCCATCAGGTGATGGGGCCGACCGGGGCCACGATCCTGCTGTCCGGCGTGGTCGTCGCGATGTTCGACACCGGGCTCGCGGCCAACCTCGGCTACGCGCGGGTGTACTACGCGGCCGCCCGCGACGGCATGCTGCCGGGGCCGCTCGCCCGCTTCTTCGGCGGTGTCGGCCGGCTCGCGGGTGCCGGTGCGGGCCGTCGCGTTCCTGTTCGTCGGCAACGGCCTTCTGTGCGTGTTCAGTTCGCTCGGGGACCTGATCACCTTCACCGGCGTGGTGATCGTCACCGTCTACCTGCTGGTCGCGGTCTCCGCGCTGGTGTGCCGCGTGCGCGACCGCTCGCTCCCCCGCGCCTTCCGCATGCCCCTGTGGCCGCTGCCGCCGCTGCTCGCGATCGCGGGCGTCGTCGTCGCCCTCACCCAACAGCATCCGCGCGACCTGGAGATCGCCCTCGGCCTCGCGGGCGCCGCGCTGATCGCGTATGCCCTGTGCCGGCGCCGGCTGCCGTCCCGGCTGGGCTGACGGGTGGGTGGGCGGGCGGCGCCCGTACGGTTCGGGGACCGCGGTCGGCGCGTGAGCGTCACACCGGCATGGCCGCGGACATCGTGTCCAGCCGTGTCCGCCACGCGGAGGGCTCCACTCCGGCGGGTGCGGTGGGGACGCCTCCCGCGCGCTCGACCAGGACGGCGCAGATCACCAGGAGCTCGTCGGTCAACGCGTGGACGACGGCGTGCACGGAGCCGCCGGCGAGCCGGGCCAGCCGACCCTGGAACGTCCGCAGAAGTTCGGCGTCGAGGGCGCACTCGTCGTCCACGAAGGGGGGAATCCCGGACGGCACCCCGCAGAACTCCTCGGCCGCCCGTGTACATCCGGCGAAGAGGCGCCCGCTCGCCGTGGAGGGGTTCCACACCGCGCTCTCGCCGGCCGTGAAGAAACAGCTCACCGGACCCCCCGTTCGACGCCCGGCGCCACCGACGTGTTCACTCCTCCAGGTCGCGGGCCGTGTACCCGCTCAGGCCCAGCTCCACGAGCGGCCCGGCCAGTTGGCCCACGTACCAGGCGACATCGGTGAGTGAGGATCCGTCGACCAGCGGCCTGCGGTTGATCGACGGTGTGAAGGTGGCCATCGTCCGCCCGGGGAAGAACAGCATCAGACCGCCGGTTCCGGCCTCCCGGGAGAAGAGGGAGACCCCGACATGCGTCGCGCCGGAATCGGCGGCGTCGAGCCGGGCGAGGACCGACCGGGCCTCCGCGGGCTCGGCACGCTCCCAGTCGAAGTCGTCGTCCTCGTCGATCAGGTACGAGACACCGAGCGGCTCCTCGGCCGACCATCCGGACGGCTCGATCGCCCGGACCACGGATCCCAGGGTCACCGGGCGTACGAAGGTGAAGTCGATGTCTGCCGTCCTGGACACAGTACGCACCTGCCGCTAGGGAACGATTCGCCACGTGTAGCCCTTTTTCAGGAGCCACGCCTTGATATTTTCAGGGATCGGATTCTCCGACACAACCTCGAAGGATTTGCCGTTCTCGGTCGCGATGCGTCGTGCGTCACCCAGCTTCGACTTGAAGTTGGCGAGTTTCGAGGGATCGTCGTTCACGGTGTCCCAGTACTTGCCCGACTTCGCCTCGTACCACGTCTCCTCGCCGCCCTCGCCCTCGTAGGCGCCGTCGAACTGCCGGCCCCCGTGGCTGAAGGGCTCCTTGCCGCCGACCCGTTCCTGGACGTACTTCTCGTAGGCGTCGCCGCGCAGTTGCGCCTTGCGGCCCGGTGAGAGGTCGTCGTCCTCCGGCTCCCACTTGAAGGTGTCCCCGTCGCGTCCCGCGGTCTCCGCCAGCTCCTCCTCGAGCGTCTCGTCAACCTCGGTCGCCGCCGCGTCGACGGTCTCGATCTCCGGGACGGCCGCGGCCGCGGCGTCGAGGTCGGCGCCGACGTCCGCGATGACACTCGCGCCGATGTCCGCCACGGCCTCCTCTGCCGCCACCTCGACGCCGCCGAGGATCGCGCCCGCCTCTGCCGCATCCAGGGCGCCCGCACCGGCGTCGGAACCACCGAGGGTGATCGGGGTCAACAGCACACCGATCACGGTGGTGACGCCCACGAGGATCCCCGCGCCCGCGAGCTTGTGCTCGGTACTGCTGTGCGCCTCGTCGATGGCGTGGGCGAACGCGTCACATGCCTTTGCCAATTGATCACAGGCGTGATGCGCGGCAGACAGAGGCGCCTTCGACATACCGCCGCCGTCCTGCCAGACCTTCGCCCAAAATGCGGCCATGGCGTGCACGGAGTCGTCGGAGTTGTTGTCGGTGAGCGATTGGACCTGCCCGTGCAGGCTGCCGCCGAGAGCCCCGAGCGCCTGCGAGGCGCTGCGGTAGGCACTCGCCGCGTCGCGCAGGCGGTCCTGATGGCCGTTGGGCCAGTACTTCGCTATCACCGACGGCACCGACGAGTGACCCGAGCCGATCGCGGACGTCGGGTCCGGATACATGACGTCCGTGACAACGGCCGGCGGCCCGTACAGTTTCGGCGCGCCCTTGCCCTTGCCCGGCCTGGAGTGGTGATCGGCCCGCAGGTAGTTGTTCGCCGTCGCCACCAGCGCCTCCGAGGACTGGCCGATCGCGCGGACCGCGGCGGACAGCGCCGTGAACAGCGAGGTGGCGGCGGGATCGTAGGCGTGGCCGAACTTCTGCCCGTACTCGTCGTTGCCGGCCATGCCCCCGGCGTCCCGCAGGGCGGCGTTCAACGTGGAGGCGATGGTGTCCAGCCGCGTCTGCCCCGCCGCGAACTTGCCGGCGACGGAGTCGAGATCGCCCGGGTACAGATCGATGTCCTGGCCCCCGCCAGGTGGCGGCACTGCTGCTACCGCCCGTTCCACATCGCCTGGTTGGCCTGCTTGGCGGCCGCATAGTTGCCGTGCGCGGTGCCGACCAGCGCGTGCAACGCCCTGAGCGCCACGTGCAGTTCGGCGGACTGCTTCTGCCAGTCACCGTAGGTGTCCTCGAACGCGCCGCGCGTCTCGCCCTTCCACTTCTCGGCGAGGCCCTTCACGACCCGGTCCAGGTCCTTCAGATGGCGGTCGAGGTCGGTGGCGATGCCGTCCAGCTCGGTCCGGGCGTCCTGCAGCGTGGTGAACGAGACGCGCATCCTGCCGCTCTGCATGCCGGCTCCCCTCGTCGCTCGCGCACAGAACTCGCGCACAGAACTTCGAACGATGCCACGCGGCGCCTCCCACGCGGCTGCCGGGTGACGACTCTTGGGGAGGAGGAGACGCACCCTTGGGCGGACTGTGACCTTCCGCCTCTGCGTCCGCCCTCCCGCGGCGCCGCGGGCCCGCCTTGACAGCCCGTCGACAAGGCGTGATGCTCTTATTATTCAACAGATGATGAATAAATGATCGACCGGTGGACAAGCCGGTCGATCGGCGATCGGGGGCGGTCCACATGACCGGGAGCACGCGGTGCGTCGTCGTCGGCGGCGGTCCGGCGGGGATGGTGCTGGGGCTGCTGCTCGCGCGCGCGGGAGTGGACGTCACCGTCCTGGAGAAGCACGCCGACTTCCTGCGCGACTTCCGCGGCGACACGGTCCATCCGTCGACGCTCACGCTCCTCGACGAACTGGGCCTGGGCGGCTGGTTCGAGGAGCTGCCGCACAGCCGGGTCGAGCGCGTCGAGCTGCCGGCCCCGGGCGGCCGGACCACGACCGTCGCCGACCTGTCGCGGCTGCGCGTCGCCCATCCGTACATCGCCCTGGCCCCCCAGTGGGACCTGCTCGACCTGCTGGCCGAGGCGGCGTCGAGGGAGCCGTCCTTCCGCCTCGCGACCCGGCACGAGGTGACCGGCCTCGTCCGCGAGAACGGCCGGGTCGCCGGGGTGGTCCACCGCGGCCCCGACGGCCGCGAGGCCACCCTGCGCGCCGGGCTGGTGGTGGCGGCGGACGGGCGGCACTCCACGGTGCGGCGGGCGGCGGGGCTGCGCTCCACGTCCTTCCCCGTCCCCTTCGACGCGTGGTGGTTCCGGCTGCCGCGCGCCGATGGGGAGACGGAGGGCACCCTCGCCCCCAGTGTGGCCCCGGGCCGCTTCGCCGTGGCGATCCCGCGTGTCGGCTACCACCAGATCGCGGCTCTCGCGCCCAAGGGCGTGGACCTTCGGCGGCGGGGCCTGGCCGCCTTCCGGCGGGACATCGCGCTGCTCTACCCGCGGCTGGCCGACCGGGTCGGGGCGCTGGAGTCGATGGACGAGGTCGCCCACCTCGACGTGCGCATGGACCGGCTGCGCCGCTGGCACACCGAGGGCCTGCTCTGCATCGGAGACGCGGCGCACGCGATGTCGCCGGTCGGCGGCGTGGGCATCAATCTCGCCGTCCAGGACGCGGTGGCGGCCGCAGCCCTTCTCGCCCGCCCCCTGCGGCGCGGCCGGGTCCCGGGCGAGGAACTGGCGCGTGTCCGGGCGCGGCGCCTCGCGCCGGTCGCGGCGGCGCAGTCCCTGCAGCGCATGATGCACCGCGCCTTCATCGGCCCGGCCCTCGCGGGCAGGCGCGGCGGCCCGCCGCCGGCACTCACCGCCGTCCTCGACCGCTTCCCCGCGCTCACCGCCGCCCCGGCCCACCTCGTGGGCGTGGGACTGCGCCCCGAACACG
>NZ_JAKGCV010000366.1 GCF_021556455.1 Streptomyces fuscigenes | reverse complement strand
CCCCGCCGTCGGCACAGCGCCCCGCCCTTTCCCCGCGCCGCCCCGCTCCCCCGTACGGCCCGCCGGCCCCGTCCCGGCCCGAGGTCCCGCGCCCTCCCGGCGCCGCCCCCGTCCCGCTTCCGCCCCGCCCGCGGCCGATCGGGGCCGCTCCTCAACGGACGGACGCAGTGCTCGCGTTGTCCGTCCGGGCCGTGTCCGCCCGGCGTGCGGCACCCGGGATGCGCCCTACCCCCCTCCGTGAAGTTAGGTTAGGCTAACCTTGCTTTACGGCCGTGGCACTCCGTGCCGCGCAACGGACTTCCGTATCCCCACCCCCGCCCGGAAGGACCTCCCTATGCGTTCTCACCTGCTCAACGACACCACCGCGGAGCGCTATCGGCGCTCCGTGGCCGACGGGGTCGGGCGGGTGGCCGCGCGCCTCGCGTCGGTGCGATCACCCTTCACCGGCATCGCGCCCGACGCCCTCGGCCCCGAGATCGACGCGGTCGACCTCGACCGCCCCCTCGGCGACAACGGCTCCGCCCTCGACGAGTTGGAGCGCCTCTACCTCCGCGACGCGGTCTACTTCCACCACCCCCGCTACCTGGCGCACCTCAACTGCCCGGTCGTGATTCCGGCGGTGGTCGGCGAGGCCGTGCTGTCCGCCGTCAACTCCTCCCTCGACACGTGGGACCAGAGCGCGGGCGCGACGCTCATCGAGCGCCGCCTCATCGACTGGACGGCCGGCCGCATCGGTCTCGGCCCCGGCGCCGACGGCGTGTTCACGAGCGGCGGCACGCAGTCCAACCTGCAGGCGCTGCTGCTGGCCCGCGAGGAGGCGAAGAGCGCGGACGCCGACGGAGGCCACGGCCGGCTGCGGATCTTCGCCTCCGACTGCGCCCACTTCTCCGTGCAGAAGTCCGCCACCCTCCTGGGCCTGTCGACCGAGGCGGTCGTGGCGGTGCCGTGCGACGCCGACCGGCGCATGCGTCCCGCCGCGCTCGCCGCCGCGATCGAGGGCTGCCTCGCCGAGGGCAACGTGCCCATGGCGGTCGTCGCCACCGCGGGCACCACCGACTTCGGCTCCATCGACCCGCTCCCCGAGATCGCGGCCCTCTGCGCCCGCTACGGCACCTGGATGCACGTGGACGCGGCGTACGGCTGCGGGCTGTTGGCCTCCCCCACCCGCCGTGCGCTGCTCGACGGCATCGAGCGGGCCGACTCGGTCACCGTGGACTACCACAAGTCCTTCTTCCAGCCGGTGAGTTCCTCCGCGGTGCTGGTCCGCGACGGGGCCACGCTCCGGCATGCCACCTACCACGCGGACTACCTCAACCCGCGCCGCGCGCTGACCGAGCGCATCCCCAACCAGGTCGACAAGTCCCTGCAGACCACGCGCCGTTTTGACGCCCTCAAACTGTGGATGACACTGCGGGTGATGGGCGCGGACGGCGTCGGGGAGCTCTTCGACGAGGTGTGCGACCGGGCGGCCGAGGGGTGGCGGCTGCTCGCCGCCGACCCCCGCTTCGACGTCGTCGTGCGCCCGAGCCTGTCCACGCTGGTCTTCCGCTGCATCCCCCGGGACATCACCTCGCCGGCGGAGATCGACCGGGCCAACCTCTACGCCCGCAAGGCGCTGTTCGCGTCCGGCGACGCCGTGGTGGCGGGCACCGTCGTCGACGGCCGCCAGCACCTGAAGTTCACCCTGCTCAACCCGGAGACGACGCTCGCCGACATCGCGGCCGTCCTCGACCTGATCGCCGGGCACGCCGAGCACCACGTCGCGACCGGGAACGGGGGACGCCTTGTCCACGCGTCCTGACAGCCGCCGCCCCGCCGACCGGGGGGCCGGGCAGCCCTCGGGCCCCGTCTTCGTGCACGACTTCGTCGGCATCGGCCTCGGCCCGTTCAATCTGGGGCTGGCCTGCCTGGCCGAACCGATCGACGAACTCGACGGTGTGTTCCTGGAGAGCAAGCCCGACTTCGAGTGGCACTCGGGGATGTTCCTGGAGGGCGCGCACCTGCAGACGCCGTTCCTCTCCGACCTCGTCACCCTCGCGGACCCGACGTCGCCGTACTCCTTCCTCAACTACCTGAAGGAGGCCGGACGGCTGTACTCGTTCTACATCCGGGAGAACTTCTACCCGCTGCGCACCGAGTACAACGACTACTGCCGCTGGGCCGCGGGCAAGCTCTCCTCCGTACGCTTCGGGCGCACCGTCACCACCGTCACGTACGAGGACGCCGACGAGCTGTACAGCGTGCACACCGAGGGCGGCGAGACCTACCGGGCCCGCCGGCTCGTCCTCGGCACCGGCACCCCGCCGTACGTGCCGGAGGCCTGCGCGGGCCTCGGCGGCGACCTCATCCACAACTCCCGCTACCTCGGCGCGAAGGAGGGGCTCCAGGCGAAGGAGTCCATCACGATCGTCGGCAGCGGGCAGAGCGCCGCGGAGATCTACTACGACCTCCTGTCCGAGATCGACACGCACCACTACTGGCTCAACTGGGTGACCCGCTCGCCGCGCTTCTTCCCGCTCGAATACACCAAGCTGACGCTGGAGATGACGTCGCCGGAGTACGTGGACTACTTCCACGCGCTGCCCGAGGACACCCGCTACCGGCTGGAGGGCGAGCAGAAGGGCCTCTTCAAGGGCATCGACGCGGAACTCGTCAACCAGATCTTCGACCTGCTGTACCAGAAGAACCTCAAGGGTCCGGTGCCCACCCGGCTGATGACCAACACCGCGCTGCACGAGGCGCGTTACGAGCCGGGCGCGTGGCCTGGCGGCACGTACACGCTCGGGCTGCGCCAGGAGGAGCAGCAGCGGGACTTCTCGCTCGCCACCCAGGGGCTGATCCTCGCCACGGGCTACAAGTACGCGACGCCCGCGTTCCTGGCGCCCGTCGCCGACCGGATCAGGCTCGACGGGCACGGGCGCTTCGACGTGGCCCGCAACTACTCGATCGACGTGACGGGCCGGGGCGTCTTCCTGCAGAACGGCGCGGTGCACACGCACAGCATCACCTCCCCCGACCTGGGCATGGGCCCCTACCGCAACGCGTACATCATCGGCGAACTGCTCGGCCGCGCCCCCTACCAGGTGGAGAAGGCCATCGCGTTCCAGGAGTTCGCCGCTCCGGAAGGCACGATCGCATGACCGACCCCGCACACCTGCCCGCGACCTCCGCCCCCGTCGGCGGCCCGCACGCCGCGGCGGACCCGAGCCCGTACGCGGTCCGCTTCGGCCGCACCGACCCGAGCCTCGGCACGTTCTCCGTGCGGGGCGTGGACCCGCTCGCCGACACGGCGCTGCTGCACCGGTGGGTCACCCACCCGAAGGCGTCGTTCTGGCTGATGCAGGGCGCCTCCCTCACCGACGTCGAGCGCGAGTACATGGCGATCGCCGCCGCCGAGCACCACGACGCCTTCCTCGGCCTGCACGACGGCGCTCCCGCGTTCCTCATCGAGCGCTACGACCCGGCGTTCGTCGAGCTGAAGGGCCTGTACGACGCGCAGCCCGGCGACATCGGGATGCACTTCCTGGTCGACCCGGCGCCCTCCGGGGGCCCGCTGCACGGCTTCACGCGCGCCGTGCTCACCACGGTGATGGCGTTCCTCTTCGAGGACGCCTCCGTGCGGCGCGTGGTCGTCGAGCCCGACGTGCGCAACACCGCCGTGCACGCGCTCAACGAGGCGGTGGGCTTCCAGGTCGTGGAGAAGATCGCCAAGCCCGAGAAGGAGGCGCTGCTGAGCGTGTGCACCCGCGAGGCGTTCGAGGCCGCCACCGAGGGAGGCGCCCGATGACCCGCCCGTACCCGGACCGTCCCGCGGACGCCGTCGCCCACCTCACGCCCGAGCTGTGGGCGCGGGCGAACCGCGCCCTGATACGCAAGGCGCTGGCCGAGTTCTCCCACGAGCGCCTGCTGACGCCCGAGCCCACGGGCGACGGCGCGTACCGCGTACGGAGCGACGACGGTGCGACCGAGTACCGCTTCGGCGCGCGGCGGTACGCGCTCGACCACTGGCAGGTGGCCGGCGAGTCCGTCACCCGCACCCGCGGAGGCGTCGAACTGCCCTTGGACGCACTCGAGTTCATCACGGAGCTGCGCGGGGCGCTGTCGTTGTCCGACGCCGTCCTGCCGGTGTACCTGGAGGAGATCTCCGCGACCCTCGCGGGCACCGCCTTCAAACTGACGAAGAAGCCCGTCTCCGCCGCAGAGCTGGCGGGATCGGACTTCCAGGACATCGAGACCGGGATGACCGAGGGGCACCCCTGCTTCGTCGCCAACAACGGCCGTCTCGGCTTCGGTGCCCACGAGTACCGCGCGTTCGCGCCCGAGGCGGCGTCGGAGGTGCGGCTGGTGTGGCTGGCCGCGCACCGCGACCACGCCACGTTCACGGCGAGCGCCGGTCTCGACCACGAGACGCTGATGCGCGAGGAGTTGGGGGACTCGCAGCGGGACCGCTTCGCCGCGGCGCTGCGGGAGATGGGCCTCGATCCCGGCGACTACCTGCTGCTGCCCGTCCACCCCTGGCAGTGGTGGAACAAGCTGTCGGTCACCTTCGCGGCCGAGGTCGCCGAGCGGCGCCTCGTCCTGCTCGGCGAGGGCGACGACCGCTACCTGGCCCAGCAGTCGATCCGCACCTTCTTCAACACGTCCCGGCCCGGCCGGCATTACGTGAAGACGGCGCTGTCCGTCCTCAACATGGGCTTCATGCGGGGCCTTTCCGCCGCCTACATGGAGGCGACGCCCGCCATCAACGACTGGCTGGCGGAGCTGATCGAGCGGGACGGCGTCCTGCGCGCGGCCCGGTTCTCGATCATCCGCGAGCGGGCCGCGATCGGCTACCACCACCGCGCCTTCGAGGCGGCGACCGTCAAGGGCTCCCCGTACCGCAAGATGCTCGCCGCGCTGTGGCGGGAGAGCCCCGTCCCCGCGCTGAGGGGCGGCGAGCGGCTCGCCACCATGGCCTCGCTGCTGCACACCGACCGCGACGGCGCCTCGCTCGCCGCCGCGCTGATCGCCGAGTCCGGGCTGAGCCCCGCCGCGTGGCTGCGCCGGTACCTGGACGCGTACCTCGTCCCCGTCCTGCACTGCTTCTACGCGTACGGCCTGGTGTTCATGCCGCACGGCGAGAACGTCATCCTCGTCATCGAGGACGGCGCGGTGAAGCGGGCCGTGTTCAAGGACATCGCCGAGGAGATCGCGGTGATGGAGCCGGACACACCGCTGCCGCCCCAGGTGGAGCGCATCCGGGCCGACGTGCCGCAGGACATGCGGCTGCTGTCCGTGTTCACGGACGTGCTCGACTGCTTCCTGCGCTTCCTGTCACCGGCGCTCGTCGAGGACGGGGTGCTGGACGAGGGCGAGTTCTGGAGCACGGTCGCCGACTGCGTGCGCGTCTACCAGCACGGGGCCCCCGAACTGGCCGGGCGGTTTCGCCAGTACGACATGTTCGCGGGCGAGTTCGCCCTGTCCTGCCTCAACCGCCTCCAGCTGCGCGACAACGAGCAGATGGTCGACCTCCAGGATCCGGCGGGGGCGCTCCAGCTCGTCGGGCCGGTTCGGGCCGAGCATGATGCTGCCCCTGCAGCACGACGGCCGGCTGATCGGCACACTGACCGTGCCGAGGACGCGCGGTGGCCGCCCGTACACGCCGGTGGACCGGCTGCTCGCCTCGCAG
>NZ_JAKGCV010000365.1 GCF_021556455.1 Streptomyces fuscigenes | reverse complement strand
GGCTCGCGCTGCGCCTGCTCGCGGCGGGAGCCGCCGCATGACGGGCGAGGAGACGGCCCCGGCGCTGGACCCGGAGGCGGCCCCGGCCGCCCGGGCGGCGGACGGCGACCGGCCGGACCCCGGCGACGGGGCGCTCGACCTGGTGGTCGCGGGTGCGGGCGGCGGTCTCGCCGGCGCGCTGCGGGCGGCGGAGGCCGGGCTGAACGTGCTGGTGGTCGACCCCGACGAGCAGTTCCTGCGCGGCAACAACACGTCCATGTCCACGGCGATGATCCCCGGCGCCGGGTCGCGCTGGCAGCGTGAGGAGGGCGTCGAGGACTCCCCCGCCCGCTTCGTGCGCGACATCGAGGCCAAGACGCACGGCACGGCCGACCCCGGGCTCGCGGCGGCACTGGCCCGGCTCAGCGCCCCGCTGGTGGAGTGGCTCGCCGACGGGGCGGGGCTGCCGCTGCAACTGGTGCGGGACTTCAGCTATCCCGGCCACTCCGCGGACCGGCTGCACACCGTCGAGGGGCGGCACGGCGCCTCGCTGCTGCGCCACCTGCACGGCAGGGCGCGGCGCTCGTCGCGCGTCGACCTGCTCGTCCCGGCGCGGCTGGTGGACGTGGAGGTCCCGGCCGCCGGCGGCCGGGTCACCGGCGCGGTCGTCGAGTACCCGAGCGGACACCGCGAGACGATCCCCACGCGCGCCGTCCTGCTGGCGACCAACGGGTACGGCGCCGAACGCGACCTGGTGGCGCGCCACCTGCCCGAGATCGCCACGGCCGACTACCACGGCGGCCAGTTCTCCCGCGGCGACGGCCTCGCGATCGGCCTGCGGCACGGCGCCGTGGGGGCGTTCATGGACGCCTACCAGGGCCATGCCGCCCTCGCGCGCCGCTCACGCACCCTCGTGGGCTGGGCCACGATCATGCACGGCGCGATCATGGTGGACTCGTCCGGCGAGCGCTTCGGCGACGAGACGACGGGATACTCCGAGTACGCGGCAGCGCTGGCCGCGCGGCCCGGCGCGCGCGGCTGGATCGTGCTGGACGGGCGCATACACGGCCTGTGCACGCCGTTCACCGACTTCCGGCAGACCGCCGAGGCGGGCGCGCTGGTGTGGGCGGACGACGCGGACTCCCTCGCGAAGGCGACGGGCCTGCCGGCCGGCGCCCTCGCCCGCTCACTCGAGGAGCCGGCGGCGCTCGCCGGGGGCGCGACAGCCCCGGGTGGCGGCTCTCCGGGGGCCGACCGGTTCGGCCGGACGTTCTTCGAGGCACCGCTGCGCGCGCCGTACGCGGCGGTCGAGGTGGTGCCGGCGCTCTTCCACACCCAGGGCGGCCTGGCCGTCGACGGCGACGCGCGGGTCCTCGGGCCCGGCGGGGCGCCGCTGCCCGGTCTGTACGCGTCGGGCGGCGCGGCGCACGGCATCTCCGGCCACGGCGCCGCGGGCTACCTGGCGGGCAACGGCCTGCTGCCCGCGCTCGGCCTCGCCTGGCAGGCGGCGAACCACCTGGCGGCGAGCCGCTAGCGGGCGTGGCCGCGCGCCCACCGCGTACCGGGCCGGGCCTTCCGGCCCTGGCATCCCCTGGGCCCGATGCCGTACGACGGACGCACCGGCCGCCCCTCCCGCACCACCGGCCCCGGCACACCGCGCCGGATGCCGAACCCGCACCCGGCCCGACTCCCCGAATCCGCCCCCTGACGACACATCCACCCCGCAGCACCACGCGCCCCGCACGCGCGACCGAGGAAGGCACCGAACATGAGCGAACTGGACCTGCTGATCAAGAACGTGCGCCTGGTGCGGCACGATGCCGCGGACGTCCCGGCGACGGACATCGGCGTCAAGGACGGGAAGTTCCACCGCATCGCACCCGGCATCGACGCGGCCGGCGCGCGCGAGGTGGTGGACGGCAAGGGGCTGCTCGCCTTCCCCGGCGTCGTGGACGCGCACCAGCACTGGGGCATCTACAACCCGCTGTCCGACGACACCGCCACCGAGTCGCGCGCCTGCGCGCAGGGCGGCGTGACCACGGCCCTCACGTACATGCGGACCGGGCAGTACTACATGAACCGCGGCGGCAGCTACGAGGACGTCTTCCCGCTGGTGCTGGAGGGCTCCGAGGGCCGCAGCCACGTGGACTACGCCTTCCACCTCGCGCCGATGCAGAAGTCGCACATCGACGAGATCCCGGAGCTCATCGCCCGTTTCGGCGTGACCTCCTTCAAGATCTTCATGTTCTACGGGGGCCACGGCCTGCACGGCCGCTCCGCCGACCAGAGCTCGTTCCTGATGACGCCGCCCGGCGAGCGCTACGACCTCGCGCACTTCGAGTTCGTGATGCGCGGGGTGCAGGCGGCCCGCGAGGCGTACCCGGAACTGGCGGACGAGATATCGCTGTCGCTGCACTGCGAGACCGCCGAGATCATGACGGCGTACACCAAGCTCGTCGAGGACGAGGGCCGCCTCGACGGCCTGGCCGCGTACAGCGCGTCGCGCCCGCCGCACTCCGAGGGCCTGGCCGTCACCATCGCGAGCTACCTCGCGGCCGAGACCGAACTGCCCAACATCAACCTGCTGCACCTGTCCTCGCGCAAGGCGATCGAGGCGGCGATGCTCATGGCGAAGGCGTTCCCGCAGGTGGACTTCCGGCGCGAGGTGACGATCGGCCACCTGCTCGCGAACATCGAGACGGCCTCCGGCATCGGCGGCAAGGTCAACCCGCCGCTGCGGCCGCAGTCCGACGTGGACGCGCTGTGGGAGCACCTGGTCGCCGGCAACGTCAGCTGGGTCGTCAGCGACCACGCCTGCTGCAAGGAGGAGAAGAAGTTCGGCGATCCGAAGAGCGACGTCTTCCAGGCCAAGTCGGGCTTCGGCGGCACGGAGTACCTGCTGCCGGGTCTCGCCGGCGCGGCGCCCGCGCACGGCCTGCCGCTGCAGAAGGTCGCCGAACTGACGGCATGGGCGCCGGCCCGGCGCTTCGGGCTGCGCACGAAGGGCATGATCGCCGAGGGCTACGACGCGGACCTCGCGCTCGTCGACCCGTCCCGGTCCTGGACGGTGGACGCCGCGGACTCCGAGTCGGCGCAGGAGTACACGCCGCTGCAGGGGCTGGAGATCGGCGCGAGCGTCGAGTCGACGTTCCTGCGCGGGCAGCGGATCTACGGTGACCGCAAGGTCACGGGCGAGCCGCGGGGCCGCTACCTGTCGCGGCCGACGTCGCGCTGAGGCCCGCGGGAACCTCCGCTCGCGCCGGAGATCGCGCGAGACCACCGGGGCCCCCGGAACCGGCGCCGCGGTTCCGGGGGTTCACCGTCATCCGAGGCGCCGCACCAGCGCCCGGTACTCCTCCCACAGCGCCGGCGGCGTGTGGTCCCCGAAGGTCTCCAGGTGCGCGGGGACCAGGGCGGCCTCCTCGCGCCAGACCTCGCGGTCGACGCCGAGCAGCAGTTCGAGGTCGGACTCCGACAGGCCGAGGCCCTCGGTGTCGAGCGCGCCGGGGGCCGGCAGGGTGCCGATCGGCGACTCGACGCCCTCGGCGGTGCCGTCGAGGCGCTGGACGATCCACTTCAGGACGCGGCTGTTCTCGCCGAAGCCGGGCCAGACGAAGGAGCCCTTCTCGTCCTTGCGGAACCAGTTGACGTAGTAGATCTTCGGCAGTTTCGCGGGGTCGCGGTCCGCGCCGACCTCCAGCCAGTGGGCCATGTAGTCGCCCATGTTGTAGCCGCAGAACGGCAGCATGGCGAACGGGTCGCGGCGCAGCTCCCCCACCTTGCCCTCGGCGGCGGCGGTCTTCTCGGACGCGACGTTCGCGCCGAGGAACACGCCGTGCTGCCAGGTGAACGACTCCGTGACGAGCGGTACGGCGGAGGCGCGGCGGCCGCCGAAGAGGATCGCCGAGATCGGCACGCCCTTCGGGTCCTCCCACTCGGGCGCGATGGTCGGGCACTGCCCCGCCGGCACGGTGAAACGGGCGTTGGGGTGGGCGGCGGGGACGCCGGACGCGGGCGTCCAGTCGTTGCCCTTCCAGTCCGTCAGGTGGGCCGGCGGCTCCTCGGTCATGCCCTCCCACCAGACGTCGCCGTCATCGGTGAGCGCGACGTTGGTGAAGACGGAGTTGCCCCACATCGTCCTCATCGCGTTGGCGTTGGTGTGCTCGCCGGTGCCGGGCGCGACGCCGAAGAAGCCCGCCTCCGGGTTGATGGCGTACAGCCGGCCGTCCTCGCCGAAGCGCATCCAGGCGATGTCGTCGCCGATGGTCTCGACCTTCCAGCCGGGGATCGTCGGCTCCAGCATGGCGAGGTTGGTCTTGCCGCAGGCGGAGGGGAAGGCGGCGGCGACGTACTTCGGCTCGGCCGGTCCGTCGTGGCCGCTCGGCGGGGTGAGCTTGAGGACGAGCATGTGCTCGGCGAGCCAGCCCTCGTCCCGGGCCATCACGGAGGCGATGCGCAGGGCGTAGCACTTCTTGCCCAGCAGGGCGTTGCCGCCGTAGCCGGAGCCGTACGACCAGATCTCGCGGTCCTCGGGGAAGTGCGAGATGTACTTGGTGGTGTTGCAGGGCCACGGCACGTCGGCCTCGCCCGGCGCGAGGGGCGCGCCCACGGTGTGCACGGCCTTCACGAAGAAGCCGTCGGTGCCCAGTTCGTCGAGGACGGCGCGGCCCATGCGCGTCATGGTCCGCATCGAGGCAGCCACGTACGCCGAGTCGGTGATCTCGACGCCCAGGGCGGACAGCGGCGAGCCGAGCGGCCCCATGCAGAACGGGACGACGTACATCGTCCGGCCGGCCATCGCGCCGTGGAAGATGCCCTGGTCCCCGGTGAAGACCTCGCGCATCCGCGCGGGTTCCATCCAGTGGTTGGTGGGGCCGGCGTCCTTCTCCTCGGCGGAGCAGATGAACGTACGGTCCTCGACGCGCGCCACGTCCGACGGGTCGGAGGCGGCGTAGTACGAGTTGGGGCGCTTGGCGGGGTCGAGTCGCACGAACGTGCCCTTGGCGACGAGCTCCTCGCACAGGCGCGCGTACTCGGACTCCGAGCCGTCGCACCACACGACGCGCTCCGGCCGGGTGATCGCCGCGATCTCGTCGACCCAGGCGAGCAGTTCCTTGTGCCCGGTGGGCGCCGCTCCGGCGGGGATGTCGGCCGGCGCGACGACGGGAGCTGCCATATCGCTTGCCACGAATGCTCCTTGATGAGGGTGTGAGTTTCCGGCCCCTTGGGGGCTGCGACCCGGACGCTTCGCCGCACGCTCATCCGGTGCCGACCGCACTCATTTGATCATCCGGGCCATCCGCCCATCTGTCCAGAGGGCCTCACACGTGAGCATCGCCACGGATCGAAGCGGGAACCCCGTCCGGCCCAGCCGGGAAACACGCAGGTCAGGCACGAAAGACCGACCCCAGGGCGACGACCGGCGGCGATGCGGGCCGAGGCTCCGACCAGGGCAGGTAAAGGACGTAAAGAAAGCCCTAAGGTTTCGCGCCCGGAAACGGCGGCGGCTCCGGCGTGTCGCGGGGCTCGCCCGGCGAGGCGGAAGTCGGGCCGCGGGACAGGAGGGACGGGGGCGCGGGGAGAGCGGGAAGCGGAAGAGGGGAAGCGGAAGAGGGGGAACGGCGCGCCGAGGCGGGGCGACGCGGGCGAGGGGGCGTGCGGCGGGGCCGGCCCCGGACCCGGGGCCGGCGAGCGCCCGGCGCCGGTCAG
>NZ_JAKGCV010000364.1 GCF_021556455.1 Streptomyces fuscigenes | reverse complement strand
GACGGGCCCGGGCCGTCACCCCCGCGCGCGCAGCCAGGCCGCAGCGTGCGCCGGACGGCTCAGGCGCACCACGTGCAGCGGGGCGAACCGCTCCGCCCCGACACGGCGGGCGATCTCCGCGCGGCGCGCGGCGTGGCCGGTCCACGCCGACCAGGCCGGGTGGTCGCGGGTCAGCCAGCCGGACCAGGTCTCCCGGTTCCCGCCGAAGATCCTCTCGCGCAGCAGGGACCTCCGCAGGGAGCGGCGCAGCACGCGCGGCATGATCACGCGGCGCGGGTAGTCCAGCCAGACGATCGTGTCGGCCTTCTCCCACAGCAGGTCCCGTACGGCCGGATACCCGAGCGAGTCGACGACCCAGCGCGGGCCCTCCGCGAGCGCGCCGACCTCCTCGGCGAACGTCTCGTTCACCCGCCAGCCGGGGCCCCCGAAGTAGAGGGCGTCCATCTCGTGGTACGCCAGGTCCAGCCGCCGGGACAGGGCCCGCGCCATGGTGGTCTTGCCCGCGCCGGTGCTGCCGACGACGAGGACGCGCCGGAGGGCGCCCGTCGGCTCGGCGGCGGCGTTCGAGGAGCCGTCCGTCATGGCGGACAGGTCATCACACCGCGCGGGGCGCGGTGCGCGCGGCCCCGGGGAAGCCGGCGTCGGCGCGGCCGCGGAGTCCGGACGCGGGCCGGGGCCCGGCGCCGTCAGTTCTTGCCGCGCCGCTTGCGCAACTCGTCGGCGACGGGGGTCAGCGACGCCCGCAGCTGCGCCAGCTGCTCCGGCGCCAGCATGTCGATGAAGTGCCGGCGCACGGACGCGACGTGGTGCGGGGCGACCTTGCGCATGGTCTCCATGCCCTGGTCCGTCAGGACGGCGTACAGGCCGCGCCGGTCGGACTCGCAGTGCTCCCGCTTCACGAGGCCCGCGGACTCCATCCGGGTGACCTGGTGGCTGAGGCGGCTCTTGGACTGGAGCGTCGCCGCGGCCAGGTCGGTCATGCGCAGCCTGCGGTTCTCGGCCTCGGAGAGGTTCACGAGGATCTCGTAGTCGTTCATCGTCAGGCCGAAGGGCTGGATGTCCTTCTCCATCTGGTACGTCAGCAACCGGTTGACATCCAGGTGCGTGCGCCAGGCGCACTGCTCCGCGTCGGTCAGCCAGGGACCCTCGGTCTCCTGGGCGGCGGTCTGTGTCTCGGTCTCCATGACGACATTCTACCTAAGAAGTTGAAATTTATACGAAGGCTGGACGCCCCGCGTTCGCCCGGAGTGTCGCGCCGCCCGCCGGGAGCCGTACCGCCCGGCCGGACCGCGTACCGCCTCGTCGTCCTCCCCGGTCCCGCTCCCCGCGGCGCCGCGCCTCCCGGGCCGCGGGGCGCCACGGTCAGAGGCCGAAGCGCCGCTGCAGGTCGCCGAGCTGCCCGCCGAGGCGGGGCAGGCCCGCCGCTCCGCCTCCCGGCCCCCCGGCTCCCGGCCCTCCGCCCGGCACGCCCGCCTCGTCCGGCACGGCGCCGGTCGGCCGTTCCGCCATGAGGATCTCGGTGGACTGGACCAGTACAGTACCCGCCCCGACGAACTCGAACTGGTGCTCCTCGCCGGACGCGCCGCCGATCCCCGTCATCGCCCGCACGCCGCCGAGGATCCCGCGCATGTAGCCGAAGTCGTAGTGGTGGCAGGGGGAGGGGCAGTCGGCCCAGCCGACGAGGGCCTGCGGGTCCACCCGCAGCGGCGGCTCCATGAACACGACAGGACCGTTGGACACCGCCACGAACTTCCCCGTCCCGATCAGCGTCAGGAAACCGGGCACGATGGACTGCTTCAGCGCCAGCGACGGCTGGTAGGCCAGCAGGTTGCCCGACCGGATGGTCAGGTTGCCGTCCTCCAAGTCGTAGGAGTTCACGTCGAAGGCCCGGTCGGCGAGGAGCATCTTGCCGCTGCCCTGCGCCACGACCCAGTCGGCCACGTGCATCGGCGAGTGGAAGCTGGTGCGCATCAGCCCCTCGAACCGGCCGTGGCCGACGCCCTCGAAGGAGATCTGCCCGTAGTAGGCGACCATCTTGCCCTTCTGCAGGAACCACTGGTCGCCGCGCAACTCCACGCAGAACAGGTACTTGTTGACGTTGTCGTCGCTCGGCAGCGTCATGGGGTCGAAGACCACGGGCCCGCTCACAGCTTCTCCTCCGACGCCTGGACGAACACCGCACCGCTGCCGCTCAGCTCCAGCTGGAACGCCTCGCCCGAGCCGCGGCCCACCATCTCCCGCCAGCCGAGCGCCGTCGACAGCTTGTTGCGCACGTCACCGTGGTGCGCCACGTACGCCTGCGGGTCCACGTGCACCTCGCGGCCCGGGGTGATCGGCAGCTCGACCACGCCGCCGTGGGCCATGACCGCGACCGCGCCGTGACCGCGCAGCGTGGTGGTGAACAGGCCCTGGCCGGTGACCTGGCCGCGCACCATCCCCATCACCCCGCCCTGCGAGCCCATGAACATCGTGCCCTGCTCCAGCGACCCGTCGAAGGCGAGCAGCCGGTCCGCCTCGACGTACAGGGTGTCGCCCTCCAGGTTGATCACCTGGATGTGGTGGCCGCCGTGGCCGAACAGGACCGTGCCACTGCCCTCGACCGTCATGAGCGGGGTGGCCTCGTTCGCCACCCGGCGCCCGATCATGGACATCACGCCGCCCTGGCCGCCCTGGATGTTGGGGGTGAAGGAGACGTCGCCGCGGTAGGCCACCATGGCGCCCCGCTGGCTGAACATCCGCTGCCCGGGCAGGACCGTGGCCTCCACCAGCTTGTCGTTGAGCTCCCGGAAGGGCACTAGATGTCACCGCCGATCGTGTTCCGCTCGCTGGGCTGGACGTAGACGAGGCCGTCGCCCTCGAACCTGATCTGGAACGACTCGCCCGATCCCTCGCCCATGAAGGTCCGGAAGGAGACGCCCGACTGGAAGCTCTGGCGCAGATCGCCCTGGTGGGCGATGTAGGCGCCCGGGTCCACGGACAGCGGGTAGGACGGGCTGACCCGCAGCACCACCGCCGGGCCGTCCGACATGACGGCCGCCTGGCCGCTGCCCTCGACCGTCGTCGTGAACAGGCCGTTGCCGCCGGCGGCGCCGCGCAGTCCGGTGAACGTCGTCCCGGTGCGCAGGCCCGCGTCCGTGCACAGCAGGTTCGACGCCTCGACGTACAGCTTGTCGCCGTGCAGGGCCACGAGGTTGATCTCGCTCGCCCGGTCCGCGAAGTAGCAGGTGCCCCGGCCGCGCACCTCCATTACGGTCATCGACTCGCCGGTGATCCTGCGGGTGACCATCCCCCGCAGGCCCTCGCCGCCGCCGCTCATCTTCTTGAAGGACATCTGGCCGTCATAGGCGACCATCGAGCCGTTCTTCGCCTTCACCGCGTCGCCGGCCATGTCGACGGCGAGCATCTTGCTTCCCTGGAGTCGGAACTGAGCCACGGCACGACGGTATCGGGCCTCGTGCCCGGCGAACAGCACCCCTCGTCGCCCGGGCCCCGGCTCCGGCCCGCGGGCGCGGCGGCCGGGCACCACCCTGCCACGGGCCTTCCGGGCACGGCTGCCACAATGGACCCGGTTTGTGCGCGCGTTCACAAACGACTCCCGACCGAAAGCGACGCCTCCGTGGACATCAAGACCGCATCCGCGCTCCACCGACTCCGCCTCGTCTCGGGGCCCGAGGCGGTGTCCTTCCTGCTGCTGCTCGTCTGCTCGGTGCTCAAGCGCACCACGGACTTCAACGCCGTGCCCGCGATGGGCATGATCCACGGGATCCTGTTCATCCTCTACGTACTGTTCTGGCTGGACGCGTGGCGCTGCGCCCGCTGGAAGCTGCCGACGGCCGCGCTGTACTTCGTCCTCTCCGTCCTGCCCACCGGGGGCTTCTTCGCCGAGCGCATGCTCAAGCGCGCCTCCGAGGACATGGTCATCGCCGCCAGGGCGCGCCGCGAGGGCACGGTGAACGCATGATCGTCGCCTTCTCCGTCTCGCCGCTCGGCGTCGGCGAGGACGTCGGGGAGTACGTCGCCGACGCCGTGCGCGTGGTCCGCGAGTCCGGCCTGCCGAACCGCACGGACGCCATGTTCACCTCGATCGAGGGCGAGTGGGACGAGGTGATGGACGTGGTCAAGCGCGCCGTCGCCGCCGTCGAGGCCCGCTCGTCGCGGGTCTCGCTCGTACTGAAGGCCGACATCCGCGAGGGCGTCACGGACGGGCTGACCGCGAAGGTGGAGACCGTCGAGCGGCATCTGCGCGCGGACGACGCGACCTCCTGACCCGCTCCGCCCCGGCCGTCCCCGCCCGGCCTTCCCCGTGGGGCCGGCCGCACCGCTCTCCCGGGCGGGGCCGCGCGGCCCGGGCGCGGCGGTGGTCCCGGGACGGCGCGGGTCCTCCCGCCGCCGCCCCGGCTGCCCGCCGTCTCCCGGCTGCCCGCCGTCTCCCGCCTGCCGCCGTCCGGCGCTTCCGCCCTCATCCGGACCGCCGTACCCCGGCCACCGCGCGACGGTGCCGAGCGGACGGCCGCCACCCGCACGGGGGAATTCCGGCCGCGCGGTGTTCCCCGCTCGGACCACTCCGCTCGACACGCCTGCCCGTGACGCCTTGTCTGGAGGTGTCCGGGGGTGGCGGGGGCTTCGTCGGCTGGAGGTGTCAGCGTGCGGCCCGAGAGCTGTGACCAGGACGACCACGGGTGCCTGCCCGATCCGCCCGGTGGGAAGCGGGAACCGGCCGCCGCCAACCGGGTGCGCCACCGGGGCGTGCCGGCGGGCGAGCCGCACCGAATAGGCGCGGTCCTCGTGACGGTGCTGGCGCCGGTGCTGACGGCCGTGCTGCTGTGGCATCTCGTGCGGCCCGCCGGACGGACCCGGCGCACCGGCGGCGGATGGCCCGCCGTCCTCGACGGCGCCGCGCTCGCGTCCACCGCCTGCGCCGCGCTGTGCCTGCTCCTGGCCGTCGCCCTGCCGGCCCTCGCGACGCTGGTCGCACGCGACCCCGTCCCCGTCCGGCCCCCGTCCGGCCTGAGGGCCGCCCTCGTCGTCACGTACGTCCCCGGCAGGGAGCCGCTCGACGCCGTGCGCACGACGCTGCTGGCCGCGCTGCGGCTGCGGCGCGAAGGACCGCTGGACGTCTGGCTGCTGGACGAGGGCGACGAACCGGCGGCCCGGGCGCTGTGCGCGGACATCGGCGCACGGCACTTCAGCCGCCGGGGCGTGCCCGAGTGGAACCGCCCCGCCGGCGCCCACCGGGCGGGCACCCGGCACGGCAATCGCAACGCCTGGCTCGCGATGTACGGCGACTGCTACGACGTCCTCGCGTGCGCCCGCGCCGGCGAGGAGGTGCTGCCCCACTTCCTGGAACGCACGCTCGGACACTTCCGCGACCCGGACGTCGCCTTCGTCGTGGGCCCCCGGTCGCTCCGGGACGCGGCCGGCACGCCGCCCGCGCGGGCCGCGGAGGCCCAGGCGCTCGTGCTCCAGACGCTGTTCCAGCGGGCGGCCAACCGCCGGCGGGCGCCCCTGCTCGCGGGCGCCGCCGTCGTCAGGACCGCCGCGCTCCGGCAGGCGGGCGGCTTCGTGCCCTGCGGCGCGGACGACCTGGCCACGGGCGTCGAGATCCACCGCAGGCGCAATCCCGCGACGGGCGGGCACTGGTGCTCCGTCCACACGGCCGAGATCCTCGCCGTCGGGCCGGGGCCGGCGAGCTGGCCGGAGT
>NZ_JAKGCV010000363.1 GCF_021556455.1 Streptomyces fuscigenes | reverse complement strand
CGGGCAGCACGTGGGCGCCGGGCCGCGCCGACCCGGGCCCCGTGGTGCGGAAGCTCGCGCGGAAGGCGCCGGGCGTGACGCCGATGTTGCGGACGAAGGCGCGGCGCAGCGAGTCCGCCGAGCCGAGGCCCGTACGGCGGGCCACCGCGGACATGGGGTCGTCGCCCGTCTCCAGCAGGGTGCGGGCAGCCTCGACGCGGACCTGCTCGACGTAGCGCGCGGGGGTGGTGCCGAGGTCCTCGGCGAACAGCCGCCCGAGGTGGCGGACGCTGACGCCCGCCCGGCGGGCGAGGGCCGTGCCGGTGTGGTCGCCCGCGGGGTCCGCGGCGACCGAGTCGAGCACTCGGCGCAGCGCGGACCGGCGGGTGCCGGGCTGGCTGCTGCGCACGCTGAACTGCGACTGGCCGCCCGGCCGTTGCATGAAGACGACGAGGTCCTTGGCGACGGACCGGGCCACGTCGGCCCCCCAGTGCTCCTCCACGAGCGCGAGCGAGACGTCGATGCCCGAGCTCCCGCCGGCCGCGGTCATCATCCTGCCGTCCCGCACGAAGATGGCGTCGGAGTCGACGGTCAGCGAGGGGAACAGCGACGCGAGGTGGGGGGCGTAGCGCCAGTGCGTGGTGGCGTGGCGGCCCTCCAGGAGTCCCGCGGCCGCGAGCAGGAACGCTCCGGTGCACACGGAGGCGGTGCGCAGGGAGCCTGCGTCGAGCGAGCGGACCACGCGAAGGAGCGGCTCGTTCTCGACGAGGGGCCGCCAGGCGGGGCTGCCCGGGACGACCAGCACGTCGCTGGTGTCGGTCACGGCGTGGGCGGCGAGGTCGACGGGCAGCCGCACCCCGGAGGTGGTGAGGACGTCGGCGCCGTCCGCCGACACGGTGCGGATGCGGTAGTCGGCGCCGAACTGCGTGGCGGCCGAGAACACCTCGATCGGCGCCGTGACGTCCAGCAGGCGCACCCCCGGGAAGACGAGGACCGTGACGGTCAGGGGACGCGGTTCGCCGGCGGGACGCGGCTGCGGCCGGTGTGCTGCGCCGGGAGCCTGGTGCGGCTGGTTCATCGGAGTCTCCGGAAGGTGCGTGCGCGAGGCCGGACCGGCCCCGTCGCGCCCGCCCCGATCGAGGTGGCCGGCGTTCGGACGGGGCACCGTCCGCGGTGGTGACCGCCGGTGCGGTCGTGGGTGGCGCGGCCGGTCCCGGTGCCCGGACGGCGGCCGGCGGGCCGCGTGGCACCGGGGGTGCGCCCGGCGGCCGGGACGGCCCCGGCGGTGCGCGGGCCGGTGGGCGCTCCCCGGATCGGGCCGCGTCTCCCGGATCGCGTCAAAGAACGTTCATTCTCTTTCCTTTAGTCTAGGAAGCTCCTGGCTTCCGCGTCAATGTGAGGTGCACCGTGTCCCGCGCCACGACCGCCCCCGGCCCGGGCCGGCGCCCGTCGGGAGACGGCGACGGCCGGCGCGCCCTGCTGCTCGACGCCGCGGAGAAGATCTTCAACGCGCGCGGGATCCAGGCCGTGGGCATGGACCGGTTGCGCAGCGCCTCGGGACTGCCCCTGAAGCGCATCTACGAGCTGTTCCCGGGCAAGGACGCGGTGGTCGTCGCCACCCTGCGCAGGCGCCACACGCGGATGATGGCCGACATCGGCGCCCACGTCGACGCGGCCGGGAGCCCGCGCGAGCGGGTCCTGTCCCTCTTCGACTGGTTCCACGAGTGGTTCGAGACGCCGGAGTTCCGCGGCTGTCCCTGGATGAACGCGTACGGCGAACTCGGCCCGACGAATCCCGCGATCGCCGCCGAGGTGTACCACCACCAGCGCGAGTTCCGCGCGCTGCTGACCTCCGTGCCGAGGTCGGCGGGATGCTCCGAGGCCGTCGTCGGCGCCGTCTACCTCCTCGCGGAGGGGGCCGTGGCCGCCGCGGCCGTCCAGCACTCGCCGTCGCCCGCCGCGGAGGCCCGGGCGGCGGTCGCGGCCCTGCTCGCCGCGGACGCCCCCGCCTCCGGTGCCGCTGTCCCGGGCACCGCTGTCCCCGGCGCCGCTGCCTCCACTGCTCCGCCCGCCGGCGTCTGAGCGCCCGACGCGCCGGGCCCCACCGCGTCGGGCGGTGGGCGCCGGGTGATCAGGCGCCGGCCGCCGCCGGCGGGTCCTGCCGCCGCAGCTCGTCCAGCACGGCGTGGACGGCGGCGCGGGGCAGGGAGCCGCGGCGGACGGCCGCCGTGATGGTCCGCGTCACCGGGGCCGCCAGGTGGCTCGTCGCGACGCGGTAGCGCGTGTCGACCGCGAGGCCCGGCAGCAGCGCGATCGACAGCCCCGCCTCCACGTGCTGGAGCGTCATCATGTAGTTGCTGAAGCGGCACACCACTCTGGGCTCGAAGCCGGACTGCCGGCACAGCCGAAGTGCCAGGTTGGCCATGTACGACTGGGGTACGTCGAAGGCCCACGGCTCGTCGGCGCACGCCGCCAGGTCCACCGCGCCCCGCCCGGCCGCCGGGTGCCCGGGCGGCACCACCAGCAGGACCGGGTCCGTCGTCAGCCGCACGAGGTCGAGGTCCGGGCCGAGCGGCTGCTCGTCGAAGTCGGTGGTGGAGATGATGATGTCCGCGTCGCCGACCCTCAACGCCGGCATGCTGGCGTGCGGTTCCAGCTCCAGCAGCTCGACCTCCAGGTGCGGGTGCCTGCGGGCCAGCCGCACCACGGCCGGCACGGCCATCGAGTGGATGGCGCTCTGGAAGGCGCCCAGCCGCACGAGACCCGCCGGCTCGTCGCCGAAGCCGCGCAGTTCCGCCTCGACGCCGTCCATGTGGTCGAGGATCGCGCGCGCCCGGCGGGCGAGGATCAGGCCGGCCGGGGTCAGCCGCACCCGGCGGCCCGTCCGCTGGAGCAACTGCGTGTGTGTCTCCGCCTCCAGGACGGCCAGCTGCTGCGAGACGCTCGACGGGCTCAGATTCGAGGCCTGCGCCACCGCCCGGACGGTGCCCAGGGTGTCCAGCCGGCTCAGCAGCCGCAGCCGCCACGGGTTCATCACCCCTCCATTGTGCGGCTCCGCCGAACAGGAGAGCGGGAATCGTGAGATGGACGTGTCGCTGCGGCCCGCCCTACCGTCGACGGCATGGCTGCTTCCACCACCACCGCGGCGACCGCCGCGGACAACGCCGGGGCCTTCTGGACGGACGCCGAGAGGCACCTCGTCCGCTTCGGCGGCGACTTCACCCCCGAGATCATCGAGCGGGCCGCCGGGAGCCACGTCTACACCGCCGACGGCCGGAAGATCCTGGACTTCACCTCCGGTCAGATGAGCGCCGTCCTCGGCCACTCGCACCCGGCGATCGTCGAGACGGTCCGGCGCCAGATCGGGACCCTCGACCACCTCTTCAGCGGAATGCTCAGCCGTCCCGTGGTCGACCTCGCCCGGCGGCTGGCCGGCACGCTGCCCGAGCCGCTGCGCAAGGTGCTGCTGCTGACGACCGGAGCCGAGTCGAACGAGGCCGCGCTCCGCATGGCCAAGCTCGTGACGGGCAAGCACGAGGTCGTCTCGTTCGCCCGGTCGTGGCACGGCATGACCCAGGCCGCCGCTTCCGCGACGTACAGCGCCGGCCGCCGGGGCTACGGGCCGGGCGCGCCCGGCAACTTCGCGATCCCCGCGCCGAACGCGTACCGCCCGGACTTCACGGCGCCCGACGGCTCACTGGACTGGCGGCGCCAGCTGGACTTCTCCTTCGACCTGATCGACGCGCAGTCGACGGGCAGCCTGGCGGCATGCCTCGTCGAGCCGATCCTCAGCTCGGGCGGGATCATCGAGCCGCCCCCCGGCTACTTCGCCGCCCTGAGGGACAAGTGCCGCGAGCGCGGCATGCTGCTCATCGTCGACGAGGCGCAGACGGGCCTGTGCCGCACCGGCACCTGGTACGCGTTCGAGCGCGACGGCATCGTGCCGGACATCCTCACGCTCTCCAAGACGCTCGGCGCGGGCCTGCCGCTGGCCGCGGTCGTCACCAGCGAGGAGATCGAACAGGCGGCCCACGAGCGGGGGTTCCTCTTCTTCACCACGCACGCCGCCGATCCGCTCGTCGCGGCGGTCGGCAACACGGTCCTCGACGTGCTCGCCGAGGAGGGGCTCGACGAGCGCGCCCGGACGCTCGGCTCCTTCCTGCGCAAGGGTCTCGAGGAGATCGCCGGACGCCGTCCGGTCGTCGGCGACATCCGCGGGCGGGGCCTGCTCGCGGGGGTCGAGCTCGTCAGGGACCGGGAGACGAAGGAGGGCTCGGACGTCCTCGGCGCCCGCGTCACCCGGCGCTGCCTCGAACTCGGCCTGCACATGAACATCGTCCAGTTGCCCGGCATGGGCGGCGTGCTGCGCATGGCGCCGCCGCTGACGGCCTCCGAGGACGAGATCGCCGAGGGCCTGGCGATCCTGGACCGGGCCGTGGCGGACGCGTCGGCGGCTGTCTGAGCCGGTCGGCGCCGGAGCCTGATCCCGTATGCGCCCGTCGGCGCGGGGGGAGGTGCGCGGGCGGGCGGTGGCGTCGCGGGCGGGCGGTGGCGTGGGGGCGCAGGAGCGGGGAACGGGCGTGAAGCGCGCAGGCGCGGCCGGGGGCCGGGGACCGTCGAAGCCGCGGGCGGGGCCGGGGACCGCCGGCCCCGCCCGCGCCCGGTTCACGTGTCCGTCCAGCGCTCCGGGTCGGTTTCGAGCTCCGTCCGGTCCCAGCCGCCCGTGTCGGCCGCGGCCGCGTAGGTGGTGTGCAGGAAGCGGGAGAGGGCCCGGTCGGGGTCGTCGGCGGTGCGCACCGCCTCGTAGGGCAGCAGGAACTGCCCGTTCCGCGCGCTGTAGTGGGCCTCGGCCGGTTCGACGGGACTGGTGGCGTAGCCGTCGGGCTCGGGGTAGGCGTACGAGTAGAAGGCCCCCTCCTCGCCGCCGCCGGGCCAGAACCCGCAGCTGCTCAGCTCGTGCGAGTAGCCCTCAACCATGACCCAGTCGCCGCAGTTCGGGGCGCCGCCGGGGTGCTGGGGGGCGCGCCGGCCGGAGAAGCGCGTGCAGGCCAGGTCCATGCCGCCCCAGAAGAAGTGGACGGGACTTACCTTGCCGGCGAAGTACCCGCGGAAGGCGCCCAGCACACGGTTGGCCTGGAGGAGCTGGCGCCAGAACAGCATCGCCGCGGCCGGGTCGTAGCTGTGGTGCCCGTAGTCGTCCGCGAAGGGCACCGCCGTCTCCACCTCGTTCGGATGGCCCTGCACGGTGGTGGGAACACCGATGCCCTCAAGCTGCCGCAGGACGCGCGCGTGGAAGTCGGCCACCGGCATGGGCTCAAGGGGCAGGCCGGCCGCTCCACCGTCGCTGGTGCGCATGCGCAACAGGTGGTCGATGAAGTCGAATTCGATGTCGAAGGCGCCCGCGCCCGCCGGCACGGCGGAGGTGGTCAGCCCCCGGGGAGTCACGTAGAACGGGACCTGCCACCAGTGGTTGAGCAGGGGCGCGTGGGCGAGGCGCACCTTCCCGACGATCTGCATCCACATGTGGAGGGTGTCGCGGGTCTCGGTCCAGTCGTCGACCCGCAGCCGCGGCCACGCCTCGGCCACGCGTGACGTCAGTACGGTTTCCATGATCGTGGTCCCTTTGCGGTGCGCTGCCGGACCGTCCCCGTACCGCGGTGCGCCGGCCGGGGCCCTCGCCTCTTTCTCCACCCTGCACAGCGCCCTCGTGCTCCCGCAACCCGGCCGCCGGACGCCCGGCACGGCGCGAGGTGGCGCGCCCCGCCCGCGCGGGCGCGGCGGGCCG
>NZ_JAKGCV010000362.1 GCF_021556455.1 Streptomyces fuscigenes | reverse complement strand
CGGGCCCCGCGTCCGCCGACCCCGCACGAGGCGCTCGCGTCGGGCGGCCCGCGCAGGACGCCCTGCGCCCGGCGGCCCGAGCGAGGCGGCGGCGCCGTCCGCGTAGGGTCGTCCCCATGCGTCTGAGCACCGTGATTCTGCCGATCCACCGCTGGTCCGAGGGCCGGGAGGTGTGGCGGCGCGCCGAGGACCTCGGCTTCCACACCGCCTACACCTACGACCACCTGTCGTGGCGCTCCTTCCGCGACAGGACCTGGTTCGGCGCGGTCCCCACCCTGACCGCGGCCGCCTCGGCCACCGATCGCATCCGCCTCGGCACCCTCGTCACCTCGCCCAACTTCCGGCACCCGGTGACGCTCGCCAAGGACCTGATGACGCTGGACGACATCTCCGGCGGCCGGGTGACGCTCGGCGTCGGCGCCGGGACCACCGGCTTCGACGCGACCGCGCTCGGGCAGGACCCGTGGACACCCCGGGAGCGCGCCGACCGCCTCGCCGAGTTCGTGCCGCTGCTGGACCGGCTGCTCACGGAGCCTGCCGTGACCTACCGCGGCACGTACTACGCGGCCGACGAGGCCCGCAACATCCCCGGCTGCGTGCAGCGCCCCCGGCTCCCCTTCGCCGTCGCCGTCACCGGGCCGCGCGGCATGCGGCTCGCGGCCCGGCACGGGCAGGCCTGGGTGACCACGGGCGACCCGTCGCTCTTCGAGAACGGCACCCCGGAGCAGTCGCACGCCGCGATCCGGCGTCAGATCGAGCGCCTGGGCGAGGCGTGCGCCGAGATCGGCCGGGACCCGGGCGAGCTGGACAAGGTGCTGCTCACGGGGTTCACGCCGGAGGCCGCCCGGCCGATGTCGTCGGTGGACGCGTTCGTCGACTTCGCCGGCCGCCACGCGGAGCTGGGCATCACCGACCTCGTCGTGCACGCCCCGGTCCCGGACTCCGACTTCGACACCGACCCGGACGTGTACGCGCGCATCGCCACCGACGGCATGGCACAACTGCGCTCGTGACCCTCCGGCGGGGCGGTGCCGGCCCGCCGCCCCGCCCCGCGTCCGATGCGCCCGGCCGCCGCCCCGAGCGCGTCGCGCGTGTGCCCGGGCCTCGCGACGTACGCGGCCTCCCGTCCCGGCGCGCCCGCGTGTCGTCCGTCTCACGTGTTCCGTGCCTCACGTGCTCCCCGTGTGCGGCGGAACGCCGGGGTGTGCCGGATGCCGCGTACGGGACAATGGCCGGGTGACCTCACGCCCCGAGCTCCGGACCGACGCGACGCAATCGCCCCTACCCGCCCGCCCGCGGCTGATAGCCACCGACCTGGACGGCACGCTGCTGCGTGACGACAAGACCGTGTCCGACCGCACGATCGCCGCGCTGGCCGCCGCCGAGGACGCCGGCATCGCGGTGTTCTTCGTCACCGGCAGGCCGCCCCGCTGGATGGACGTCGTGCGCGAACACGTCCACGGGCACGGCCTCGCCATCTGCGGAAACGGCGCCGTGGTCGTCGACCTCCACTCCGACACCCCCGTACGGGTGCGGCCCCTTCCCCGGCCCGTCGCACTCGACGTCGTCCGCGAGCTGCGCGCCGCCGCCCCGGGCACGTCGTTCGCCGTGGAGTTCACCGACGGCATCACCTACGAGCCGGAGTACCCGCGCTTCTCGCTCGACCCGGGGAACCTGCTGGCCCCGGCCGAGAAGCTGCTGGACGAGAACGGCGTGACGGCCGGGAGCGACGGCGCGGCGCCGCCCGTCGTCAAGCTCCTCGCCCACCACCACGACCTCGTCCCCGACGGGTTCCTGACGCTGGCGCGGACGGTCGCGGGCGACCGCGCGACGTTCACCCGGTCGAGCCCGTCCGCGCTCATCGAGGTCAGCGGCCTGGGCGTCAGCAAGGCCAGCACGCTGGCGCTCGCCTGCGCGGAGCGCGGGATCTCGGCCGACGAGGTGGTCGCGTTCGGGGACATGCCGAACGACCTGGAGATGCTGACCTGGGCAGGCACGTCCTACGCGATGGGCAACGCCCACCCGGACGTCCTCGCCGCCGCCTCGGGCCGTACGGGCACCAACGAGGAGGACGGCGTCGCGCGGGTCATCGAGGAGATCCTCGCCCGGCACGCCTGAACGGCCCGAGGGTGCCGCCGCTCCGTGGCGGCCGCGGGGGCTCGTGCCCGAGGGCGCTGCCCACGCGGGGGACGGAGCGGCCGCACCCCGGCCGACGGCCGGAACGGCCCCGGCCGACTCGACGACTCACGACGGCTCAGAACGGCTCACGACGGCTCCGGCGCCAGCGGCGCCTGCCACACCACCGTCGTGCCGCCCCCCGCGGGGCCGAGGCCGCCCTCCACCCGGCTCGAACCGCCCAGCGCCTCCGCGCGCCGCCCCAGATTGCGCAGGCCGCTGCGCCGGCCGCCCTCCGGCACGCCGACACCGTCGTCGGCCACGGACAGCCGCACCGCGCCCGTGCCGTCGGGCAGTTCCGCCGTCGCGTCGACGACCACGTCGATACGGCTCGCGTGCGCGTGCCGGAAGGCGTTCGACAGCGCCTCGCGCAGCGCGGCGATCAGGTTCTTCCCGGTCAGCTCGCTGACGGAGGAGTCGACGGCCCCCACGAACCGCGACGCGGGCACGAACCCCAGCGGGACGGCCGCCATCTTGATCTCCCGCAGGACACGGGTGCGCAGCCCCGAGGACTCCTCCGCCGGGGCCTGCTGGAGCGCGAAGATCGCGGTGCGGATCTCCTGGATCGTCACGTCCAGTTCGTCGATGGCCCGGCCGATGCCCGTGCGGACCTCCGGCGCGCCCTCACCCGTCCGCCCGCCCTCCAGCAGCATCCCGGTCGCGAACAGCCGCTGGATCACGACGTCGTGCAGGTCGCGGGCGATGCGGTCGCGGTCCTCCAGCACCGCGAGGCGTTCCCGGTCGCGCTGTGCCTGCGCCATCACCAGCGCGAGCGCGGCCTGCGAGGCGAACTGGGCGCCGAGGATCCGCTCCGTCTCCGTGAAGTGCCGCGCTCCCCGGGCCCGGGGCGTGGCCAGCGCGCCCAGGACCCGGCCACCGCTCTCCAGCGGCAGGAGCATGAGGGGCCCGTAGGAGGCAGTCAGATCGGAGGCGCGCGCCTCGGTCGCCGCGTCGTCCATGAACACCGACTCGCCCGCCAGCAGGGCCGCGACCACCGGGCTGCTGGCGGGGAAGACGACGCCGAGCCGGTCGCTCGGGCTGTCCGCGCAGACGGCGACGATCTCCAGGCCCCCGCCCTCGGCGGGCAGCAGGACGATCCCGGCGTCGGCGCCCGCGAGCCGCCGGGCCTGTTCCGCGACGACCGACAGCGGATCGATCGCCTCACCGTCGTTGCCCGACAGCAGGGCCGTGGTGACGGCGACGGACCCGTCGATCCAGCGCTCGCGCTGCCGGGCCGCCTCGTACAGGCGCGCGTTGCCGATCGCCATCCCGGCGGCCGTGGCGAGGACCCGCACCATGTGCATGTCCTGGCTGCTGAAGTCGGAGCCGTCGCGGCGGTCGGCGAGGTAGAGGTGGCCGAAGACCCGCCCCTGGACGCGGATCGGCACACCGACGCGCTCGCCCGCGTCCTCGCTGCTGCCGTATGTCACGAACTCGCTGTAGCCGTCGCCCGCCTCGTCCACGACGCCGATGGCCGTGCAGCGGGCGCCCGACAGCTCGGCCGCCGTGGCGCAGATCCGGTCCAGGGTGGAGCGCAGTTCCAGGTCCGTGCCGATGGAGCGCATCGCCTCCAGGAGGCGCGGCACCCCGGCGCTGAATTCGACGGGGTGCTCGGCGGCGGGCTCGGAGGTCATGGAACGAGACTAATCGGGGCGAATTACCCGAGAAAGTCGACCTTCGGTCGCCGACCGGGACGGAGCGACCGCAGGCACGCGGCGGAACGGCCCGCCGGGGTTCCCGCGCCGACCGCCCCACGCCGGACCGGGCCACCGGTCGCGGGCCCGCGGCTCACCTCGCGGCCAGCAGGTCCCCGGCCCGGTCGCCCGCCCGCTCCCGTTCGATCATCCGGCGCAGGGGGCCCTCGGCGGCCGCGAGTTCCGTGTACGGGCCGCGCTGCACCGTCCTGCCGCCCTCCAGCACGACCACCTCGTCGACCGCTTCGAGGCCGTGCAGCCGGTGGGTGATGAGCACGGTCGTGCGGCCCTCCGTGGCCGCCAGGAGGTCACCCGTCAGGGCGTCCGCGGTGGCCAGGTCGAGGTGCTCCGCGGGTTCGTCGAGCACCAGCACGGGGAAGTCCGCGAGCAGCGCGCGGGCCAGCGCGAGCCGCTGGCGCTGACCGCCGGAGAGCTGCGCACCGTGCTCGCCGACGAGCGTGTCGAGCCCGTGCGGCAGGCCGTCCACCCAGTCGAGGAGGCGGGCGGCCCGCAGTGCCTCGCGGAGCGAGGCCTCGGTCGCGTCCGTGCGGGCGAGCCGCAGGTTCTCCCGCACGGAACTGTCGAAGAGGTGCGCGTCCTGGGCGCACAGTCCCACGAGGCGCCGCACGTCGTCGCCGTCGAGCGCGGTCACGTCGCGGCCGCCGAGGGACCACGCGCCCTCGCTCGGGTCGACGAAGCGCAGCAGCACCTGGGCGAGCGTCGTCTTGCCCGCCCCGGAGGGGCCCACGACGGCGACGCGGCGGCCCGCGGTGAGCGTCAGGTCGAACGCGCTGAGCGCGTCGCCCCGGGCGCCCGGGTAGCGGGCGCTCACCCGGTCGAGCCGTACGGGGAAGGGCGAGGCGGGTGCCGCCGCGGCGTGCTCGGGCTCCGACACGGGGACGGGCGCGTCGAGCACGTCGTACACGCGCTCGGCGCTGCGCCGGGCGCGCTGCCGGAACTGCACGGCGAGCGGCAGGCCCGTCACGGCCTCGAAGGCCGCCAGCGGGACGAGGACGACGACGGCGAGCTCGACCCCCGGCAGCCGGCCGTCGCGGACGGCCTGGATGCCGACGACGGAGGCGGCGGCCACCGTCAGCCCGCAGGCGAGCGCGGACAGCCCCGCGCCGAGTGCGGTGGCGACGGCACCGCGCGCCACGAGCGAGGTGAGCGTCGCGTCGGCCGTACGGGACTGGCGCAGCCGTCGCGGCAGCGCCCCCGCCACCGTGATCTCGCCGAGGCCGCGCAGCAGTTCCGCGACGCGGACGGCGAGGGCGCCGCGGGCCGGAGCGAGCCGCCGCTCCGCCCGGCGGGCCACGGCGGCGCTGAGCACCGGCACGCCCACACCCGCGAGCAGCAGGCCGGCCGCGAGGATCGCGCCCGCCTCGGGAAGCAGCCGGGCGGTGAACGCGACGGTCGCGCACGACACGAGCAGTGAGGTGCCGGCGGGCAGCAGCCAGCGCAGCCAGTAGTCCTGGAGCTGGTCCACGTCGGAGACGAGCCGGGTCAGGAGGTCGCCCCGCCGGGTCGCGCGCAGCCCTGCGGGCGCCACGCGCTCCAGCCGCCGGTACACCCCGACGCGGACCCCCGCGAGCAGTCGCAGGACGGCGTCGTGCGACACGAGCCGCTCGGCGTAGCGGAAGACGGCCCGGCCGATGCCGAAGGTGCGCGTGGCCGTGACGGCGACCATCAGGTACAGGACCGGCGGGTGCTGGGAGGCCCGGGAGATGAGCCAGCCGGACACACCCAGCAGGCCGACCGCGGAGCCGAGCGCGAGCGCCCCCAGCAGCAGGGCGAGCAGGAACCTGCCCCGCAGCGGCCCGGCCGCGGCCCGCACCCGGGCCAGCGGTCCCCTCGCGGAGCCCCTTCCCGGGCGCCGCCCGGCCGACTCGGCCGCCGCCGCGGGGGAG
>NZ_JAKGCV010000361.1 GCF_021556455.1 Streptomyces fuscigenes | reverse complement strand
CGGGCGGGCACCGGGCCGGTCACCGACCGCGAGGGCCGGCGGGGGGCCGCCCGCCGTCCGTAGCCGCGCGGGCTCAGGGGCCCGGGGTCCGGCGGGTGCGGGGTCCGCGAGTGCGGGGTCCGGGGGGCGCGGCGGTCCGGGAGCCAGGCCGTATCGGGCCCGGAGGAAACGGCGAAGCCCCCGGAACGGCCGTTCCGGGGGCTTCGCGACGGGTGGGCGATACTGGGTTCGAACCAGTGACCTCTTCGGTGTGAACGAAGCGCTCTCCCACTGAGCTAATCGCCCGTGCGCAGGGCACACATTACCCCAAGTCAGGGGTGCCCCCGCACCGCTTTCCGGGCGTCGCGGGCTACCCGCGGATCCGCCAGGGCAGCACGGCGCCGAACTGCCAGACGTAGACCGCCACGAGCGCGGCGACGACGGCGAGGGCCAGGGCGCCGAGCACGATGTTGCGGCGCCGGTGCTCGGGAGCGGCCGCCCGGTGTGCCGCCGCGGTCACCTTGCGCTTCGCCCAGCGCAGCATCCGCTGCGCCCAGACGAACTCCGTGCCCCACAGCGCCACGCCACCGAAGATCACCAGCCACCCCGGTCCGGGCAGGGGCAGCAGGATGATCCCGCCGCCGATCACGCCGAGTCCCACGACGAACACTCCCACCTTCCACACGAGGTGGAGGGGGCGGGAGGCCTGGATGAAATGGGGCGCGCGCGACCCCAGGCGCGCTTCGTCACGCTCCGCGTCCATGCGTACAACTTAACCGACCCGGGCCCGTTCACCGGTTCAGCCGAGTGGGACAAACATACCCAGGGCCGCACGAGGGACCTCAAGCCGCACAAAAAGGTCAGAGGGGTTTACAACGGCACCGTAAGTGGCATGTCGATTTCGCCGACGTGCGAATCCCCGAGCGCACACTGAGCGAAAGGCCCTGGCGCTTATGAACACCACGGTCAGCTGCGAGCTGCACCTGCGCCTCGTTGTGTCGAGCGAGTCCTCACTGCCTGTACCCGCGGGCCTGCGGTATGACACGGCCGATCCCTACGCCGTGCACGCCACCTTCCACACCGGAGCCGAAGAGACGGTCGAATGGGTCTTCGCCCGCGACCTGCTCGCCGAGGGGCTGCACCGGCCCACCGGTACCGGCGACGTCCGTGTCTGGCCGTCCCGCAGCCACGGTCAGGGCGTCGTCTGCATCGCTCTGAGCTCCCCGGAGGGCGAGGCCCTGCTCGAAGCCCCGGCGCGGGCCCTCGAATCCTTCCTGAAGCGCACGGATGCCGCGGTGCCACCCGGTACCGAGCACCGTCACTTCGATCTCGATACGGAGCTCTCACACATCCTGGCCGAGAGCTGAGCCAGGCCGAGAGCTGCGTGGTGCCGTCCGACTCGGGGGGACGGCACCACGCGGAGGCACCAGCGTGAACCCGACCGGCGTCGCTGCCGCGGAATCCACCGCGGCCGCGGCGCCGGCGTGTTCCGGCGCCCCCGCGGCGCCCCCGCGCGCAGGACGGCGCCGCCGCCCCGGCGGGGCACCCCGGCCCCCGGTGGGGCGGGCCGCCTCCTGCCGGCGCTCCTTCGCCACCCGTGCACCGCAGGAGCGGCGACTAGAGTCGACGTGTGCAGATCCCCCATGACACCCGGATCGCCCTCGACACGGTGGTCGACCTGGTGAACACAGCGCCGGACGGCACGACGGGCGGCGACCCCGCCGACGGCCTGGCCGACGTGGACGCGCTGTTCGCCTTCGTGCGCCGCCACGAGATCAGCGAGGTGACGAGCGTCGACGCGCGGGACCTTGGAGCCCTGCACGACGTGCGCGCCCGCTTCGCGGAGGTGTTCGCGGCGCCGGACGCCGCCGCGGCCGCGTCGCTCATCAACCGGCTGGTCGCCGGGGCCGGCACCACGCCGAGGCTCACCGACCACGACGGCTACGACTGGCACGTGCACTACTTCGCGCCGGGCGCCTCGGTCGCGGACCACCTGACCGCGGACTGCGGCATGGCCCTCGCGTTCATCGTCGTCGCGGGCGAGCACGAGCGGCTGCGCCGGTGCGAGGCGCCGGACTGCGGCCGCGCCTTCGTGGATCTCTCCCGCAACCGCTCGCGCCGCTACTGCGACAGCCGTACCTGCGGGAACAGGCTGCACGTCGCCGCGTACCGGGCCCGCCGCAAGGAAGCGGCGGGCTGAGCACGGCGGCCGGGGCGCGCCGGGGCGCAGCAGCGCCGCACGGGCGGCGCTCACAGGACGAAGAGGTCGTGGAGCGCCCCCGCGAGCAGAAGCGATCCGACCACGGCCAGAAAGATCATCAGGGGCGGCTGGGACAGTGCGAAGAGGCAGCCGCGCTGCTCTTCGGAGGGAACGTACTGTTCCGGCGGTACGGGGGACTGATCCCCGGAGGTATCGAGCATCTCGGACAGATGATGACGCAGCCCGGAGAGTGCTCCTGACCAACGGAGCAGCTAGGGCAAGGACTTCACCTGAATTCGTCGAGGCGCGTCCATTATCCGACCACCCTTGATCATCGCGGGGCCCATGCCTGCCCTCGTGCCCGGCAAGCGGGCCAGGTCAGATGCCGTGCTTCTTGAGGATCGCCTCGATGTCGCTGAAGTCCTCGGGCTTCTGCTGCGGCGCCGCGCCGCCCTTCGCGCGGGGTGCGGCCGAGGGCTGCGCGGCGGGCCTGCCGCCGGCGGTGAGGGAGGGCGCCGAGGCATCGGGGGCGACCGCTTCCCGGCGGGCCGCCTTCGCCTGCCGCCGCTCCTTGCGCGTCGTGCCGAGGCGGCGGTCCACCGCGCGCGTCACGAGCCACAGCACCACCGCGACGGCAAGCACCCCGAAGCCGGCCCACGCCGTCGGGCTGAAGGCCGTGTGGGCGACCCACTTCACGACGCCCGTCATCGCGAGCCCGATGGGGACGAGCGCGAAGGCGGCGATCTTCGTGGCGGTCAGGAACCGCTTGCGGTACGCCGTGACAGCGGCGATCCCCAGCCCCGCGGCCGACACCGCGGCGCAGATGGTCTCGGCAATCATCCGGTCCTCCTGGCGGTCCGACGGCCGGCTGCCGGCCCGTCGCATTCGATTCGAACCCTTATTTACCCCTCCATCCTGCACCCGACCTCCCCGTCGGGGCCACGTCCCCGGCGGACCTCAGGGGGAAGTGGGGGGCGGCCTCCTCCCCAGGTCGCGTTTGGGCCGCCCGTCACCGTGCTGGGAGACTGCGTCCATGAACGATTCCCCGGCGCCCTCTCCCGCGAGCCCCGTCGTCCTCGACGTGTGGTGCGAACTCCAGTGCCCCGACTGCCACCGCGCCCTCGACGACCTCGACGCGCTGCGCGGGAAGTACGGGGACCGCGTCGAGGTCCGCCTGCGGCACTTCCCGCTGGAGAAGCACCGGCACGCCTTCGCCGCGGCGCAGGCCGCCGAGGAGGCCGCGGCGCAGGGCAGCGGCTGGGCCTACGCGGCCGCCGTGCTGGCGCGCACGGACGAGCTGGGCGCACGCGGCGAGGAGGTGCTCGTCGAGGCGGCGCGCGAGCTCGGTCTCGACGCGGAGGAGATGGACACCGCCCTCGTCGACGGCCGGCACTTCCTCGTCGTGGACGCGGACCAGGCCGAGGGGAAGGCGATCGGCGTCCGGGGCACGCCCACCTACGAGATCGGCGGGCAGCTGCTCGACGCGAGCAAGGACCAGGACGGGGTGCGGGAGCGGATCGAGGAGATCGCCGACCGCCTGCTGGCGGGCTGACTCCCCGCCCCGGTACCGGCGCGTCCCCCTGCCGTCGCGGCCGCGTCGCACGGTGCCGGGCGCGCCCGGTCGCCCCGGCCGGAACCTGAGCGCCCGCCGCCCGGGGACCACGCCGGGGGCGCCCCGGCCGCCGTCACCGGGCGCGGGCGTCCGCCCTCACAGCAGGCGCTTGGCGAAGTGGCGGGCCGTGACGCGGTAGCCGAGCGAGGCGTAGAGGCGGACGGCGGGGACGTTGTCCGTGAAGACGTGCAGGCCGAGCATGCGCGCGTCCCAGTCCAGGGCCACCCGCTCCGCCACGCCCATCAGCGTCCGCCCGTGACCGCGCCCCCGGTCGGCGGCGTCCACCTCCACCTCGTACACGTACGCGCCGGGCACCCCCGGCACCACCTCCTGCCGGGCGACCCACACCCGCCCGACGTCGGCGCCCCGCACGGCCAGCACCCGGAAGGCGGTGCCGGGGGTGGCGAGCCCGTCGGGCAGGTTCTGCCGCCGGCTCGCCTCGGCCTTGGCGCGGGCCTGCTCCCGCGTCATGCCCCGGCTGGCCCAGTTGGCCGAGAAGCGGGCGTCGGCTCCCGCCGACCACTGTGCGAACTCACGCGCGTCCATGGGCCGTTCGCTCACGCCGGGCGGCAGCGCCGGCGCTGCGGGAGTCAGGTCCTTGACCATGTTGACGCTGCGCTCGCCGTAGCCGAGCGCCTGCAGCATGCGGCGCGGGACGGCGGCGTCCGCGGGCATCGAGGCGAGCACCTGCCGGCAGCCCCAGCCGCGCAGCACCTCCTCGGCGGCGAGCGCGGCGACCGTGCCCCGGCCCCTTCGGCGGTCCGCCTCGTCGATGCGCAGGGCGTGCACGACGCCCGCGGTGGGCCCGAAGGACGGATCGGTGCCGAGCTCGACGGCGCCGACGGGACGGCTGTTCACACAGACCTGGTAGGCGCGGTTCCTGACGCCGTCCGGGGTCTCGCTGAGCGGCCCGGTCGGCCGCAGGGTGGTGGTCATCCCTGGTGTTCTACCCGGCGCGGGGGCCGGACGTCACCCCCCGCCGCCGCGGCCCGCCCGGCGCCCCGGCGCGCTCAGACCGCGACCGGGTCGGGATCGGCGGCGGCGCGCTCCTGGAAGATCCGCATCGCCTTCGCGGTGACCGGTCCGGGGGCGTCGCCGAGGTCCCGGTCGTCCACGCGGTGCACCGCCTGCACGTCGCGCAGGCTCGACGTCAGGAAGACCTCCTCCGCGCTGCGCAGCGCGTCCATCGGCAGGTCGCTCTCCCGCGCACCGGCCCACTCCACGGCCAGCGCCCGGGTGATGCCGGCGAGGCAGCCTGAGGCCAGCGGGGGCGTGTGCAGTTCCCCGTCGAGGACGACGAAGACGTTGGAGCCCGTGCCCTCGCACAGCCGGCCGACCGTGTTCGCGAACAGGGCCTCGGAGGCGTCCTGCTCGTGGGCGCGTGCGAGCGCGAGGACGTTCTCCCCGTAGGAGGTGGTCTTGAGGCCGGCCAGTGCGCCGCGTTCGTTGCGCACCCAGGGCACGGTGATCACGGCGGTCGAGGCCGGTGCCGGCCGGGCCTCGCTCAGGGCGACCACGAGGGTGCCGCCCCCGTCGCCCCGGTCGGAGCCGAGCGGGGCGAGCCCGCCGGTGTACGTGATGCGCAGCCGGCCGAGCGGCATGGGCGTGGCCTCCAGCACGGCGGCGCAGGCGGCCCGCACCTCGTCGAGGTCCGGCTCCGGCAGCGCGAGGCCGCGCGCGGAGCGCGCGAGGCGGTCGAGGTGGCGGGTGAGCGCGAAGGGCCGCCCGTGCACCGCCTTGAGTGTCTCGAACACACCGTCGCCGACGGTCAGTCCGTGGTCGAAGACGGACACGTGGGCCTCGTCCGCCGCTCGCAGCCCGCCGTTCACCCAGATCTTCATGTCGCCCGATCCTCCCGATCGCCTGGTACGCCTCCGACGCTACCGCGCGCGAGCGGGCGGCCCGGCGCACGGTGCCCGCCGCGGCCTCGGACCTCGCCCGGGAGGGCGCCCGGGCCCGGACGTCCCGGCAGCCGCGGTCGGCGTACCCGCGGGCG
>NZ_JAKGCV010000360.1 GCF_021556455.1 Streptomyces fuscigenes | reverse complement strand
CCTGTGCCTGCGCGCCCGTCCGCGCGGCCGGCCGGGCCGCGGTGTCCACCGCCTCGGGCAGCGCGTACGAGCCCCGGCCCAGCGCGCGGCGCAGCCGGTGCTCGTCCAGCGGGCCCGAGAACGCGGCCCCCTGGCCGTGCGTGCAGCCGAGCGCCCGCAGGGCGAGTACCTGGTCCGGGCGGTCCACGCCGTCCGCCACGGAGTACATGCCCAGGTCGCCCGCGATGCGCAGCAGCCCCGCGGCGATCCGGTGCAGCCGGGGCGACTCGGCGATGCCCTCCACCAGCCCCCGGTCCAGCTTCAGCACGTCGATCGGCAGCCTGCGTAACGCGTGGATGGCGGAGAAGCCGCTGCCGAACCCGTCGAGCGCGATGCGCACGCCGAGCCGGCGCAGGGCGAGCAGCCGCTGCTCCAACTCGTCCGGGTCGATGCCGTGGTCCACGTCGGACAGCTCGATCGTCAGCGCACCGGACGGCAGCCGGTGCCGGGCCAGCAGGGCCTCGACCGAGTCGAGCCGGGGCGGCCGGTCCAGCAGGCGCCGGGCCGGGAGCCGCACCACGACGGGGGACCGCAGGCCCGTGGAGCGTGCCCGCTCGGCCGCCCGCTCCACGACCTCCTCCAGCAGCCGCTGCCCGAAGGCCGCGGCCCGCTCGTGGTCGTGGTCGTCGGCGATCCGCAGGAATTCCGCCGGGGTGAACAGCAGCCCGTGCGGCGCGCGCCAGCGCGGCTGCACGGTCACGGCGGAGACGCGGCCCGTCGTGAGGTTGACCACAGGCTGGTGGAGCAGCGCGAACTCGCCGTCGTGCAGCGCGCTGCGGACCCGGCCGCTCAGCTCGGCGCCGCGCACCGCGTCCGAGCGGAGATGCGGCGTGTAGAGCTCGACGCGGTTCTTGCCGGCCGCCTTCGCCCGGTACATGGCGAGGTCGGCGTTGCGCATCAGGTCGGCGGGCTCGCAGTCCGGCTCGGCGAAGGCGACGCCGATCGAGGCCGCGACCCGCACGTCGTGCCCCTCGATGCGGTACGGCTCCGACAGGGTGAGCCGGAGCCGGTCGGCGATCTCCTGGACGATCCGCTCCCGGTCCTCCCGGGTCCCCGGCCCCTCCCCGGCTCCCCGCACGGGCCCGTCCTCCCGGGGGTCCGCGCCGTGCGGCCCGTCCGCGCCCTGCTCCGGCGCGCGCGCCGCGCCGTCGTCGAGGATGAGCGCCGCGAACTCGTCGCCGCCGAGGCGCGCGGCGGTGTCTCCCGCGCGCACGGACGCCTGCAGGCGCCGGGCCGCGCGGATCAGCAGCTCGTCGCCCACCTGGTGGCCGAGGCGGTCGTTGACGCCCTTGAAGCCGTCGAGGTCGATGTAGAGGACGGCCGCCCCCGCGTCGCCGGCGCGCCGGCCGGTCAGGGCCCTGCCCACCCGCCGCGTGAACAGCGCCCGGTTGGGCAGGTCCGTGAGCGGGTCGTGCTCGGCGTTGTGCTGCAACTGGGCCTGGAGGCGCACCCGCTCCGTCACGTCCCGGCTGTTGAAGATCAGGCCGTCCTCGTGGCGGTTGACCGTGGACTCCACGTTGAGCCAGTCACCGCTGCCCGAGCGGAAGCGGTACTCGACGCGTGCGCTGGCCTCGCGGGCCGGCGGCGCCGCGAGGAACCTGCGCACCTCGTGCACGACCCTGCCCAGGTCGGCCGGGTGGATCAGGGAGGCGAGCTCCTCGCCCTCCAGTTCCTCGGCGCCCCGCCCGTACACGCCGGACGCGGCGGGGCTCACGTACCGCAGGACCCCGGAGGGTGCCGCGATCATGATGACGTCGCTCGAACCCTGCACGAGCGAGCGGAAGTGGTTCTCCTTCTGGGCCAGTTCCTGGGTGAGGGCCACGTGGTCGACGAGCATGATGCCCTGCCGCACGACCAGGGCGAGCACCACCGTGCAGCCCGTGAGGATCACGACCCGGTCGACCTTCCGGCCCTCGACCGCGGTGTAGAGGATGCCGAGCGTGCAGACGGCCGCAGCCAGGTACGGGGTGAGCGCGGCGAGCGATCCCGTGACCTTGCGGCGCCTCGGCCGCGCGGGGCGCGGGGGCGCGTCCGGCACGTGGCGCACGCCCCAGGGCGCGTAGGCGAGCAGCAGCGAGCCCGCGAACCACCCCGCGTCGAGCAACTGGCCCGAGCGGTAGTCGGCGCGCAGGAGCGGCGAGGTGAACAGCCCGTCGCACAGCACGGTCAGGGCGAGCGCGCTGATCGCCGTGTTGACGGCGGTGCGACTCGCCGTGTGCCGGAAATGCAGCGCGAGCACCATGCTGACCAGCACGATGTCCAGCAGGGGATAGGCCAGGGCGAGCGCCGACTGGGCGACGCTGGGGCCGTCGACGCGGGCCGTGTGCGCCAGGGCGAGGCTCCACGACAGCGTCAGCAGCGAACCGCCGATCAGCCAGGCGTCGAGGCCGAGGCAGACCCAGCCGGCCTTGGAGACGGGACGCTTGGCGAGGACCAGGAGGCCGACGATGGCGGGGGGCGCGAAGCACAGGAAGAACAGGTCGGCGAGCGAGGGGGCGGGCACGGGCTCGTGCAGGACGACCTCGTACCACCCCCACACGGCGTTGCCGCCGGCCGCCATGAACGACGACAGCGAGAACAGCAGCCAGGCGGGCCGGAAGCGGCGCCCGCGCCCGCGCGAGTAGAGGAAGCAGGACACCGCGGCGACCAGCGCCGCGAAGCTCAACCCGAAGTCGCCCATGAAGACGGCGACTTCGTGTGATCCCCAGCCCATCGCGGCCCCCGTCGCATAGGCGGCGCAGACGAGCGCGAGGAGAAGCTGTCCGAGCAGCCCCGCGCTGCCGCCCCCGGACGCCCGGCGGCGGCCGAGGAGGATCCCCTCGGCGCTCATCGGTCCACTCCGGGACGTTTCACTCTCGGTTGATCGGTCTCGTCGGTCCATCGGCCGTGCATCGCCCGTCGCCCCCCTCGGATTCTGATCGCTCCCCGACGCCGCCCCACGCGCGACGCAGCCCCCAGATCGGGACGATACACCAGAGTCGTCACTCAGGGACATAGTCTCTCTACTCTCCGTGACGAGCAGGGGTGTTGCGGTATCGCCGATTCCGGCCAACTGCGCAGCGTGGTCACGGAGGGGCACTCCGTGACGACATCACTCTGTGGTCATTACCACGTTCTGGAGCGCTTCACCCCCGGCGAACCGGGTCAGTTGTGTCGAGAGGAGCCTTTTCGCGCGGGGCTCGAACGCGGAAGTGGAGCCTCCCACGTGGGGGCTGACGAGCACGCCGGGCGTGCGCCAGAGCGGGTGCGCGGCGGGCAGCGGCTCCGGGTCGGTGACGTCGAGGGCAGCCGTCAGCCGGCCGCCGGCGACCTCTTGGAGCAGGGCGTCCGTGTCCACGACGGCCCCGCGCGCGACGTTGACGAGCAGCGCGCCGTCCTTCATCCGGGACAGGAAGTCGGCCCCCACCAGACCCCGTGTCCCGTCCGTCAGCGGAGTGGAGAGGATCACGACATCGGCGTCGGGGAGCAGCGCGGGCAGATCCGAGAGCGCGTGGATCGCGCCGCGCTCGGTGTCGCGCGCCGAGCGCGCGACGCGCACCACCCGCGCGCATTCGAAGGCCGCGAGCCGGTCCTCGATGGCGGAGCCGATGGACCCGTACCCGACGATCAGCACGGAACGGTCCGCGAGGGCCGGGTAGAAGCCGGACAGCCACTCCCCGCGCTCCTGGGCCCGGACGAAGCCGGGGATGTCGCGCAGCGACGCGAGGGTCAGCGCGAGCGCGAGTTCGGCGGTGCTGGCCTCGTGGACGCCCTTCGCGTTGCACAGCCGCACGCCGGCGGGAACGGCGGCGAGCCCCGGCACGACGTTGTCGACGCCGGCCGACAGCGTCTGCACCACCCGCAGCGAGCGCATCTCCGCCAGCGGCCGGACCGCGACCTCGGGCCCCTTCAGGTACGGGACGACGTAGAAGGCGCAGTCGGCGGGGTCCGCCGGGAACTCCCGCTCCCCGTCCCAGAACCGGTAGGTCGGCCCCTCCGGGAGCCCGTCTATCTCGTCCGCCGCGTACGGGAGCCAAACCTCTGCTGTCTCGTTCTTCATGGTCAGGAGGCTATGCCACGCGACCGTGCGCACCCGGCGCCGAGGCGCGGCGGACGCGCCGGGCGCACGCCCCCCGGGCGGGACCTGCCCGGCGGGGCGCGGCACGGCCGCCGCCCGCTCTCACAACCCCGTCGTGCCGTCCAGGCTCTCCCGGATGATGTCCGCGTGGCCCGCGTGGCGCGCCGTCTCCTCGATCATGTGCAGCAGCACCCAGCGGAGCGTGAGCTCCTCGAACTCGCGGCGGGCGCACCGGGTGTCCAGCGCCGCCTCCGCCGCGATCCGGCGCGACCGCGCCACCTCGGCCGCGTAGCGCTCCCGGCACAGGCCGACCGTGTCGTGCCCGTCCAGTACGAAGTCCTCGTCGTTGAACTCGGACTTCGGCACCTCGGGCCACTCTCCGGGGAACACCCGGCCCTCGAAGACGATCTGGAACCACCGCCGCTCCCAGATCGCCGCGTGCCTGAGCAGGCCGAGCAGGGTGAGCGTGCCGGCCGTGGGCGCCGAGCGGGCCTGCTCCTCGGTGAGGCCGTCGAGCTTGCGGGTCAGGGCGTCGCGCTGCCGGTCCAGGAAGGCGCACAGCGCCTCGCGTTCGCCGGTCGCGGCCGCCACCCGCGCGGCGTGCGAGCCGCCGTGGTCCGTCCCGTCGCCGGGTCCCGCGGGTACGGGTGAAAGGGGGTCCATGCGGCGGGACGGTAGCGCCTGCGGCGGCGCGGGGGCACCCCCGTTTCCGGGCGCCCCGGCGCCGCGCACGCTGCCCGCCGCCCGCTCAGCCGCCGGCGCCGGCCACCGCACGGAAGACCAGCGAGAAGGTCGCCCGCCCCGCGTGCAGCCGGTGCCGCGGCAGCACCCCGGGCCCGCAGGACGCGGAGCCCAGGCCGTGCTGTGCGAGGTCCAGGTTGAGGTGGATCAGCTCGCCCGGCACCAGGTCCGTGGTGTGCGCCGCCGCGTCCAGTTCCTCGCTCGTCCAGCGCCGCGCCGCGAAGTCGAAGACGGGCACGCCCTCGACGCGCAGGCCCGAGCCGTCGGGCGCCGTGAGCGCCAGCCACCGCGCGTCCACCCGGTTGCCGTTCTCCTGCGGCAGCACGTACGGCGTCTGGAGGGCGTCCACGTCGTCAGCGAACCGGCCGACGCGCGCCGCCTGCCGGCTGTCGGCGTACGCCTCGCCGGGCCCCCCGCCGAACCACTCGGCCGATCCGAGCGCGCCCGGCACCGCCATGCGCAGGCCGAGCCGCGGCAGGGTGCAGGGCCAGACGCCGTCCGGCTCGACGTCGACGCGCAGCCGCAGCGAGCCGTCGCCCTCCGCGTGCCAGTGGTAGTCCGCGAACAGGCCGAAGCCGCGGGCCGGGGGCGCCACCCGGGTCCGTACGAGGAGGGTGCCCGGGTCGCCGGCCCCGCCATGATCGACCGCGTCGGTCCGGTGGTGCAGCCGGTGCAGGCCCGCGGCCCGCCAGCGGTCCGCCTCAGGTTCGTCCGAGCCCCGGTCGTTGTCCGTGGGCGCGCGCCACAGGTCGAGGCGGGGCCCCTCGACCGGGAGGCCGCCCAGCTCCACCAGCCGCCCGCTCGCCGCGTCGAACAGGGCCGGGCCGAGGCGCACCGCCGCGGTGAAGAGCGGACCGGCCGCGGCCGGTCCCCCGGCCCCACCGAGCCCGCGTCCGTACCCAGCTCCGGTCCGGGCTCGCCGAAGAGAAGTCCGAGAAAGGCGCTCGCGTCGTGGCCCTCCCG
>NZ_JAKGCV010000035.1 GCF_021556455.1 Streptomyces fuscigenes | reverse complement strand
GACGTCCGCGGGCACGATCCGGCCACCGTTCCGGCTCAGGGGCGACCACCGCCACAGGCCCACCCCGGCGGCCAGCCCCACGGCCGCGCCGGGCAGTCCACCCACCAGCACCCAGGCCGCGAGCAGCGCCCCGACCGGCGGGATCCACCGGCGCGCCCACGCCCCCGACGGATACCGCAGACCCCCGCGCACGCCGGTACGCTCCGTCGCGAGCAGCGCCGAGGTGCGCCGCCGCGCCCGCCTCACGTGCCGCCGGCCGGCCCACGCCAGGGCCCCGGAGAGCACCGCCGCCACCGTCGACATCGTCATCCACAGCCTGTGGACAAACTCCCCCGTCATCCGTCCTCAGCCCCCTTCACGATCCGCCCGGCCCACCAGAGGCCGGCCCCTTCCAGCAGGAGGCCGAGCACGAGGCAGGCCAGGCCGGCCGGCGTGTGCAGCAGGACCCGCAGCGGACGGGCGCCCATCGCGGCTCCGAGGCCAAGGCCCACCACAGGCAGCACGGCCAGCACCACCACCGTCGACCAAGGGCCCGCCAACTGGGCACGTAACGCGAGGCGTTGGTCCTGTTCCGCGCGCAGCGCCCCCTCCAAGCGGTCGAGGCCGGCAGCCAGGCCGGCGCCGCCGTCCACCGCGACCTGCCAGCAGGCGGCGAGCCCCGCAAGACCGCCTGCGCCCGGCTCGCGGGCCGCGCGTCTGAGTGCGGCCGGCGCGTCTCCCCCGAACCGGACGGCGGCCACCACCGCCGGCTCGTCCCCGCCGAGGCCCCCGGTGGCCGCCGAAGCGTCCATCAGCGCGCGCACCGGCTGGGAGCCCGCCCGGAGTTCACCGGCGGTCGCCCCGCACAGCGCCACGACCGCCTCGGCACGCCGCTCCGCGCTCCTTCGCCGCCCGGCCGCGCGCATTCCGCGTCGCGCGAGCGGAACCGCGAACACGCCCGCGACGAGAGGGAGGAGGGAGGCGCCCAGCACCGCCACCAGAACGGCGACCGGCACGCACAGCCACTCCCTGCCGAGCTTCCCGGCCCGGCGCCGGCACCACGCGGCGACCCGCTCCGGGAACGGGGGCCGGTGGGCCGGCCCGACCGGGAAGGCCGCGCACACGGCACGCGCCCGGCGCCGGCGCGACTCCTCCGCCACCACGAGCCGTCCCGCGACGCCGGCGCACAGCGCGGCCGCCCAGCCGCACTCGGCCACTGACACGGCCGTCACGACGCTCCGCCGATCAGGGCGGTCAGCCGGGCGCAGCCGGACTCCCTGACGAACCCGTCGGGCGCCCAGCGCAGCGCGGGCACCGGCACGACGAGGCCCTCCGCGTCCCGCTCCAGCACGCACACCTCGGCGAGGCGCCGGCGGCCCGTCCTGTCGCGGACGAGGTGGATCACGACCGAGACGGCCGCGGCCAGCTGGCTGTGCAGCGCCGCCCGGTCGAGCCCGGCGGCCGTGCCCAGGGCCTCCAGGCGGGCCGGCACGTCCGCCGCCGCGTTGGCATGGACCGTGCCGCACCCGCCCTCGTGTCCGGTGTTCAACGCGGCCAGCAGATCGGTGACCTCGGCGCCGCGCACCTCGCCCACGACGAGCCGGTCGGGGCGCATGCGCAGGGCCTGTCTCACGAGGTCCTTGAGCGTCACTTCTCCCGCGCCCTCCTGATTGGCCGGCCGGGTCTCGAGGCGGACCACGTGCGGGTGGTCGGGGCGCAGTTCGGCCGAATCCTCCGCCAGCACGATCCGTTCGCGCTTCCCGACGAGCCCGAGGAGCGTGGACAGCAGCGTCGTCTTGCCCGTCCCCGTCCCGCCGCTGATCAGGAAGGAGAGCCGTGCCCGCACCAGCACCCGCAGGATCTGCTCGCCTCCCGGCGGAAGCGTGCCCGCGGCCGCCAGTTCCGCGAGCGAGAACGCCTTCGGCCGCACCACGCGCAACGAGAGGCACGCCGACCCGACGGCGACGGGCGGCAGCACAGCGTGCATGCGCGTGCCGTCGGGCAGCCGAGCGTCGACCCACGGGCGGGCGTCGTCCAGGCGCCGGCCCGCCGCGGCCGCGAGGCGCTGGGCAAGCCTCCGTACGGAAGCCGCGTCCGGGAAGACCACTCGGGTCAGCTCCAGCCCGCTGCCGCGGTCCACCCACACCCGGTCGGGCGCCGCCACCAGTACATCCGTGACGCGGTCGTCCGCGAGGAGTGCCTCCAGGGGGCCCGTGCCCACCAGCTCAGTGCGCAACTCCTCCGCCGCCCCCAGGACTTCCGCGTCGCCGAGCAGCCTGCCCTGGGCCCGCAGGGCGGCGGCCACGCGGGCGGGCGTCGGCTCGGCGCCGCTTTGCGCGAGGCGCCGTCGCACCGCGTCGAGCAGGGTCGTGCCTGCCCCGTCCACTGCTTCCGTCCCCGTCCCCGTCCGCGTCCCCGTCCGCGTCCCCGTCCCCGCCCTCACGGCCGTGCACCCGAGCCGGGTGCGAGTGCCTGCTCCCAGAACGCGCCGCAGAACTGGGCGAGCGGGCCGCGAGCGCGCGAGCCGGGCGGCCCGCCTGCCTCCAGCAGCTCGGAGAGGCCCGGCTCCGGCGGCAGTTCACCCACGAGAGGCAGGTCGAGGGCCTGGGTGATCCATCCGGCGTCCAGCCCCGCGGCGCAGGGGCCGCGGACCACCACCCGCAAGTCCCCCAGCACCATGCGAGCCATCGACGACACACGCTCCGCCGCGGCGACGGCCCGCAACTCCCCGGGCACCACGAGCAGTCCGACGTCCAGTTGGGCCAGCGCCTCCGCCACCGCCTCGTCGACGCGCCGCGGCAGGTCCACCACGACGACACCGCCGCGCCTGCGGGCGGCGGCCAGCACCGACCGCATGGCGTCGGGGCCCACCGTCACGGCGTCACCGCGATCCCAGCTGAGGATGCTCAGATCGTGCAGGTGGGGCAGCGACTCCTCGAGGGCCGTGCCCGCGACGCGCCCCTTGGAGGCGGCGAAGTCCGGCCAGCGCCTGCCTTCCGCCTGCTCGCCTCCCAGCAGGACGTCGAGGCCGCCGCCCAGCGGATCCGCGTCGACGAGCATCGTGCGCCGGCCCGTTCGCGCGGCGGTGATCGCAAGCGCACACGCGAGGGTGGACGCACCGGCCCCGCCCCGGCCGCCGATCACACCGACCGTGACGGCGTGCTCCGCGGCGCCCTCCGCCGCGTCCGCCAGACGGTCGGCGAGCCATCCCTCCGCATCGGGCAGGCGCAGCACGCACTCGGCGCCGATCTCCACCGCCCGCTGCCACACGGCCGGGTCGTCCTGGTCCCGTCCGACCAGCATCACGCCCGGTCTGCGCGTCGCCCCGCGGCACCGGGCCGCGGCGTCGTCACCGACGAGCACCAGCGGCGCGGCCTCCCAACCCCCCTTGACCTGCGGGAGAGTGGGGTGCACCTCCGCCTCGGCGCCCGCCGCCGCGCACAGCCGCAGCAGATCGTCGAGCAGTTCCACGTCCTCCGTGACGATCAGCGGGCGCGCCGCTCCCGCCCCGCGCGGCCCACCCGCCGGCTGCGGCACCCTGCGCGATCTGCCTGCCTCCATGAACCCGGCCATGCTTCCGCCCCCGTCCGTATCTCCCTGCGCACGCCGATCGCGAGACCCACCGGCCCTCCGCAGGCCACCCTTCCCGGGCGCACATGGAGATCCGGTATCGGCGATTCCGGCCACTGCGAACTTCGCAGCTGGAATCAGGCTGCCCGGCGCCCGGAAATCGTGGGGATCCCGCTCGGAATCTGTGGACAACTCGGCGAATGTGAATAACTCCGTAGCTCAAATCGGTGACATTCGCCGATGGGGCTCGTGGCTACGCATCGTGACGGCCGAAGGTGGGCAAGAACGCCCTGGACGGGTGGCCGGACCGCGGGGATCAGGGGCCCGCGCGACGCGGAGAAAGGGGGACGACCGGGGCCGGACATGCGACGACCCCCGCCGGGGGGGAGAGCGGGGGTCGTCCCCACGGCCGACTCGGGGGGGGGAGGAGCCGGACCGGGTTAGACACGGTCGCGAACGATCCGTGACTTCCATGGTGTACCCGAGGGCCTTCTCGAGCAAACCCACACGCCGGACCTTACGCCGAATGGTGGGCGCATATGCTCATGGCGTGGAAAACGACTACTTGCCACGTACAGCTGCCTTCTTCGACCTGGACAAGACGGTCATTGCGAAGTCGTCGACGCTGACCTTCGGGCGGTCCTTCTACCAAGGCGGACTGATCAACCGCCGCGCTGTACTGCGGACCGCGTACGCGCAGTTCGTCTTCCTCGCCGGGGGCGCCGACCACGACCAGATGGAGCGGATGCGCCAGTACCTCTCGGCTCTCTGCAAAGGGTGGAACGTCCAGCAGGTCAAGGAGATCGTCGCCGAGGCGCTGCACGACCTGATCGACCCCATCATCTACGACGAGGCGGCCTCCCTCATCGAGGATCACCACGCCGCCGGTCGCGACGTCGTGATCGTCTCCACATCGGGTGCCGAAGTGGTCGAGCCCATCGGCGAGTTGCTGGGCGCGGACAGGGTCGTGGCCACCCGGATGGTCGTCGGCGGGGACGGCTGCTTCACCGGCGAGGTGGAGTACTACGCCTACGGGCCGACGAAGGCCGAAGCGGTCCGGCAGCTCGCGGAGTCGGAGGGTTACGACCTGACGCGCTGCTACGCGTACAGCGACTCCGTCACGGACGTGCCGATGCTGGAGGCGGTCGGCCACCCGTTCGCGGTCAACCCCGATCGTGCGCTGCGCAGGGAGGCAGGCGCGCGCGAGTGGCCGGTGCTGGTCTTCAACCGGCCGGTCCGGCTCCGGCAGCGCCTCCCCGCGTTCGCGATGCCCGGCTGGCCCGGGGTCGCCGCCGCGGTGGCCGTCGGCGTGGTGGCCGCCACCGTCGCGCTCGTCTGGTACTCGACGAGCCGCAGGCGCGCCCGCGCCTGACCCGCGAGGCGGGTCGCCGCGAGCGCGGGACCGCCACGCCCTCATGCCGAACTGCCCCCGGGGCAGCCGGCCGCAGGCGCGGCCTGGCCCCGCACGGGGGCCGCGAGTCCGGCGCCCCTGCGCGCTGCGCCGGGTGCTTGCGTGGCCCTCCCATCGGCACGCCGACCCCGCCCCGACTCACCTGCTTGAAGGCGAAAGTAAAGAACGGGAGCGCCGGGTTCCGCCCCGGGACCACCGGGAGTACAAAGGAATCAACGGCCCGCGGGACCCAGGACGTCCGGGAGGACGACCTCACACACGCACAGGCCACACGGACCGAGCACGCAACCGGAGCACCCACGCGACGTCGACCCGTCGAATACGGGCCAGCCGCACCAGGTGACGGGCGAAGTACCCGACCTGATGGGCACATTTCGAGGACGCTTGGTAACCCGGGGATCGTGCCAGCGGCGGCGCCTTCAGGGTGCCGCCGCATTCGTGTGCAGGCGTCCCTGCGTGTGCGGGCCTCCTTGCGTGTGCAGGCGTCCTGCGCGTGCAGGCGTCCGGACAGGCGTCCCGGTACGTTCCGGGTGCCTTCCCGCGTGCCCGGAGGGCCTGGCGGCGGCTTCCCGAGGAGAGCGGCTCTCCCAGGGCGGCGGTTCCCCGGGCACGGCACCGTCCGCAGGGCGGTCACTCCCCCCGCACGGCAGGTTCCCGGAGGGGCCGCTCCCCCGGCACGAGGTCCCCGGGCACGGATGCTTCCTGAGGACGGCAGCTTCCTCAGGGCGGCAGCTTCCCGAGGGTTTCCCGAGGGCAGCGGCCAGCCGGGATTCGGCTCAGGCGGCTCCGCGCTGGAGCGCCTCGCAGACGGCCGTCGATTCCCTGACGCCGAGTTCGATCGCGCGCCCGCAATGGACGATCCACGCGGCCATGCCCGCCGGGGTGCCGGACAGGTAGCCCTCGAAGGCCCCGGCGTAGGCCGCGCGGCCGAGTTCGGCGTGGCCGACTTCGGCGGGGCAGATCGACTTGGGGTCGAGACCGCTGTTGATCAGCACGATCCGTTCCGCTGCCCGCGCCACCACGCCGTTGAACGACCCGAACGGGCGCAGCGCCAGCAGTTCGCCGTGCACGACGGCGGCCATTACGAGGGCGGGAGCGTCGCTCGGCGCGAGGAGCAGTTCGGTCAGGCCTTCGAGCCGCCCCGCCACCTCGTCGGGGTCCGGCAGGGGCGTTTCGGTCAGCGGCCCGAGCGCCTCGGCGCCCGGCGCCTCGACGGCCGGCTCACCCGCGAGCCTCGGCCGCCCGATCCGCTCGTCGCCGGCGCCGACCCCACCCGCCGCGACCAGGTGCAGCCGTGCGAGGACCCGCGTCGGCGACTGCCGCCACACCGAGAGCAGCTGACCCGCCTCGGCGGTCACGCGCAGCGCGGCCCCCACCGTCCGGGCCTGAGCCTCGCTGCTGAAATCGGTGCGCCGGCGGACCTCCTCGAGCCCCCAGTCCGATCCGGACAGCGCAGCGGAGGCGCGTGCGGCACGCAGGGCCGCCTCCGAGGTGACTTCCGTACTGCGGCGGCGCATCACGCGGTGCCCGTAGAGGCGGTCGACGGCCTTGCGCATGGATTCCACGGCGTCGGTGACCCCGTCGAGCGAGGCGAGGGCCGCGAGCGGGTCGTCCCCTCTCCGCGCCGCCGCCCCCGCGGAGGAGCCACTCGGCGCACGGGCGGGCGCGGTGTCGCCGGAAGCGTGGGCCGCCGTGCCTCCGTCGGCGCTGCCACCGGGCCCACCGGAGGTGCCCGCCGCCCGGGGGGACGGGCCGGCGGACCGGCCGGCGGGCGAGGCGGACCGGTCTGCGGGCGAAGCGGACGGGTCTGCGGGCGAAGTGGCCGCCGATACGGCGGACGGGCCGGTGGAGGGCCCCGCGAGGTCGCCCGCGGACGGGCGGGGAGTGTCGGCTGAGGCGTCAGAGGCGGACCTACTCATAGGGAGCGAGGCTACGCGCCCGCACCACACCTCCCACCGGTGAGTGGCCTCTTTCACCCAAGACGGACACAGCACGCAATGAATCGACTACGCTACGTGAACATGAAGATCGCTTTCGTGGGCAAGGGCGGCAGCGGCAAGACCACGCTGTCCTCGCTCTTCATCCGCAGTCTGGCGGCGGACGGCAGGCCGGTCGTGGCCGTCGACGCCGACATCAACCAGCACCTGGGCGCCGCGCTCGGCCTCAGCGAAGGGGAGGCGGCCGCCCTGCCCGCCCTCGGTGCGCACCTCCCCCTGATCAAGGACTACGTACGCGGCAGCAATCCGCGTATCGCGTCCGCCGCGGCCATGATCAAGACGACTCCGCCCGGCGAGGGTTCGCGGCTGCTGCGCGTCGTGGAAGACAACCCGGTCTACGAGGCCTGCGCGCGCAGGGTGCCGCTGGACGGCGGCGAGATCCGGCTGATGGCGACGGGCCCGTTCACGGAGGCCGACCTCGGCGTCGCCTGCTACCACTCCAAGGTCGGCGCGGTGGAACTGTGCCTGAACCACCTGGTGGACGGCCGTGACGAGTACGTCGTCGTGGACATGACGGCCGGCTCGGACTCCTTCGCCTCCGGCATGTTCACACGCTTCGACATGACGTTCCTGGTGGCCGAACCGACCCGCAAGGGCGTCTCCGTCTACCGGCAGTACAAGGAATACGCGCGGGACTTCGGCGTCGCGCTGAAAGTCGTGGGCAACAAGGTGCAGGACGAGACCGACCTGGAATTCCTGCGCGCCGAGGTCGGGGACGACCTCCTCGTCACGCTCTCCCATTCGGATTGGGTGCGGGCCATGGAGAAGGGCCGCCCCGCTCCGTTCGGAGAGCTGGAGCCGGTGAACCGCGCGGCGCTCGAGAGCGTCAAGGCAGCCGCCGAGCGGTCGTACGACGATCGCGACTGGGCCCGGTACACCCGGCAGATGGTGCACTTCCACCTGAAGAACGCGGAGAGCTGGGGCAACGCGAAGACGGGCGCGGACCTCGCGGCGCAGGTGGACCCGTCGTTCGTCCTCGGGGAGTCCGCGGCCGTGCCGCAACCGGGCTGAGTCAGTACGGAGGCGGGGGTTCACACCCGGACGCGGGGGTTCACACCCGGAGGCGGGGGATCGCGTCGTGGCAGGGGGGCGGCCCCAGCACGGCCCGGCGAAGGCCTGGACGGGACGGGACGGGACGGGACGGGAGACGTGAACACGAAGGGGTCGGGGCGAGGGGCCGGACGGCCGGCTCCGTCCCTGCACCCTCCTTCGTCCACCTTCACCCCGACCACCTCCCGCGCGGCGCCACGCCGTTCACGGGCCACCCATGCGTGCGCCCCCTCCCGTTACCCCACTTCCCGCCCTACCCCCTCCGCGCCTCCCGCTTTCCTCCCCCCTCCCCCCTCCCTTCCCTTCCCCTTTTGCCCCTGATCCCGTCCCGCTTTTCCCATTCCCCATAAAAGGTCGAGTATATAAAAATACTATTCACTATCACGGGTGAACAATTAGGCCGCTTGCCGCAAATAACATGACGGAGACTTTACCAAGCCATACGATTCATTTGCTCAACCTTGAATCGAAGATCCGATCCCGCCACTGCACCTCGTGCTCACGGCCGCGACCCCATTTCGCGACCGCGCCACCCCGGAGGAGACGGGAAACACATGTCTGCGTCCGTACCCGGCACCCCTCACCACCCTGTCGCACGCCCCGCCGACGTCACCAACCCCTCCGATTCCTCCGTCGCCTCAGCCCCATCCGCATCCGCATCCGAATCCGCGCCCGCATCCCCATTCGGATCCGACGTCACGGCCCCCTCCTCCGCCGAGGGCCGCAACGCGCCGGGACACGGGGGCGGGACCGGCAGCGACGGCGGCGACTCCCGTCGTCCGCGGCGCTTCAGGATCGCCGGTGCCGACGTGTCCGCGTCGATCACCGTGTTCCTGATCGCCATCCCCATGTCGCTCGGCCTCGCCGTCGCGATGGGCGCCCCGCTGGGCGCGGCTCTCCTCTCCGCGGGCATCGGCGGGATCGTCGCCGGCTCGCTCGGGGGTTCCCCTCTCCTCGTCAGTGGCCCCTCCGCGGGACTGACCGTCGTCACCGCCGGGATGATCCAGCAGTTCGGCTGGCAGACGACCTGCGCGATCACCATCGGCGCGGGGCTGCTGCAGATCCTGCTCGGCACGTTCCGGGCCGCCCGGTCGGCGCTCGCCGTCAGCCCTGCCGTCGTGCACGGCACGCTCGCCGGCATCGGCGTCGCCATCGCGCTGGCCCAGCTGCACGTCGTCCTCGGCGGCTCCCCCCAGAGTTCGGCCCTCGCGAACATCACCGCGCTTCCCGGCCAACTGGCCCGGGTGGGCCCCGCTTCGCCCCTCGTCGGCGCGCTCACCCTGGCCGTCCTGATCGTGTGGCCGAGGCTGCCCGGGCGCGTGATGAGAAGGGCCGGGCGGGTGCCGGCCGCGCTCGTGTCCGTCGGCGTGGCGACGGCCGTGGCCGCCTTCGCAGCCCCCGGCATCGCCCGCGTGGAACTGCCGTCCTGGGGCGCGCACGTACTGCCTGGCCTGCCGAGCGGGCCGCTGCTGCCGCTCCTCGCTGCCGTCCTCACCATGACACTCGTGGCAAGCCTCGAATCGCTGCTGTCCGCCGTGGCGGTCGACAAGCTCGCCGGTGCCCGCGCCGCGGCCGGAGCCCGTTCCCACGGGGCCGGTCCCTCCGCGACGTCCGCGGCACCGCGCACCGGACGCCCCGATCTGGACCGGGAACTGCGCGCCCAGGGCGTGGCGAACGCACTGTCCGGCGCCCTCGGCGGGCTCGCGGTGTCCGGCGGGGCGGTGCGCGGCTCGGCGAATGTGCGGGCCGGGGCGACGAGCCGCGCCTCCACCGTCCTGCACGGCGTCTGGGTGCTGCTGGCCGCGGGGCTCCTCGTCTCCACCCTGGAGCGCATCCCGCTGGCGGCTCTCGCCGCGCTGGTCATGACGGTCGGCGTGCAGATGGTGTCGTACGCCCACATCCGCAACGTGCACCGGCACCGCGAGTTCCCGGTGTACGTCGCGACGGTCGCGTCGGTGATCCTCCTCGGCGTCCTCCAGGGCGTGGCGATCGGCGGAGCCGTGGCGGTGGTGGTCGCCCTGCGCAGGCTGACCCGGACCCACATCACGACGCGGACCCTGGGCGCTACCTACCACGTGTGCGTACGAGGGCAGTTGACGTTCCTCGCGGTGCCGCGCCTCACCAGGGCACTCCACCAGGTCCCGCAGCATGCCGAGTGCGTCGTGGAGCTGGACGCCTCGTTCATGGACCATGCCGCCTACGAGGTGCTGCACGAGTGGCGATCGGCCCACGTCGCCCACGGCGGCGGCGTCGAGTTCACCGGCAGGGCGGGCGGCAGGTTCGCCGACCCCGTGCGGGAGCCCAGCAGTTGCTGCCGGCCGTGGACCTCCTGGCGCAACCACCACTGCGGCGAAGCGGCGGCATCGCGGGCGGCCGGTGACCGGCACTCCCCTGCCGGGCCGGACGCGAAGCCCGAGGCCGCTCGCAGGAGCGGCCTGCGCGGAAGGATCCGATCACGCACGCGGGCGCAGAAGCTCCCACAGGGGCAAGGACAGTGGCAGGGACAGGAGCAGGGACAGGGGCGCGCACAGGCCGACGCACGCGCGGAGGGCCAGACCGCCGCAGGGGCAGAAGGACGGGCCGGCGCACGCGTCCCGGCAGGACGGCCCGGGCCCGCGGGCGACGGGACCGGATCCGTCCCGGGCGGCAGCCGTCTCGCCGGGGGGCTGAGCGCCTTCCAGCGCAACACCGCACCCCTCGTACGGGACGAGTTGGCGCGACTCGCCCGCGAAGGACAGCGCCCTTCCCAGCTCTTCCTGACCTGCTCCGACTCACGTCTCGTCACGAGCATGATCACGGCCAGCGGACCGGGCGACCTCTTCACCGTGCGCAATGTCGGCAACCTCGTCCCCCTGCCCGACGCCGAGGGCGGCGACGAGTCGGTGGCGGCCGCGATCGAGTACGCCGTGGACGTCTTGCGGGTCGAGTCCATCACCGTCTGCGGACACTCGGGCTGCGGTGCGATGCAGGCGCTGCTGCAGGACGACGCGGACGCCCGTACGGGTACGAGCGCGGGCACTGGCACAAACGCGGAAGCGGACACGGACGGGAAGACGAGGACAGCCGCGAGGGCGGACACCGACGCGGACAGGGACTCCACGGACGCTCCGGCGCCGTCGGCGGCTACAGCCGCTCCGGCCGCTCCTGCCGTCACGGGCCCTACGCCGCTTCGCCGATGGCTGCGCCACGGCCGCTCCAGCCTGCGGCGCATCCGGGCGGGCCAGGGGCCTCGCGTCCGGCTCTCGGCCCGGCCCGTGGCCGACGAGGTCGAGGAGCTGTGCCTGACCAACGTGGTCCAGCAGCTCGACAACCTGCGCGCGCACGCGTCGGTCGCCCGGCGCCTCGCCGAGGGGACGCTGGCGCTGCACGGCATGTACTTCCACGTCGGCGAGGCCCAGGCCTACCTGCTGGGCGACCACGGGCAGGGGCCCGAACCCGAGCTGCCGTACGAGCCCCCGCACGAGGACCGCACCGCCTCCGGAACCGCCTCGCGGAGCACCGCGGCAACCACCCCAGGAAGCGGCGCGGGGACCCACCCAGGCGCGGAAACAGCGTCACGAACCGAGCCGGGCGCCGGCTCCGGAGGCCTGCCGGCAGCCGCCGACACCGCCGAAGCCGCCGTCTTCCACCGGGTCGCCGCCTCCGAGCCCGTCGAACCGCACGTCTGAGGACCGCCCGCCGACCCGACGTCCCCCGCCGCCCCGACATCACCTGCCCATCCCCCTCGCCTCCCCCATCCCGCTCCCCGGTCCCCGGTCCCTGCTCCCCGCTCCCCGGTCCCTGCTCCCCGCTCCCCGCGTCCGACACCGAAACCGCCCTGAACCGTTACCGGCCATCACCGAAGCCCCCCGCCGCCGAAGGAGCCGGACCGCGCGCCCGTGGTTCCCTCCGGCAGCATCCGTGAGACCGTGAGGGCCCCTTCCCGCAGCGCCGGGCGGGGGCCCTCGCCCGCCGGGCACGTCCGCCGGGGGCGGTAGGCTGACGCACACCCACAGAGGTCTAAACCAATTCCCCGTCGGCTCTTGTCACGTGGGCGTCCGGCTGATGAGCTAGCGGGAGAAACGTAGGGACGCCCTGGGAATGGGAGATGTCGTGAGCAAAGAGAGCCTGGCCAATCTGCTCAAGGAAGAGCGTCGGTTCGCCCCGCCTGCCGATCTGGCCGCGCACGCCAACGTGACGGCGGAGGCGTACGAACAGGCCTCGGCGGACCGGCTCGGCTTCTGGGCCGAGCAGGCGAGGCGGCTCACCTGGGCCACCGAGCCCACCGAGACCCTGGACTGGTCCAACCCGCCGTTCGCCAAGTGGTTCGCGGACGGGAAGCTGAACGTCGCGTACAACTGCGTGGACCGCCACGTCGAGGCCGGCAACGGCGACCGGGTCGCCATCCACTTCGAGGGCGAGCCGGGCGACAGCCGCTCCCTGACGTACGCACAGCTGAAGGACGAGGTCTCCAAGGCGGCCAACGCCCTCCTGGAGCTGGGCGTCACGAAGGGCGACCGCGTCGCGGTCTACATGCCGATGATCCCCGAGGCCATCGTGGCGATGCTGGCCTGCGCCCGCATCGGCGCGCCGCACTCCGTCGTCTTCGGCGGCTTCTCCTCCGACGCCGTCGCCTCGCGCATCCAGGACGCCGACGCCAAGATCGTCATCACCGCGGACGGCGGCTACCGGCGCGGCAAGCCGACGGCGCTCAAGCCCGCGATCGACGACGCCGTCACGAAGTGCCCGCAGGTCGAGCACGTCCTCGTCGTCCGGCGCACGGGCCAGGACACGAAGTTCGACGCGAGCCGCGACGTGTGGTGGCACGAGATCGTCGACCGCCAGTCGACGGAGCACACGCCCGAGGCGTTCGACGCCGAGCACCCGCTGTTCATCCTGTACACGTCGGGTACGACGGGCAAGCCGAAGGGCATCCTGCACACGTCCGGCGGCTACCTCACCCAGACGTCCTACACGCACCACGCCGTCTTCGACCTCAAGCCGGAGAGCGACGTCTACTGGTGCACCGCCGACATCGGCTGGGTCACCGGGCACTCGTACATCGTGTACGGCCCGCTGTCCAACGGCGTCACGCAGGTGATGTACGAGGGCACCCCCGACACGCCGCACCAGGGCCGTTTCTGGGAGGTCGTCCAGAAGTACGGCGTGACGCTGCTGTACGCGGCGCCCACCGCGATCCGCACGTTCATGAAGTGGGGCGACGACATCCCGGCCCGCTTCGACCTGTCGAGCCTGCGCCTGCTCGGGTCGGTCGGCGAGCCGATCAACCCCGAGGCGTGGGTCTGGTACCGGGAGAACATCGGCGGCGGCAAGACGCCCGTCGTCGACACCTGGTGGCAGACCGAGACCGGCGCCGTCATGATCTCCCCGCTGCCCGGCGTCACCGAGACGAAGCCCGGCTCGGCGCAGCGCCCGCTGCCGGGCATCTCGGCGACCGTCGTGGACGACGAGGGCAACGAGGTCCCCAACGGGGGCGGCGGCTACCTGGTCCTGACCGAGCCGTGGCCGTCGATGCTGCGGACGGTCTGGGGCGACGACCAGCGTTTCCTCGACACGTACTGGTCCCGCTTCGAGGGCAGGTACTTCGCGGGCGACGGCGCGAAGAAGGACGAGGACGGGGACATCTGGCTGCTGGGCCGGGTGGACGACGTCATGCTGATCTCGGGTCACAACATCTCCACCACGGAGGTCGAGTCGGCTCTCGTCTCGCACCCGAAGGTCGCCGAGGCGGCGGTCGTCGGCGCGGCCGACGAGACGACGGGCCAGGCCATCGTCGCGTTCGTCATCCTGCGCGGCACGGCCCAGGTGGACGACGGCCTGGTCGCGGAACTGCGCAACCACGTCGGAACGACGCTCGGCCCGATCGCCAAGCCGAAGCGCATCCTGCCCGTCGCCGAGCTGCCGAAGACACGCTCCGGCAAGATCATGCGGCGGCTGCTGCGGGACGTCGCGGAGAACCGTCAGCTGGGTGACGTCACGACGCTGACGGACGCGTCGGTCATGGACCTCATCCAGAGCCAGCTGCCCACGGCGGCCAGCGAGGACTGACGCGGGCTCGGCCCGACACCCGCGGATCCGCACGGCCGGAGAGGGGGGTGCCGGTACGCACATCGCGTGCGCACCGGCACCCCCTTCGGCGTACACGGACTGCTCCGCCGGCGGCGTCGGCGGCCCGCCCCCGTTGCCGCCCCCGTTGCCGTCCCCTCCCGGGATCCCCGTGCCCCCCGCGGGTGGATCGCGGTCAGGCGGGGGTACCCGTGGGTAACACGATCCTGCCGGGCCCGCTCCCGTGGGGGCAGCGCGCGAGGACGGCGGCGGTCCGGCATGATCTGACAACGGACACACGGACATCTGGACATCCGTACACACAGGCGTACGACACAAGAAAACGGTTACGGCCGAGGAGAGGGAGTCACCGATGAGCGACCCCGACAAGCAGGTTGCCGATGCGGTAAAGACGGGCACCGTCGTCGAGTCCGTCCCCGCCGACCGCAGTCTCGGTCAGCTGGTCGCCGCAGCCACGGCCGGGATGTCGGAACTGATGCACGACGAGATCGCGCTCGCGAAGGCGGAGCTGCGCCAGGACGTGAAGCGCGGGGCGGCGGGCGGCGGCGCGGGAGCCGTGGCCGGCGTCTTCCTGCTGTTCTCCCTGCCGGTGTTCAGCTTCGCCGCCGCGTACGGCATCCACAATCTCGGCCTCGGCCTCGCGTGGTCGTTCCTGATCGTCGGCGGCGCCTTCGTCGTGCTGGCGGGCATCCTGGGCGGCTTCGCGGCGCTGAAGCTGAAGAAGGTCAAGCCCCCAGAGAAGACGATCGCCTCGGCCAAGGAGACCGCGGCCGTGTTCCAGAAGGCGAAGCCGCACCCGCGGGAGCTCGCCACCGGCACCCCGGACTCCGCGTCTGTGGCACGCTCGTCTGCATGATGGCCTCTGACTCGGGTGTACGCGTCGACGGCCCCTGGATCCACCGCGATGTGGCCGCCAACGGCGCGCGCTTCCACATCGCCGAGATGGGCGAGGGCCCGCTCGTGCTGCTCCTGCACGGCTTCCCGCAGTTCTGGTGGACCTGGCGCCGCCAGTTGGTGGCCCTCGCGGACGCGGGATACCGGGCCGTCGCCATGGACCTGCGGGGCGTCGGCGGCAGCGACCGCACGCCGCGCGGTTACGACCCGGCGAACCTCGCGCTCGACATCACCGGCGTCGTACGGTCCCTCGGCGAGCCGGACGCCGCCCTCGTGGGGCACGACCTGGGCGGCTACCTCGCGTGGACGGCGGCGGTCATGCGCCCGAAGCTCGTGCGGCGGCTGGTCGTCAGCTCCATGCCGCATCCGCGCCGCTGGCGCTCGGCGATGCTCTCGGACTTCGCGCAGACCCGCGCGGGATCGTACGTGTGGGGCTTCCAGCGCCCGTGGATCCCGGAGAGACGCCTCACCGCGGACGACGCCGCGCTGGTGGGCGATCTGATCAGGGAGTGGTCCGGCCCGGAGAAGCCCGACGACAAGTCGATCGGCATGTACCGGCGCGCGATGATGATCCCGTCGACGGCACACTGCTCGGTCGAGCCGTACCGGTGGATGGTGCGGTCGCTGGCACGCCCCGACGGCATCCAGTTCTACCGGCGCATGAAGCGGCCCGTGCGCGTCCCCACGCTCCAGTTGCACGGGGCCCTCGACCCTGCGATGCGGACCCGGTCCACGGCGGGCTCCGTCGAGTACGTGGACGCCGCGTACCGGTGGCGCCTGTTCGAAGGCGTCGGGCACTTCCCGCACGAGGAGGATCCGGTCGCGTTCTCCACGGAGCTGCTGGACTGGCTGGCCGACCCGGCCCACGACCGCAGGCCCGACGGCGCGTAGGCGCGGGAGCGGCCGCGGCGGGGCGCAGCGGTGCGGGACGCTTCCCCGTGGGGCGGGGGACGGCGGATGCCCCGCGCGGCGCGGAGGAAAGGGCGCCCGGCGGGGCGCACGGACGGTGCCCTCGTGGGGCGCGGGTTCGCGGGTGATCCGCGAACGGATCGCTCGAACAGGCGAATCCCCTACGACGATCGTACGAGCTGCCAAATGCCGGATGCATAGGCCGATTGGCGCCGGTTCCGGCGATTACCGACCATGGGCCAGGGGCAGACGTCGGGTATGGGCTGGACGCACGATTACGGTGACGCAGCACGCAGGAACCCCGCATCGGCCACCGAGCCGATCACGCACCCGAGGGACGGTGTCCCGCAGATAGGGGCCACGGAGCAGGATCAGCAACTCGGGCTCGGTATTCCCCGCATCATCCGCCGCAGGGCCCGCTGGGTCTCCGCGCGGCTGCGCCACCAGCGCGGTGGCCCGACGGTCAGGGCAGGAGCCGGAACGGGCACCTGACCGGGGCGCCTCCCGCGGGGACGCGCCCCGGTCGACGGGGCGGCGTCACGACCACGCGGCACACCACACCATCATCAGTCGACATCATCGCCCCGGGCGCCCGCCCGGGGCTCGTTCATTGCCGCCCGCTCCGGGACCCGGCCCGCCGCGAGGATCCGACGGCCCCGGTTCCGCCCGGGAGCCGGCGGCGAACTCTGCCCCACGCGCGCGCCGGCCGGCCCACCGGCCCGTTCCGTCAGAGGGCGCAGCCCTGCGTGTCCACCTGCTGGTCGGCCGTGCGGCCCGCCTTGATGTCGGGCTGGATCTCGTCCGCGGTCAGCGCGTAGCCCGTGTTGTCGTCGTCCAGCGACCTGGCGAAGATCACGCCGTACACCTTCCCGTCGGGTGTCAGCAGCGGACCGCCGGAGTTGCCCTGACGCACCGTCGCGAACAGCGAGTAGACGTCGCGGGTGACGTTCCCCCGGTGGTAGATGTCGGGGCCGCTCGCGTCGATGCGGCCGCGCACGCGCGCCGAGCGCACGTCGTACGCCCCGTTCTCCGGGAAACCCGCGACGATCGCGCTCTGGCCGGTGCGCGCGTCGGTTCCGCTGAACTTCAGCGGCGTCGCGTGCAGGCCGGGCACGTCCAGCACGGCGATGTCGCGCTGCCAGTCGTAGAGCACGACCTTCGCGTCGTAGAGCCGGCCGAGCCCGCCGATCTGGATGGTCGGGTCGCTGACGCCGCCCACGACGTGCGCGTTGGTGATGACCCGGTGGTCGGCGAAGACGAACCCCGATCCTTCGAGGACCTTGCCGCAGCCGGAGGCCGTACCGACGACCTTGACCACGGACTTCTGGGCGCGGGACGCCACCGGGCTGCCCGCTAGCGCCGGGTCGGGCGCCCGGACCTGGGTGATGGGCTCGTTCGCGAACGGGCTGAAGACCTGCGGGAAGCCGTTCTGCGCGAGCACGGACGAGAAGTCCGTGAACAGCGTCGTCGCCTGATTCGGTATCACCTGGGACACCCCGAGGAGCACCTTCGAGCTGCGTACCTCCTTGCCGATGGTCGGCAGGGAGGTGACGGCGAGGGCGCTGCCGAGGAGCCAGGCGACGAGCAGCATCGCGACGACGTTCACCAGGGCGCCGCCGGTCGCGTCCAGCGCACGGGCCGGGGTCCAGGTGATGAACTTCCGCAGCCGGTTGCCCAGGTGCGTGGTGAAGGCCTGCCCGACGGAGGCGCAGACGATGACGATCACGACGGCGACGACAGCGGCCGTCGTGGAGACGCTGGCGTCCTTGGTCAGCTGCTTCCAGACCAGGGGCAGCACGTAGACGGCCACGAGGCCGCCGCCGAGGAAACCGATCACCGACAGGATGCCGACGACGAAGCCTTGGCGGTAGCCGATGATCGCGAACCAGACGGCAGCGACCAGCAGCAGGATGTCCAGCACGTTCACCGTCGGTTGCCTCGCATTGTCGTCCCAGGTGCCGCGCGTGGTGATGGCGAGGCCCTGGCGGGGTCGGGACCCGGCCCCCGGACCCGGCGGATCGGGGTGGCGGGCCCGGATGTCTGAGTGGCTGATCCAGGAACAGCAGAGGAGGAGCAGGAAACGGGAGGGAGAGCGGGCAGGGGACGGGAGGAAGAGCGGGCAGGGGGACGGGAGGGGCAGGGGGCTCGGGAGAGCCGCTGTGGTGCCGAAGGTACGGATGTACGGATTCAGCCTGTCATGCCCGCCAGTCCAGAGGCACCAGCTTCTCGCGGTCCCACGGCCGCTCCCACCCGGCGTAGTGCAGGATCCGGTCGATCACTCCCGCGGTGAAACCCCAGACCAGCGACGATCCGCAGACGAACGCCGGACCGCGGTGGCCCCGGGGGTGCACCGTGGTCGCACGCTGTGCGGGATCCGTGAGATCCGCCACGGGAACCGTGAAGACGCGGGCCGTCTCGGCCGGGTCCACGACGCCGACCGGGCTGGGCGTGTGCCACCAGCCGAGCACCGGCGTGACGACGAACCCGCTCACCGGTATGTAGAGCCGGGGCAGGACACCGAAGATCTGCACGCCCGAGGGGTCGAGACCGGTCTCCTCCCACGCCTCGCGCAGCGCGGCGCGCAGGGGGCCGTCCGTCGCGGGATCGCCGTCGTCCGGGTCGAGGGCGCCACCGGGGAACGAAGGCTGGCCCGCGTGGGAGCGCAGGCTGCTCGCACGCTCCGTGAGCAGCAGTTCGGGGCCGTGCTCGCCCTCGCCGAACAGGACGAGCACCGCCGACTGCCGGCCGCCTCCGTCCTTCGGCGGCAGGAAGCTGCTGAGCTGCTCGGGCCGCACCGTCGCGGCGGCCCGCACCACGGGCTGCAGCCAGTCCGGCAGGGCCTCGGTGCTGACCACGGGGCCCGCGAGGGCATCCGGGACCGCGGGCCGGCCGGCTGCCGGGCCCTCGGTGCCGTTCGACGTGGGGCCTCCCGCGGTCTTCTCCACCGCGCCTCCGGCCGGACCTGCCGCCGTCCCGGTCCGCCCGGGTCCGGTCCGCCCTGGTCCAGAACGTACGGGTCCGGCCTGCCCGGGTCCGGCCTGCCCGGGTCCGGCCTGCCCGGGTCCGGCCTGTCCTGCCGCGCTGGCGGACCCGGTGGCCGGACCCGCCGTCGTCCTCGGCGCGGCGGCGGGCGGGCCCTCGGGCGGCGTCGCCGGCGTCTGCGCCCGCGCGCCGGCCCGTGCGCCGGTACCTGTCTCGATCGATGTCTCCGTGTGCGTCATCGGCACCCCCGAGCTGTAACGCATATCGGACGCGCGATCGTTCCTCGCGGCCGCACGGCACCCCTCGGCGCCACACGGCCCGCCAGGCCCCTCGGCGCGGGGCGCTCCGTCACGCCCCGGCCTCCGGATTGCCCGTCTTCGGGGCGGGGCCGCCCGGGAAGTCGGCGGGCGGATCGAGCCGCTGACCCGGCTTGCCGGCCAGCTCGTACTTCAGCAGCTTCTTCGCCTTCTCCGGGTCCGTCTCGCCCTCTCCGTACGCGGGGCACAGGTGCGCGATGGGGCAGGCGCCGCAGGCGGGCTTGCGGGAGTGGCAGACACGGCGGCCGTGGAAGATGATCCGGTGCGAGAGCATCGTCCACTCGCTCTTGGGGAAGATCTCGGCGATCTCCGCCTCGACCTTCTCCGGGTCCTGCTGCTCGGTCCACTTCCAGCGGCGCACGAGCCGCCCGAAGTGCGTGTCCACCGTCAGCCCCGGCACCCCGTACGCGTTGCCCAGGACGACATTGGCCGTCTTGCGGCCGACGCCGGGCAGCGTCACCAGATCCTCCAGGCGCGGCGGCACCGTCCCGTCGAAGCGGTCGCGCAGGGCGGTGGACAGGCCGATCAGCGACTTCGCCTTGGACCGGAAGAAGCCGGTGGGGCGGATGAGCTGCTCCAGCTCCTCCGGAACGGCCGCAGCCAGGTCCTCGGGCGTGGGGTACTTCGCGAAGAGCGCGGGCGTCGTCTGGTTCACCCGGAGGTCGGTCGTCTGGGCGGACAGGACCGTCGCCACCAGGAGCTCGAACCCGTTGCGGAAATCAAGCTCGGGATGTGCGTAGGGATAGACCTCGGCGAGCTCGCGATTCGTCCGGCGGGCCCTTCGGACCATGGCCAGATGCGATTCCGGTTTCGCGGCCTTTTTCCCGTTCTTCGCTTTTGCCGAGGACTGTTCGCCCACAGCGGAACTGGACTCTGCGGACACTTTCCAAGCCCCCTTGGCCTGCGCTGTCGCCGGTCTTTCGCCGGTCAGTTGGACACCCGGCCAGCCTAAAGCCCGGCACCGACATCCGGGCGGACATGAGCCACCCGTCACCCGATTCCGCCGGAGCGCGCGGCAGAGCATCCTTTGTACGTCAAACTTTCCGTACGGAGCTGTTGCTGCACGTACGGCATCAGCAGCACCTACGGCATCATGGGCATCACGGTTCCCGACAGGGAGCCCGCTTCCCGAGCAGGTCGACAAGGAGAGAACTCGTGGACGACGTTCTACGGCGTGCCCCGCTCTTCGCGGCGCTCGATGACGATCAGGCCACCGAGCTCCGCGCGTCCATGAGCGAGACCACGCTGGCGCGTGGCGACGCCCTTTTCCACGAGGGGGACCCCGGAGACCGCCTCTACGTGGTCACGGACGGAAAGGTGAAGCTGCACCGCACCTCGCCCGACGGCCGCGAGAACATGCTGGCGGTGCTGGGTCCGGGCGAGCTGATCGGTGAGCTGTCGCTCTTCGACCCCGGTCCGCGCACGGCCACGGCGAGCGCCCTGACGGAGGTCAAGCTCCTCGGTCTCGGCCACAGTGACCTGCTGCCCTGGCTGAACGTGCGCCCCGAGGTCGCCTCGGCGCTCCTGCGCGCCATCGCCAGACGACTGCGCAAGACGAACGACCAGATGTCCGACCTGGTCTTCTCCGACGTGCCCGGCCGCGTGGCACGCGCCCTGCTCGACCTGTCGCGCCGCTTCGGCGTGCAGTCGGAGGAGGGCATCCACGTGGTCCACGACCTCACGCAGGAGGAGCTGGCCCAGCTGGTCGGAGCCTCGCGCGAGACGGTCAACAAGGCGCTCGCGGACTTCGCCCAGCGCGGCTGGCTGCGCCTCGAGGCGCGCGCCGTGATCCTGCTGGACGTGGAGCGGCTGGCCAAGCGCTCGCGCTGACCGACGCTTGCCGGAAGGCCGGGTTCCGACACGGGACCCGGCCTTCCGGCGTCCCGGGTCGCGTGTCCGGCGGGGGGAGACATGGGAGACGACGACATCAGCCGCGCCGACGAGGACAAGGGCCTCGACGCCGACGGCTTCCTGGCCCGCGAGGGCTCGCTGGGCCGCGTTCCCGCGCCGTTCGGCCCCCTCGTCGACGACGTCCGGCGGCGGGTCCCCGAGGTGTTCGGGCCACGGCTGCACAGCGCGTACCTGTACGGCTCCCTGCCGCGCGGCACGGCCGTTCCCGGCCGCTCGGACCTCGACCTGCTGATCGCGCTGCACCCGGACGCGTCCGGCGACGCCACCGCCCCGGACGGCCGCCCGGCCGCCGGCGGCGCCCCAGGGCCCGGGCCCGCCTCCGGCAGAGCCGCCCCACCGTCCTCGGCCCCTCCCGCGGCCCCTCCCGCCGGGCCCGCGTCCGCGCGGGGCTCCGCACCGCCCTGCGAGCCCTCGGACGCCGACCGGTCGGCCGCCAGCGCCCTCGAGGCGGAGCTCGACGCGGCCCACGACGTCATCGACGGCGCGGGGATCCTGCTCGTCACCGTCGAGCGGCTGCTGAGCGCGCGCGAGCGCCACGACCTCGGCTGGTTCGTGGCCTGCCTCTGCACACCGCTGATCGGCGAGGACCTGGGCGCCCGCCTCCCGAGATACCGCCCCGGCACACTGCTCGCCCGCGAGACGAACGGGAGCCTCGACGCCCGGCTGCCGCGGTGGCGCCGGCAGAACGCGGCGGCAGCCGAGGATCCCGCCGAGCGGACCCGTCTGAGCCGTGCCTACGCGCGCGTCCTCGTCCGTACGGCGTTCACGCTGGTCATGCCCCGCTGGGGCGGCTGGACCAGTGATCTCGAACGGTCCGCGGAGATCTTCGCGCGCTACTACCCCGAGCGGGGCGATCAGGTACGGGCCGCCGCGGTCGTCGCCCGCTTCCCCGTCGGCGACCCCGCGGTGCTCACCGAGTACGCCGACGACCTGGCGCCCTGGCTGGCGGGGGAGTACCTGCGCGTGCACGGCCCGAAGACCTGGCCGGAGACCTGAGACGGAGACCTGGGTGGGCGACCTGGACGGAGACCTGGGTCGGAGACCTGGGTGGGAGATCCCCCGCAGCAGGGAAGACGAGCCGGACGGCCGCGGCGTTCGTGCCGCGGCAGGGCGGCCGCACGCCCTCGGCCCCCGGGGGCGTCGCGCGGCTCGCGCGGCCCCTAGATGATCCCGTGCTCGGCCAGGTAGTCGAGCTGCGCCCGCACCGAGAGTTCCGCGGCGGGCCACAGCGTGCGGTCCACCGCCGCGTACACCTCCGCCACGACCTCGGACGGGGACCGCAGCCCCTTCTCCACGGCTGTCTCCACCTGCGCGAGCCGGTTCGCGCGGTGCGCGAGATAGAACTCGACCGCTCCCTGCGCGTCCTCCAGGACGGGCCCGTGACCGGGCAGCACCGTACCGACGCCGTCGTCCACGGTCAGCGAGCGGAGCCTGCGCAGCGTGTCCAGGTAGTCGCCGAGCCGCCCGTCGGGGTGCGCGACCACGGTGGTGCCGCGGCCGAGGACCGTGTCGCCGGTGAGGACCGCGCGGTCGGCGGGCAGGTGGAAGCAGAGCGAGTCCCCGGTGTGGCCGGGGGCGGGCACCACCCGCAGTTCGAGCCCGCCCGTGGTGATCACGTCGCCCTCGGCGAGCCCCTCGTCGCCGAGTCGCAGCGCGGGGTCGAGCGCCCGCACGGCGGTCCCGGTCAGCTCGGCGAACCGCGCGGCCCCCTCGGCGTGGTCGGGGTGGCCGTGCGTGAGGAGGGTGAGCGCGACGCGGTTCCCCGCCTGTTCCGCCGCGTCGACGACGGCCCTCAGATGGGTCTCGTCGAGCGGGCCGGGATCGATCACGACCGCGAGGCCGGAGCCCGGCTCGGCGACGATCCAGGTGTTCGTGCCGTCGAGCGTCATCGGTGACGGGTTCGGCGCGAGGACGTTCACGGTCCGCGCGGTGGTCGCACCGGAGGTCACGGCGGCGCGGGGCCGTCCGGGCAGTTCCGCGGCCCCGGTCATCGACGCTCACCCCCGGCGGCCTCGCCGCTTTCGGCGCCCCCGGTGCCACCGCCGCCCTCGGCGCCCGACGGACCTGTCTCGACCGGACCGCCCGCCGCGGCACCGGCCGCACCGGCCGCACCGGCCGTCGACGGCGGCGCCAGGCTGACGTGCTTGGTGAACTCGTCGTGTCCCGGCCAGCTCAGGACCAGCTCGTCGCCCGCCATCCGGGCCGTGGCCAGTACGGGCGTCAGGTCGCGCCCCGCGGCGCCCGCCAGCGCCTCGGCGGCGGTGCCGTACGGTTCCAGCGCCCGCAGCGTCGAGACGGTGGGGGGCATCATGAGCAGCTCTCCGGCGTCGTACGCGGCGGTCGCCTCTGCGGGCCTGATCCACACGGTGTGGTCGGCCTCCGTGGACGCGTTGCGGGTGCGCTGCCCCGAGGGGAGGGCGGCGACGAAGAACCAGGTGTCGTAGCGGCGCGGCTCGAACTCGGGGGTGATCCAGCGCGCCCAGGCGCCCAGCAGGTCGCTGCGCAGCATCAGTTGCCGCTTGTCGAGGAACTCCGCGAAGGACAGCTCGTGCCCCGCCAGCGCGGCCCGGTCCGCCTCCCAGTCGTCGCCGGTGGTGTCGCCGACGACGGTGCCGGGCGTCTCGCCCGCGAGGAGCACGCCCGCCTCCTCGTACGTCTCGCGCACCGCGGCGCACACGATCGCCTGCGCCTCGGCGGGGCCGACGCCGAGGCGGCGCCCCCAGGTCTCCCGGTCGGGGCCGGCCCAGCCGACGAGCCGGTCGTCGTCCCGCGGGTCGACGCCGCCGCCGGGGTAGACGTACGCGCCTGCCGCGAACGCCATCGACGCCCGCCGCCGCAGCATGTGCACGGCGGGCCCGAGGGCGCCGTCCCGCAGCAGTACGACGGTGGCGGCGCGACGCGGGGGCACCACGGCGAGGTCGCCCGCGGCGAGGGCCCTGATGCGCTCGGGCCATTCCGGCGGATACCACTGACCTGTAGGCATGGCCGGATGCTATGCGTTCGGGCCCGGATGTTCGAGAGCCGCCCGCGCGGGCGGCTCGACGTCCGGAAGCCCATCGGCCCGCGCCCCGGGGCCGGGCAGTCCCCCACCGATGTCCCGGGTCCGGGGCGCCGGGCCGGGACCCGAGGCCGGGGCCCGCCGGTCCCGCGGCGGCGGGCGGCG
>NZ_JAKGCV010000359.1 GCF_021556455.1 Streptomyces fuscigenes | reverse complement strand
GCTCGGCGCGGGCACGGCGGGCGGCGCCGCGGGGGTGCCGCCCCCGGGGCGGCGCGGGGGCACCCCGCGGGGCCGTACGATCGGGGGTGCCGGCAGTGTCCGGGCGGCCCCGACGCGTTTTGACCCGTGCGGGTGAGCCCGAGTATCCTGCTGGTTCGTTGTGCGTATTGGCTTGTTCATTCTCACGTGAGGGGCCCTTACGCCGGTCCACCGGGCCGATGACCAGCGGAGTGCGAGCGGGTTGCGTCACCTGCTTCCTCCAGGCTGTCGTGATCGCCGGGTGGCCAGTCAGGACCCATTCACGAAGAAGCGAAGGCTACGACCGTGCGTACGTACAGCCCCAAGCCCGGCGATGTCACGCGCCAGTGGCACATCATCGACGCGCAGGACATCGTCCTGGGCCGTCTGGCGACCACCGCCGCCACCCTCCTGCGGGGAAAGCACAAGCCCATCTACGCGCCCCACGTCGACACGGGTGACTTCGTCGTCATCATCAACGCCGACAAGGTGCACCTCTCCGGCAACAAGGCCACGCAGAAGATGGCGTACCGCCACTCCGGTTACCCGGGCGGCCTGCGCTCCATCCGCTACGACGAGCTGATGGCCAAGAGCCCGGAGAAGGCGGTCGAGAAGGCCGTCAAGGGCATGCTCCCCAAGAACACCCTGGGCCGCCAGATGCTCAGCAAGCTGAAGGTCTACGCGGGTGACCACCACCCGCACGGGGCGCAGCAGCCCGTCCCGTACGAGATCACCCAGGTCGCGCAGTAGTTCCGGCCACCCCCTAAGAAGAAAAGAAATCTGAGGAGAATCGTGGCCGAGACCACTGCTGAGCAGACCCCCGTCGAAGGCGAAGAGGAGACCTTCGCCGAGGTGACGACCTTCGAGTCCGAGGTGCCCGTCGAGGGCGAGTACACCTCCGAGTCGATGGCGTCCCGCTTCGGCGACCCGCAGCCCGCCGCGGGCCTGGGCCGTCGCAAGAACGCGATCGCCCGTGTCCGGATCATCCCCGGCTCCGGCAAGTGGAAGATCAACGGTCGCACCCTTGAGGACTACTTCCCCAACAAGGTGCACCAGCAGGAAGTCAACGAGCCCTTCAAGGTGCTCGAGCTCGACAACCGCTACGACGTCGTCGCCCGCATCGCGGGTGGCGGTGTCTCCGGCCAGGCCGGCGCCCTGCGCCTCGGTGTGGCCCGCGCGCTGAACGAGGCGGACGTGGACAACAACCGCGGCGCGCTGAAGAAGGCCGGCTTCCTGAGCCGCGACGACCGCGCCGTCGAGCGCAAGAAGGCCGGTCTGAAGAAGGCCCGCAAGGCTCCGCAGTACAGCAAGCGCTAAACCGTCCCGGCGGTCGCCGGCGCGTGCCCGCCCCCTGTTCCCGGGGGGCGCGTCCGCCCGTGCGCCCGCCGTACGACGTACATCGTTCGCCCCGGTGGCAGTCTGTGCCGCCGGGGCGTTCGTTTTTATCCAGGGTGCCAGGCGTATAACAGCATCAAGCGCTCAAAACACATTTTCGGAGGGAGAGCTGTGGGACGACTCTTCGGTACGGACGGCGTGCGCGGCGTCGCCAACGCGGACCTGACGGCGGAGCTGGCGCTCGGCCTGTCGGTCGCGGCGGCACACGTGCTGGCCGAGGTGGGGACGTTCGAGGGGCACCGGCCGACTGCCGTCGTCGGGCGCGATCCCCGCGCCTCGGGCGAGTTCCTGGAGGCGGCCGTCGTCGCCGGCCTCGCCAGCGCGGGCGTCGACGTCCTGCGCGTGGGCGTGCTCCCGACCCCCGCGGTGGCCCACCTCACCGGGGTGCTCGGCGCCGATTTCGGTGTGATGCTCTCCGCCAGCCACAACGCCATGCCGGACAACGGTGTCAAGTTCTTCGCGCGCGGCGGCCACAAGCTCGCCGACGAACTGGAGGACCGCATCGAGGCGCTCTACGACAAGCACCGCACGGGTGAGCCGTGGGACCGGCCCACCGGCGGCGGCGTCGGCCGCGTCCGCACGTACGACGAGGGCTTCGACCGCTACGTCGCGCACCTCGTCGCCGTCCTGCCGAACCGCCTCGACGGGCTCAAGGTCGTCCTGGACGAGGCGCACGGCGCCGCGGCCCGCGTCTCACCCGAGGCCTTCACGCGCGCCGGGGCCGAGGTCGTCACCATCGGCACCGAGCCGGACGGCCTCAACATCAACGAGGACTGCGGCTCCACGCACCTCGACCAGCTCAAGGCGGCCGTCGTCGAGCACGGCGCCGACTTCGGCATCGCCCACGACGGCGACGCCGACCGCTGCCTCGCCGTCGACGCGTCGGGCGCGGAGGTGGACGGCGACCAGATCCTCGCCGTCCTCGCGCTCGCACTGCGCGAGCAGGGACAGCTGCGGCACAACACGGTCGTCGGGACCGTCATGTCGAACCTCGGCTTCAAGACGGCGATGGAACGCGAGGGCGTGACGGTCGTGCAGACGGCCGTCGGCGACCGCTACGTTCTGGAGTCCATGAAGGAGCACGGGTACGCGCTCGGCGGCGAGCAGTCCGGCCACGTGATCATCCTCGACCACGCCACCACCGGCGACGGCACGCTGACCGGCCTGATGCTCGCGGCCCGCGTCGCCGCGACGGGCCGCTCGCTGGCCGACCTCGCCGCCGTCATGCGGCGCCTGCCGCAGGTCCTCGTCAACGTCCCGGACGTCGACAGGACCCGCGTCGGCACCTCCGCCGACCTCGCTGCCGCCGTCACCGAGGCCGAGACGGAACTCGGCTCCACCGGCCGCGTCCTGCTGCGCCCCTCCGGCACCGAGCCCCTGGTGCGCGTCATGGTCGAGGCCGCCGACATCGACCAGGCCCGCTCCGTGGCCGGCCGGCTCGCCGACGCCGTGAAGTCGTCCCTGGGCTGAGCGGCCCCCGCGCCCGCCCACACGGCGGCGGGCGGATCGCACGAGTGACGGGAGGGGCCCGGTCCGGACCGGGCCCCTCCCGTTCGCCGTACACCGTGGGTGTCGCGGGCCGCGGGCCGCGAGCTGCCGGCGCACAGGGCCCCGGCCTGCCGCGTACGCTGCGCCCATGGCTGCCCCCGCGCCCCGCGTCGTGAAGATGGGCGAAGGAACGGCCGAGGGCCTGCGCTCCGGGCCGTGCGCCCGAACATCACCGCCACGAACAGGGGCGCGGATACGGACGGTTCGCGGTAGGCGTGGTGGCCGTCCGGACGTCTGTCGGCCACACGCGACCCGCTCACGAGAGCGCGGCGCGGGCCTCAGAGCTTGCGCAGGGACAGCCGCTGCACCTTGTGGTCGGCGGCCTTGCGGAGGATCAGCGTCGCGCGGCCGCGCGTGGGGGCCACGTTCTCCAGCAGGTTCGGCTTGTTGACGGTGCGCCAGATCTCGCGCGCGTAGCTCATCGCCTCGTCCTCGGAGACCTTCGTGTACTTGGTGAAGTACGAGGACGGGTCCTGGAACGCGGTCTCGCGCAGCTTGCGGAAGCGGCTCAGGTACCAGGACTCGATGTCCTCGGCGCGGGCGTCCACGTACACGCTGAAGTCGAAGTAGTCGGCGAGCGCGACGCGGGTCCTGCCGTCCTGGCCGGGCAGCGCGGGCTGGAGGACGTTGATGCCCTCGACGATCAGGATGTCCGGGCGCCGCACCACCAGTCGCTCGTCCGGCACGATGTCGTAGATCAGGTGCGAGTAGACCGGCGCCGTCACCTCGTCCTTGCCCGCCTTGATGTCGGCGACGAAGCGGGTGAGCGCGCGGCGGTCGTACGACTCGGGGAAGCCCTTGCGCTGCACCAGGCCGCGCGCCTTCAGCTCCTTCATCGGCAGCAGGAAGCCGTCCGTCGTGACGCGTTCGACGCGCGGGTGCTCCGGCCAGCGCGCCAGCAGCGCCTGGAGCAGGCGGGCGACGGTCGACTTGCCCACGGCCACACTGCCCGCGACCCCTATGACGAACGGGGTGCCGCGCTGGGCGCCGTGGCCGCCCCCCGCCTCGCCGAGGAACGTGTTGAGCGCGCCGCGCAGCTCCGCCGTGGCCTGCACGTACAGGTTCAGCAGCCGGGAGAGCGGCAGATAGACGTCGCGCACCTCGTCCAGGTCGATCACGTCCCCGAGCCCGCGCAGCCGCTCGACCTCCGCCGCGGTCAGGGGCAGCGGCGTCTTCTCCCGCAGCGCGCTCCACTCCTCCCGGGTCAGGTCGACGTACGGGGTGGGCCCGTGCTCCCCCTTCCGCCGGTGCTCGGACGGGGCGGCGGGGGACCGGTGGGGCGGGGGAGAGCTGATCACGGGGTCCATTGTCGGGGCAGGTGCCGGGCGCGGGGCGGCCGAGGCGCGTGCCGGGTGCGTCGCGTTCGTCACGTCCATGACGGGTTGCGTTTCCCGCCCGGACGCGAGGACGGGACGCGGCGGCGGCCCGGCGGAGCGGCGCGTGTCCTCAGGGCTCGATCACGAGCCGTTCGATCAGGTCGCCGCGCAGCGCGAAGCGGTAGTGCAGGTCGACGGTGCCGCCGGGGAAGTCGCCCTCCAGGTGCTGGGTCACGACCCAGCGGTCCGCGCCAATCCGCTCGGCGCCGACGGGCCGGACCGTGTAGGTGAACGCGGAGCCGGAGGACGAGCGGTCGAGCCACTCCCCGATGGCGGCGACGCCGTCGTACGCGGAGCCGTCGTCGGTGACCGTGGCGTCGGGGACGAAGGCCGCGACGGCCGCGGCCGTGTCGTGGTCGCGGTGCGCCGCGAGGTAGCGGGTGACGACCTCGGGCAGGTCGGCGGGGAGGGCGGGAGTGGAAGGGGTGGTCACGGCGTTCTCCTTCGGTGCTTCGGTGCTTCGGTGCTTCGGTGCTTCGGTGCTTCGGTGCTTCGGTGCTTCGGTGTGCCGGTACGCGGGCGGGGCCCGGGGGTCGGGGCGGTCGGACGGCCGGAAGGGGCCCGCGTGGAGGGGCGTGCGGGCATGCCGAACGCCGCCCACCGAGTTACTGCTAAAGTGAAACCTACTGACTTCTACTTTAGCAGTGACATGAGGGAGAGCCGCCATGGCGAGCCGGATCAGGCTGGAGGACCGCGAATGCCCGCTGTCCACGACGGTGGAGCACGTCGGTGAGTGGTGGACCCTGCTGCTCCTGCACGACGCCTTCGACGGCTACACGCGCTTCGACCAGTTCCAGGAGAACCTGGGCATCTCCTCCAGCATGCTCACCGCACGGCTGAAGACGCTGGTCGGGGACGGCCTGCTGGAGCGCCGCCCGTACCAGACCAACCCGGTGCGGCACGAGTACGTGCTCACCGAACTGGGCCGCTCGCTGCGGCCGGTGATCGTCGCGCTCGCGGCGTGGGGCAACTCCCGGCTCGCGCCCGGGCAGCGCAGCATGGTGCTGGTCGACGCGGTGACCGGCGAGGAGGTCGAGCCCGTGGTGGTGGACGCGGCCACGGGCCGCAGGCTCGACGACGGCGACGCGTACGTCTTCACCTCGGGGCCCGCGGCGAGTCCCGCGATGCGCGCGCGCTACGCCGAGGGCCCCCAGGCGCTCGCGCCGGCCGCCGGCGGGTGAGGGCGGGGCTCAGCGCTTGAAGTAGTCCTGCATGTCCCACCACCGCATCACGTGCGTGCGGTCCTTGGGCGGGTTGCGCAGGTCCCGGGCGAGGACGACGAGACCGGCGGTCAGGACCCAGAACATCGCGGGGACCGCGTAGTGCGGGTGCGCGGCGCCGATCTGGCCGACGGTCGAGCGCACGGCGAGCAGCGCGGCGCCCGCGACGGCCACGCAGGCCGCGTACAGGCCGACCGTGCGTCGGCGCGAGCGGGTCACCGGGCGCGCGGGCGCCCGGGTGCGGC
>NZ_JAKGCV010000358.1 GCF_021556455.1 Streptomyces fuscigenes | reverse complement strand
CGGCCGGGGGCCCCGCGCGCCGCGTGCCGCCGCCGGCCGGACCGGCATCGGCGCCTGCCGGGCCCTCGTACGCGACGCCCGTGCAGCGCGGGGCGGTGTCCGTCTCCTCCAGCAGCAGGCCGCGCACGAGGCAGTCCGTCTCGACGCGCAGGTTGGGCCGGTCGGCGAGGACGGGCCGCAGGTAGGCGTCCGCCGCGTCCTCGCGGGCACCGTCCTCGATCGTGAGGTCGCCCCAGCCGAAGCCGGTCTCCAGGCCGGCGGACAGGTCTCCGGCCCGGGGGTGGCCCGCCTGCACCGCCGCGGAGACGAACGCCTGCGCCACCGGGTGCCGGTCCCGGTGCGCGGCGGGGGCGACCCGCAGCGGGCCCGACGTGCCGCGCAGGGCCGGGTCGCGCCGCCGGACACCCGAGACGTCCTCGGCGCGCTTGAAGTAGGGGAGCAGGTCGTCGTAGCCCCAGCCCTTGACGCCGGCCGCCGCCCAGGCGTCGTAGCTGGAGCGGTGGCCGCGCAGGAAGGTCATCGCGCCGATCGCGGAGGAGCCGCCCAGCACGCGGCCCCGCGGCCAGGACACCCGGATGCCGCCCACGCCCTGCGGCACGGTCGTGTCGTCCCAGTCGGCGGACGAGCCCAGCAGCGTCTCCCACCGCGGGGGCGGCGCGGCCGGCGCCTCGCGCCCACCGGCCTCCAGCAGGAGCACGCGGGTGCCGCGGTCCTCCGACAGCCGCGCCGCGAGGACGCAGCCCGCGGTTCCCCCGCCGACGATGATGAAGTGGTACGTGTCGCGTTCGGGCACCGCGGTTCGACCTCCCGACGAGATCCGTGGCGGCAATGCGGTAACACGGTGGTGCGGTCATCCGTATCGGGGCGCGATGCGGTCATGCGGTGTTCGGGCACGCACATGGGGCCGCAGCGCGGCTCTGTAAGGAGTGCCCAGGAGGGGCGGGGGCACACGCCGACGTCCGCGTTCCATACGCGATATTTCCGGATCCGCGGCCGCGCCGTGCGGTGGTCGCGCCGCTGCGGACGGGGCGGAGGGCGCGCCGCAGGAGGGACACGTTCGGCGCGAGAGGACGGGGACGGCGCGCGGGGGCGGCGGTTCCCGGGCGCTCGGTGCCGGGACGGGCGCTGCGCCCCGGCGCCTCCGAGCGCGCCGGAGCGCGTGAATCGTCGCAGGTGAGCGCGGTGCGAACGGTGGAAGCGGCGCGCGCCCCCGGACGGCCGTGCGAGCTGTGATCCGTCCAGGCAGGACCTTCCGTGCATAACAGATCAAACGCGATGGAGGGGCGAGAACGGACAGGGGCGCGTGGCTAGCCTTGATCTTGATGCGGGGCGCGTGCCCCGTGTCGGGAACGCGGCCCGCCCGGGGCGCGCGAAGAGAGGCAGGAGGGGGGCCGGTGGCTGATGCGGAGTCGCTGCTGTCGTCCGTGTTCGGCCCTGAGGGCCGCGAGGACCCGTATCCGGCGCTGGCCGAACTGCGCCGGACCGATCCCGTCCACTACCACCCGGATCTCGACGCCTACTTCCTGACCCGGTACGCCGACTGCCACGCGGTGCTGACCGGTCCGTCCTTCGCCGTGCCGGACCTCGCGTGGTGTGCGCGCCGGATCCCCGACTGGCGCGACCATCCCGCGGCCCGGTTCTTCTACACGTCGATGCTGCGCAGCAACGGGGCGGACCACGCCCGGCTGCGCCGGCTGGTCGGCGCGGCGCTGGGCCCGCGCCGGATCGGCGCGCTCCGGCCGTTCGTCGCCGAGACCGCGGCGAAACTGCTGGACGCCTTCGAAGCGGCGGCCGCCGCGACGGCGGGTGCTCCCCGCGGGCCCCGCGCCGCCGCGGTCGCCGGCCCGGGCGCGGCCCACGGCACACGCCGGGGGGCCGGTGTCCGCGGCGCCGCGGACGTCGAGGCCGGGGCCGACTTCCCGTCGCTGGTCGGCTACCCCCTGCCGATCGCGGTGGTGAGCCGGCTGATCGGCGTGCCGAGCGGCGACCGGGACCTGTTCCAACGACTCGGCCAGGACGCCGGCCGCCTGCTCGAACCCGTGTGCACGGACGACGACTGGCGCCGTGCGGACGGGGCCGTGGTCGCGCTGCGCACGTACTTCCGGGACCTGCTCGTCCGGCGCGGGCGCGAACCGGCCGACGACCTCGCCTCCGCCCTGCTCGCCGTGCGGGACGCGGACGACGGGCGGCTCGGCGACGACGAGCTGGTGGACACGCTGATCCTGGTGATGCTGGCCGGGTTCGAGACCACCGCGGGCCTCATCGGGCTCGTCGTCCACGCCCTGCTCACCCACCCCGACCAGTGGGAACTGGTCCGGGGACAGCCCGAGTCGGCGGCCCGGGCGGTGGAGGAGGCGCTGCGCTGGGACTCCCCGGTGCGGATGACGGAGCGCGTCGCGCTGCGGCAGGTCGACGTCGGCGGAACGGTGGTTCCGGCGGGCGCCACCGTCACGTGCCTCCTCGCCGCGGGCAACCGGGACCCCGAACGGCACCCCGATCCCGACGCGTTCCGCGTCGAGCGCGAGGACATCAAGGTCCTGAGCTTCGGCGCGGGCCCGCACTTCTGCGCCGGGGCGGTGCTGGCCCGCATGGAGGCCGCGGAAGTGGTGGAACAGGTGGCGAGACGCCTGCCCGGCCTGCGGATCGCGGGCCGGGCGGAGCGGCGCGACTCGATCAGTCTGCGCGCGTTCGAGCGGCTGCCGCTGGCGACGACCGCGGCGGTCTGAGCGGGCGGGGGGCCGGGAGCAGGGGGTCGGGGCCGCCACCGGCCGGTCGCGGCAGCCGAACCCCGAGGGCCGTGCCGGCCCCGGGGGCGCGCGGCGGGGCGGGACGCACAACGCCCGCCCGACCGGCCACGCGTCCCATCCACAAGGCCTGCCGACCGACCACGCCTCCCATCCACAAGGCCCGCCGACCGACCACGCTCCTGATCCGCACGCCCGCCGACCGACAACGCCTCTGATCCGCACGCCCGCCGACCGACAACGCCCACCGATCCACGAGCCGGGACGGTGCCGAGAGCCCCCGGGCGTCCGTCACCACCGCCGGCACCGGCGGCTCCGGCAGCCCGGTCACCGGCGACTCCCGCGGCCCGACGACGCAGGGCCACCGGCACGGCCCGGCCACCGGCGGCCGCGAACGGGCAGGTGTGCCGCCCGGCACCGCCGCCGTCCCGGCGCGTCCGTCCCGCGGGCGCCCGAGCCCGTCGTCCACCGATTCCGACGAACCGCGTCCCGAGAGGCGTTGACCGTGACCTTCCTGGAGATCGAACGCTCCACCGCCGAAGCCTTCCTGCCCGGCCTCGACGCCGCCCTGGCCGCACACCCGCTCGGCGCCCTGGAGAGCGCGCCGAGCCCGGCGATCCCCGCGTTCCGCGCGGCGGGCGGCCCCGCCCTGGTGGTGCCGAAGGACAACGGGGGCCTGGGAGCGGGCCCGTTGGACGCCGTGCGCGTGCAGCGCGCGGTCGGGGCGCGGTGCCCGTCGCTCGCGGTCGCCACCACGATGCACCACTTCTCGGTCGCGGGGCTCGTCCAGACCGCCGCGTACGGCGACGGCATGGAGGGCCTGCTGCTGGAGGCGATCGCCCGGCAGCGCATGCTGCTCGCGTCCGGCTTCGCGGAGGGCAACACCGGCCAGAACATCCTGAAGCCGCACATCACGGCGAGCCGCCGGGCGGACGGCCGGATCGTGCTCAACGGCAGCAAGATGCCGTGCAGCCTGTCGCGTTCGATGGATCTGCTGACCGCGTCGGTGGTGCTGCCCGGCGAGGACGGCGTGGAGCGGCTCGCGGTGGCGGTCGTACCGGCGGGCACGCCCGGGCTGGAGGTACGGCCGTTCTGGGGCACGCCCGTGCTCGCCGGGGCGGAGAGCGACCAGATCGTGCTGACCGACGTCGCACTGGACCCGGAGATGGTGGTGGCCACCGAGGTCACCGCCGACGCGGTGCCGGACTCGCTGAACCTCGCGGGCTTCCTCTGGTTCGAGATCCTGCTCACGGCCGGCTACCTGGGGGTGGCGAGCGCCCTGGTCGAGCGGGTCCTGCGCAAGCCCGGCGGTCCCGCCGACCCGACGCCGTTCCTGGCGGACGTCGAGGCGGCGGCCTCGTCCGTCGAGGCGGTGGCGTACGCGATGGAGGCGCTGGAGCCGGCCCGCTGGACGGACGCCCTGCTGGTCAAGGCCCTGTGCGCGCGGTACGCGGCGCAGGACGCGATCGCCCGTACCACGACGGCGTGCCTGGCGGCCCTCGGCGGGATGGCGTTCATCGCCGACCCGGACGCGGGCTATCTGGCCTCGGCCGCCACCGGCCTGACCTTCCACCCGCCGTCGCGCTCCCGGATGGGCGGCCCGCTGCGGGACTTCCTCGACGGCGCTCCGCTGCGCATCGGCTGACGGGGACGGGGCCGGCATGGAAGGGGAGGACGGCATGCGCGGGACGGACATCGGCGCCGGCGGCGAAGGTGGCGCCGACCGGTCCGGCGCGGGCACGGGCACGTACGGCTCCGGGACCGGCGCGGAGGCGGGCGCGGGCACGCACGGCTCCGGGGCCGGAGCGTACGGGGGCCGGAGCGGTCGGGGATCGGGCGCGCGCGGTTCCTGGCCGGTCCTGCGCGTCGAGGTCGTCCGGAGCGTCGGGGACCTGCCGGACGGGCTGTGGCGGCGGCTCGCACCGCCGCACGACCCGATGGGGGCGCCGGAGGTGTTCGCGGCGGCGGAGCGGGGGCACGTGGGTCCCGACAGCCACGCGTACCTCCTGCTGCAGCGCGACGAACGGGCCGTCGGGATCCTGCCGTTGAGCCTCTTCTCCGGGCTGCGCCTGGACGACGTCGTGGGACCGCGCGAACGCCGCCTGCTCTCGCCCCTGCGGCGGTGGGCGCCCCGGCTGCTGCGGGTGCCGATGCTGTTCTGCGGCAACCTGCTCGGGCAGGGGCACCTGCTGTACGACGGCGTCCCGGACGACGAGGCGGCACGGCTCCTCGTCCGCGCCGCCCTGGACCTCGCCCGCCGCGAGCGGCTCGGCACGGTGGTCTTCAAGGACTTCACGCCCGACGCGCCCGCGGCGCTGACGCGGGCGCTGAGGGACGCCGGCTTCTTCACCGTGCGGAGCCTGCCCGACACCGAACTGGCCCTCGGATACGCGTCGTTCGAGGAGTACGTGGCGGCCCTGCCCGCCAAGCCGCGCCGCAACGCGCGCAGCAACCTGCGCAAGTTCGAGGCAGCCGGGCTGCGGATGGAGGCGGTCGACGACTGGGCGCCGCTCGTCCCGGCGATGCTCGGCCTGTACGGGCAGGTGATGGCCCGCGCCGACCAGACGCTCGACGTGCTCGACGCGGACTTCATGACGGCCCTCGCGGCGCTGACCGCGCCCGGGACACCCCCCGGCCCCGCGCCGCCCGCGGCCCTCGGGACACCCCCCGCCCCCGCGCCGTCCGCCGGGGCCGACAGCCGGCTCGTCGCGTGCTTCCGGGGCGAGCGGCTGGTGGCCTTCCTGCTCTGCCTCTTCGCGGGCGAGGGCGCCGTGGGGGCGCGCATCGGCCTCGACTACGCGATCGCCCACGAGGCGCGCCTGTACCACGCGGTGCACCACGAGGCGATCCGGCTGGCTCTCGCACGCGGCTGCCGGCACATCCGGTTCGCGCAGACGGCGTACGTGCCGAAGCTCGAACTGGGCTGCGCGCTCGTCGAGCAGACCTACGCCCTCACCCATGTGCGGCCGCTGCGGCGGGCGTTGCTGCGCCGCCTCCTGCCGCCCGCGCTGGAACGGGCCCGGGCGCAGGCGCTGAGCGGCGCGCACGAGGCGCGGCCCGCGCCG
>NZ_JAKGCV010000357.1 GCF_021556455.1 Streptomyces fuscigenes | reverse complement strand
CCGACGGGGGCTGCGGCGGGGCGGCCTGCGGCGGTGCGGGGGCCACGGGTGCCTGCGGCGGTGCGGCGGGCGCGGCCGGCTCGTCCACGGAGACGCCGAAGTCCGTGGCGATCCCGGCGAGTCCGTCGGCGTAGCCCTGGCCGACGGCGCGGACCTTCCAGGCGCCGCCCCGCCGGTAGAGCTCCACGATCACGAGCGCGGTCTCCGAGCCGAGGCTCGGCGGCGTGAAGGTGGCGACGGCTGAGCCGTCGTCCGTTGCGGTGACCGTGGCCGTGGGCTCGGTGCCCCGGAACGTGGCGCCCTCGGCGTCCGGGCTGGCCGTGACGACGACCTTCTCGATGCCCGCGGGCAGCGCCGCCGTGTCGACGACGATGGCGTCGGGGGCGGAGCCGCCGCCCGCGCGGTGGGTGACGCCGGGACCCGCGGGCTGGTTGTAGAAGATGAAGTCGTCGTCGGAGCGGACCTTGCCCGCGTCCGTCAGCAGCAGCGCCGAGACGTCGAGGCGCACGGGCGCCGCGACCGCCACCGTCACGCGCGTGGCCGGCAGCGGGAGGTTCGAGCCCGGGGTCATAGCAGTCATGCCACGCGTAACGAGCGGCCCGCCTTTGCCGTTCCCTTACCCGCGTCCCTCCCGCCGCGTCCACCCGTCCGGCCCCGTGCCCGTCGGCGGCGCACGCGGCGCGGCGCCCGCCGGGCCCCGGCCGCCCGGTTGGGCGGGGCGCCGGGTACGGCCGGTCAGCGGGGCCAGATCGGCGGGTCGGACACCCACGGCCCGCCGATCCCCGCGTGGTCGGGGTTGCCGTCCTCCAGTTCGCCCTGCTCGGCGATCAGCTCCGCGGCGTAGGGCTCGGAATCGTCCTGCGGCTCGTAGCCGAGCGCCCGCGCCGGGGAGAGGTCCCACCACAGGCGGGTGTTGGCGGAGGATCCGTACACGACGGTGTGGCCGACCTCCCCGGCGGTGAGGGCCGCGTGGAAGAGCCGCGCGCCGTCGGCCGGGCTCATCCACAGGGACAGCATCCGCACGGTGGTGGGCTTCTCGAAGCAGGAGCCGATGCGCACGGACACGGTCTCGATCCCGTGCTTGTCCCAGTAGAGCTGCGCCAGGTCCTCGCCGAAGCACTTGGACAGGCCGTAGAAGGTGTCCGGGCGGCGAGGGGTCGCGACCGGCACGAGCGGTTCGCCCGGTGCGGGCCGGGGCGTGTATCCGACGGCGTGGTTGCTCGACGCGTTGACGACGCGCCGGACCCCTTCGGCGCGCGCGGCCTCGAACAGGTTGTACGTACCCTCGATGTTGGCCCGGAGGATCTTGTCGAAGCCGGATTCCAGCGAGATGCCCGCGAGATGCAGGACGGCGTCCACCCCGCGCACGGCCTCGCGCAGCGCGCCGGTGTCGGCCAGGTCCGCGACGACGGCGTCCGGCTCGCCCTCGACGGGTACGGCGTCGAAGAGGCGGAGGTCGTACCCGTACGCGGGCAGCAGCCCCCGCATCAGGGTGCCGAGGCCGCCGGCCGCGCCGGTGAGCAGGACGGTACGAGGTGCGGGCATGGCGGTCTCTCAACTCCGTAAACGTCGTTCATATGCATGATTGGAGAGGGGCTCGATCAACCTAGGGACGGGCGAACCGGGGCGTCAAGTGGGCCGCGAGGACCCGGCAGGGCCCCGCGCCGGCGCCCTCGCGGCACCCGCAATGCCCCCGAGCCCCGCGCGTACCGGCCGCCCGGCCCGCGGACCGTACGGCCGGGCGCGCGCCCGGCTCCGTCACCCCCCTGACCCGGAGGTCCCGTCGGCGACCGACCGTCCCGGACCCGCCGGGGCGCGTGGGCCGTGTTCCGGCTCCGCGGCCGCCGGAATATCGTGGCGGGACCGGCCACAGCACCGGAAAGCGCACTTCGGCCCGCCGGACGACCCCGGCGGCGCCGCCCCGCCGGCGACACGGATCCGGCGCCCGCACCGCGGGCCCGGCCCCCGCCGGACGGTCCGGACCGGCCGCGGACGACCCGCCCGGACCCGCGGAGTTGCCCGGTTCTGCGCTTGACCGGAGCGGACGGGGCGCATTAGCGTGGATACCGTTCAGAAATATAGACGCCAATCACAGACGTGCACAGAAGCAGCCAGGGAGCACCCGTGACCTCAGCCGCCCCGCTCACCGACCGCCTCACCCGCGGGGAGGGGCCGCTGTTCTTCCCCGTCACCGCGTACGGCCCGGACGGCGGACCCGACCTGACCACCTACCGCGAGCACGTCGCCGCGGGCGTCGAGGCCGGTGCCGCGGCCGTCTTCGCCTGCTGCGGGACCGGCGAGTTCCACGCCCTGACCCCCGAGGAGTTCGGCGCGTACGTGGCGGCCGCGGTCGAGGCGACGGCGGGGCGCGTGCCGGTCGTCGCGGGCGCCGGGTACGGCACGGCGCTCGCGATCCAGTTCGCGCGCATCGCGCAGGAGGCCGGCGCGGACGGCCTGCTCGCCATGCCCCCGTACCTGGTCGTGGCCGACCAGGAGGGCCTGCTGCGCCACTACCGTGCGCTGGCCGCGGCCACCCCGCTGCCGGTCGTCGTCTACCAGCGCGACAACGCGGTCTTCACGCCCGGGACGGTCGTCGAACTGGCCCGCACGGACAACATCGTCGGCCTCAAGGACGGCGTCGGCGACCTCGACCTGATGCAGCGCATCGTCAGCGCCGTGCGCTCCGCCGAACCCGGCCGCGACTTCTTGTACTTCAACGGGCTGCCGACGGCCGAGCTGACCGGGCTCGCCTACCGGGGCATCGGCATCACCCTGTACTCGTCGGCCGTCTTCTGTTTCGCGCCCGAGATCGCCGTCGCCTTCCACAGGGCCCTGAACACCGGGGACGACGACATGGTCGACCGGCTCGTCGACGTCTTCTACCGTCCGCTCGTCGAACTGCGCGCCAAGGGCCGCGGCTACGCGGTCTCGCTCGTGAAGGCCGGCGTGCGGATGCGGGGGCTCCCGGTCGGCGAGGTGCGCAGCCCGCTGACCGAGCCGCAGCCCGCCCACGTCAAGGAGCTGACGGAGATCGTCGAGCGGGGGTACGCGCTGCTCGCCGAACGCGGCGGCGCGAAGGACGCGACGGCCGCGGGAGCGGGCGCGTGAGGGCCTCCGCGTTCCTCTACCCGTGGGACGTGGTGGGCGATCCGGCGGCGCCGGCGCGCGTGCGCGGCCTGGGTGTCCAGCAGGTCACCCTGGCGTCCGCGTACCACTCGACCCGGGCCGTCACGCCCCGGCACCCAGGCCACCGGATCGTCACCGCGCAGCACGCGGCGGTGCTGTACCCGCCGTCGGCCGGGCGCTGGGAGGGCCGGGACCTGCGGCCGTACGAGTCGGGGGCGTGGGCGCCCGGCGACGCGTTCGGCGAGGCCGCGCGCGCCCTCGCCGACGCGGGCCTCGACGTGCACAGCTGGGTCGTGTTGGCGCACAACTCCCGCCTGGGCGGTGAGCGTCCGGCCACGTCCGTGGTGAACGCCTACGGCGACCGCTACCCCTGGGCGCCCTGCATCGCCCGGCCGGAGGTCGCCGAGTACCTGACGGACCTCGCGGTGGAGGCGGCGGTCCGCCCGGGCGCGTCCGGCACCGAGCTGGAGTCGTGCGGCTGGTACGGGCTCGCGCACCTGCACGCCCACGACAAGATCGCGGGCATCGGGTCGGGCGAGACCGCGCAGTACCTGATGTCGGTCTGCTTCTGCGACGTCTGCCGGGAGGGGCACGCGGACCTCGGCGGGGGCGTGACGCCCGCCCAGGTGCGCGACGCGCTGGAGGGCGGGGCCGCTGCGGAGGCCGTCGCCGATCTGCGCGAGCGGACGATGGTGTGGCGGGCCCGGGTGGCCCGGGCATTGCAGGAGCGGGTGGTCGGTGCCGTGCGCGCGGCGGCACCGGGCGGATTCCGGATCCTGCTGCACGCCGACCCGCACCCGCATCGCACCGGCGCGAACGCCGGCGTGGACGCGGCGCACATCGCGAAGGTCGCCGACGGGGTCGTGGTGCCGTGCGCGGGCGGGCCCGAAGGCATGCTCGAACCCTTCGCGCGGGCGGGCGCCGGCGTGATCGCCGCCAACTTCACGGTGGTGAGCGGCATGGGCGGCAGCCCCGGCACCCTGGCGGCGGACGCGGCCCGCGCCCGCGCCCTGGGCGCCACCGAACTGCGGCTCTACCACGCGGGGCTGGCCTCGGACGCGGACCTGGAGACGGTGACCGGGGCGCTGCGCTCCCTGTAGGCGCCCGGCGCGGGCCTGGCCCGGCGGCGGGGGCCGGGGCGGCACGGCCCCGTCCCGGCCCCCGCCCCGGGGCGCTACGCCTCGCGGCGCGACCTCGCGCGGAACGCGGCCTTCCGGGCCTCCTTGGCGAGCGAGCGGTCGGGGTGCAGCCTGCCGATGGCCTCCAGGACCGCCGCGGTCGCCGGGTGGTCCACCCGCCACGCCTCCTCGAAGAACCCGGCGTGCCTGCCGACCAGGCCCTCGACCAGTTCCTGGAGCTCGTCGGGCTCGCCCTCCGCGTCCAGCTGCGCGGCGATCGTGTCGACGGTCAGCCAGAACACCATGTCCGCGGACGGCGGCGGCACCGGCGTGCCCGTGCCCAGCTCCGCGAGCCAGACGCGGGCGAGGCCGCCGAGTTCGGGGTCGTCCAGCACCGCTCGGACCGCCGGCTCGGCGGGCGCGCCGATCAGGGCCAGTGCCTGCTGGCAGTTGAGGCGGCGCAGCGGCGCCCCGGCATCGTCGCCGCGCGCGGCGTCCAGCAGGCCGGAGGCCGCCTCGGCGGCCGGCCGCGGGGCGAGCCAGCGCTCCGTCTCCTCGCGCGCGGACCACTCCGGGTAGTGCGCGATGCCGTCGAGCAGCCCGCGCGCGTCCCGCTCACCGAGATCGCCGACGAGCGGGGCGTCCACGCCCGCCTCGACGAGGCGCGCCCGCAGCCCGTACAGGCCGAGCGGGGTCAGCGTGACGAGTCCGTAGCGCGAGACGTCGTCCTCGCTCAGGGGCGTCTCTTCGGGCTCCTCGACGTCCGCCATCAGGGCCTCGTCGACGGGGGTGTACGCGACGAGACCGACCGGCTCCAGCACGCGGAACTGGTCGTCGAGCCGGATCATCGCCTCGGAGACCTGCTCCAGGATGTCGTCGGTCGGCTCCTCCATGTCGTCCGGCACGATCACCGAGGCCGCGAGTGCGGGCAGCGGTACGGCCGAGGTGCCGCGCTCGGCGGCGGTGTCGTCCCGCACGGTCAGCTGGTACAGGTTGCCGAGGACTCCGTCGAGGAAGTCCCCCTCGGCCTCGGGGTCCCAGTCCAGGCTGTCGAAGTCGATCCGGCCGTCCTCGCCGAACGCGTCCGCCGCGTCCAGGACCGGCGCGACGGCATCGGCGACGACGACGTCGAGCGCGTCGAGCCACAGCGCGAGCACCTCCCGCGGGCTGCCGGAGGAGACGACCTTCAGCTGGTCGCCCGCCGAGACGCGGCCCGCGCCGCCGTCCCCGCGTGGGCCGTCCCCCCCGTCCGCCGCCCCCGCGCCGTCGCCGTCGGCGCCGCCGGGGAGGTCCTCGTCGAGGGCCACGTCGACGAGGCCCGTCTCCAGGGCGACGCGCCAGGCCTCCGCCGCGTAGTCCTCGGCGTCGCCCGGCGCGTCCTCGTCGTCCGCGAGGCCGAGCGCCTCGACGGCGCCCGCCAGCTCCGCGGGGTCGAGCTCGCCCTCCGCGTCCACCCGGGTGCCGGGCCCGGCCCAGCGCGCGAGCCGTACGGCACGCGCGAGCACGGGGGCTGCGAGCGCGTCACGCGCGAGTTCGGCCTCCGAGGGCAGCCGCACCGGCGGCAG
>NZ_JAKGCV010000356.1 GCF_021556455.1 Streptomyces fuscigenes | reverse complement strand
CGGGCGGCCGTGGCGACCGCGAGCAGGAAGCGCGCGCGGGACGCCGACCCCGTGCGCGGCGGCCTGCGCCGGTCCGTGCTCGCCGAGGCGGCCGTCGCGATCGCCGTCCTGGCCGTCGCGACGATCCTGTCGGACACCGAGCCGGGCAGGACGGCCGAGGCGGCGGCGAAGGACCCGGCGAGCGCGTCGGCCCCGGCCGCGGTGGCGAAGGGCGGGCCCGTCGACCTGAGCATCCCCTTCGACACCGGCGGCGCCAAGGGCAAGGGCGTGCTCGAGTTCTACCTGGAACCGGCGCGGGCCGGCGGTCAGAACCTCATGCACCTCTACGTCAACGGACCGGACGACCGGCCCCTCGACGTCCCGGAGGTCAAGGCGAGCCTCACGCTGAAGTCCCGCAGGATCGGCCCGCTGCCCGTCACGCCCGAACGCTTCGCTCCGGGACACTGGGCGGCGGAACACGTCCAGATCCCCATGCCCGGCACCTGGCAGCTCGCCCTCACCGTCCGGACCTCGGACATCGACGAGACCACCGTGTACAAGAACATCACGATCGGCTGAGCACGTGACCGACACCTCGAAACACCCCTCGAAGAACGGCGCACGCGGCGGCGGGAGGACCCCGGCGGGCGCGCCGGCTCCCGCGCCCGAGGGCCGCGAAGGCCCCGACGCGGGCGCCGGAGTCAGCCGGCGGCGCGTGCTCGGCGCGGCCGGTGCCGCCGGGGCCGGCGGCCTGCTCGTCGGAGCCGGCGGCGGCGCCGGGGCGTACGCCGCGACGCGGCCGGGCGCGCCCGCGCCGCTGACCTCGCTCGGCTCGGACGGGGTGCCCTTCCACGGCACCCACCAGGCGGGCATCACCACCCCGCTGCAGGCGGCCGGCCACCTGGCCGCCTTCGACCTGGCGCCCGGCGCGGGCCGCGCGGAGGCGGTGGCACTGCTGCGGCGCTGGACGGCGTGCGCGGCGCAGATGGCCGAGGGGCGGCCCGCGCCCCAGGACGACACGGGAGTCGCCCTGGACGCGGGTCCCTCCTCGCTGACCGTCACCATCGGCTTCGGGCACAGCTTCTTCGGCCGCACGGGGCTGACGGCGCAGCGGCCCGCCCAGCTCGATCCGCTCCCGGCGTTCTCCTCCGACCACCTGGATCCGGCCCGCAGCAACGGCGACGTGTGGGTGCAGGTCGGCTCGGACGACGCGCTCGTGGCCTTCCACGCGCTGCGTGCCCTGCAGCGGGCGGCCGGTTCGGCGGCCCGGCTGCGCTGGCGGATGAGCGGGTTCAACCGCTCCCCCGGCGCCACCGCGCACCCGATGACGGCGCGCAACCTGATGGGACAGGTCGACGGCACCGGCAACCCCCAGCCGTCGGCGCCGCGTTTCGACGAGCAGATCTTCGTGCCCGCCGATCCGGCGGGCGGCGGGGGCGCGCCGCACAGCCCCGCGTGGATGGCGAACGGCTCGTACGCCGTGGTCCGGCGCATCCGCATGCTGCTGGACGACTGGGAGAAGCTGCCGCTGGACAAGCAGGAGAAGGTCATCGGGCGGCGGAAGTCGGACGGCGCGCCCCTCACCGGCGGGACCGAGCGCACCGCGATGGCGCTGACGAAGACCGGCGCGGACGGGCAGCTCGTCATCCCCGCGGACGCGCACGCCCGCATCGCGGCGCCGAGCACGAACGGCGGTGCGGCGATGCTGCGCCGGCCCTTCTCGTACGACGACGGCGTGCTCGACGACGGCAGTCCGGACGCGGGCCTGCTGTTCGTCGCCTGGCAGGCGGACCCCCTCAAGGGTTTCGTGCCCGTCCAGCGCAAGCTCGACCGGGGCGACGCGCTCTCGGCGTTCATCCGGCACGAGTCGAGCGGGCTGTTCGCCGTGCCGGGCGGGGCCGCGCGCGGCGAGTACGTGGGGCAGCGGCTGCTGGAGTCGTGAGGCGGCCGGGCCTGCCGGGGGCGCTCGCCCGGCGGAGTCCCGGCTCCTTTGTGCACAGCGACCCCCATCCTGTGGATAACTCGGGTAGTTATCCACAGGGATGGCGCCAGTCCTGAGGACAAGTCGACATGGCGAGTCCGATTCATCGACAAATCTCCCGACTCACTCTTTCGCTGTCCACAGGGTGTGCGGAGAGGCAAGCCCCCCGCCCGACCCTCACTCCGGGTGACCGGCGGCACGGAAAGGGTGAATCCCCACCCGAAGGAGTGGTGAATGCGGGTTTGAAAGCGGATTTATCCAACCTGTGCTCGTCGAAGAAAATGATCAAGAGCATTGTCCACAACAAAAGAGCCCAGCCTGTGGATAACTCGGTCCGGATCTTTTTCCCGCTGTGGACAAGGGAGGCCAAGTGCCCGCGCGGGCAAGGGATGTGAGTCAACGTGAGGCAGCGCGCACCCCACTGGACGGCGAATTCCAGGCATCACTTTGACGCGCACCGGCGAACATCGCCACTCGCACTCCGATCAATTCGGGCATTTATCTCGATTCACTCTATTTACCATCAGAACGGTAAGAACGGGCAGGCTATCAACCCCTGTGGATACAGAGGTGAGGGCGCGGGGGCCGCACCGGTAGCCTTGGCCGCGTGATTGACCTTCGCCTGCTCCGTGAGGACCCCGACCGTGTCCGTGCCTCCCAGCGCGCCCGTGGAGAGGACGTCGCCCTCGTCGACGCCCTGCTCTCCGCCGACGAGCGCCGCAGGTCGTCCGGCGTCCGCTTCGACGAGCTGCGCTCCGAGCAGAAGTCGATCGGCAAGCTGATCCCCAAGGCGTCCCCGGAGGAGAAGGCCGAGCTGCTCAAGAAGGCCGAGCAGCTCAAGGCCGAGGTCAAGGCCGCCGACGCCGCCCAGGACGAGGCGGGCGAGGAGGCCAGGGGCCTGCTCCTCAAGCTCGGCAACATCGTGCACCCGGACGTGCCGGTGGGCGGCGAGGAGGACTTCACGGTCCTGGAGACGCACGGCACGATCCGCGACTTCGGCGCGGAGGGCTTCACGCCGAAGGACCACCTGGAGCTCGGCGAGGCGCTCGGCGCCATCGACATGGAGCGCGGCGCCAAGGTGTCCGGCTCCCGCTTCTACTACCTGACGGGCGTCGGCGCGCTGCTGGAGCTCGCGCTGGTCAACGCGGCGGTCGCGCAGGCCACCGCCGCCGGCTTCACCCCGATGATCACGCCCGCGCTGGTGCGCCCGCAGGCCATGGAGGGCACGGGCTTCCTCGGCCAGGCCGCCGCCGACGTGTACCACCTGGAGCAGGACGACACCTACCTGGTGGGGACGTCCGAGGTGCCGCTCGCCGCGTACCACATGGACGAGATCATCGACGCCGACAAGCTGCCGCTGCGCTACGCCGGCTACTCCTCGTGCTTCCGCCGCGAGGCCGGCACGTACGGCAAGGACACGCGCGGCATCTTCCGCGTCCACCAGTTCGAGAAGGTGGAGATGTTCTCGTACGTGGCGCCTGAGGACGCGGAGGCGGAGCACCTGCGCCTGCTGGAGTGGGAGAAGGAGTGGCTGCTCGGCCTCGGCCTGCCCTTCCAGGTGATCGACGTGGCCTCGGGCGACCTGGGCGCGTCCGCGTCGCGCAAGTACGACTGCGAGGCGTGGATCCCGACGCAGGGCAAGTACCGCGAACTGACGTCGACGTCCAACTGCGACAGCTTCCAGGCACGCCGGCTGTCCGTGCGGATGCGCGACGGCAAGCAGGTCAAGCCGCTGTCCACGCTCAACGGCACGCTGTGCGCGGTGACCCGCACGATCGTGGCCATCCTGGAGAACCACCAGCAGGCCGACGGCTCCGTGTGGGTGCCGGAGGTGCTGCGGCCCTACCTGGGCGGACGCGAGCTGCTGGAGCCGATCGCGAAGTGAGCACGGGCGAGGCGGACACCGGCGGCGCGGGCAGCGGGGCGGACGCGGGCGGGGCCGGGGGCGGCCCCGCGGCGTCCGGCCCGTCGGACGGCACCGCGAGGGCGGCCTTCCCCTACCGGCTGGTCGCCACCGACCTCGACGGGACGCTGCTGCGCGGCGACGGCACGGTCTCCGCGCGCACCCGCGCGGCGCTCGCCGCCGCCACGGAGGCGGGGGCCGCGCACATCGTCGTCACGGGCCGGTCCGTGCCGTGGGTGCGCGACATCCTGACGGACCTGGGCTACGAGGGCCTCGCCGTCTGCGGCCAGGGCTCGCAGGTCTACCACGCGGGCGAGGGCCGCCTGCTGACGTCGCTGACGCTCGACCGGCAGGTCGCGCGCCGTGCGATCGCGCAGATCGAGTCGGAGCTCGGCCCCCTCGCGCTCGCCGTCAGCCAGGACGGCCTCGACGGCACCGTGCTGACCGACGAGCGGTACACGCTCGGCGGCCGCAAGCTCGACCGGGCCGCCCTCGTCGGGGACCGGGACGACTTCTGGGCCGAGCCGCTCAACAAGGTGTACCTCCAGCACCCCGAGCTGGACGACGACGCCCTGACGCTCGCCGCCCGCGCGGCCGTCGGCCCGCTGACGGACGTCGTCATGGCGGGGCCCGGCGTGGTCGAGCTGGTGCCCGTGGGCCTCACGAAGGCCCGCGGCCTGTCGATCGCGGCGCGCAGGCTCGGCGTCACGGCACGGGAGACGGTCGCCTTCGGCGACATGCCGAACGACATCCCGATGTTCGCCTGGGCCGCGCACGGCGTCGCGATGGCCAACGCGCACCCCGAACTCCTCGCCGTGGCGGACGAGGTCACCGCGTCGAACGACGAGGACGGCATCGCGGTCGTCCTGGAGAAGCTGCTGACCGGCGAGGCGGCCGTCGGCGCCTGAGCGCCCGCTCGGCATGGGCAGGGGGAGGGGCGGCCCGCGCGGTCGCGCGCTCGAAGCGGCCGCCCCCGGACGGTGCGCCGGCGGCACGTCGCGGCCGGCGTGTGGACCCGCCGCGGTGCCCGGCACGGCGCCGTCCCGCACGGCGCGCCGCGGCACGGACTCCGGGTCCCCCGCGGCGCACCTTCCCCGGTCCTCAAGGACCGCGCGGCGCGCCCTGCTCGAACAAGTGTGCCGAGCGGACGGCCGCCGCACCACCGAATTTCGCGGAGCCCCCCGGCCCCGGTGCCGTACGGGTCCCAGCCCGCCGGCCGGATTCCCCAGGAGGCACCGCCCCCGGCCCGTGGTCCGGTTCCGGGGCCCAGGCCGGCGCCGCACCCGGCCCCCGCAGCGTGCGGCCCCGGACACGGCAGCGGCGCCGGTCCCGCCCCGTGCAGGGGGGAACCGACGCCGCCGGAGCCGGGCGTCCGCGTGCTCACCCGCCGCGTCGCGTCAGGCGGTCACCGGACGCGTCAGGCCCAGGTGACCGGACGCGTCAGGCCCAGGTGATCAGGCGCTTCGGCTGCTCCAGTATCGCGGCGATGTCCGCGAGCACCTTCGAGCCCAGCTCGCCGTCGACCAGCCGGTGGTCGAAGGAGAGCGCGAGCGTGGTCACCTGGCGCGGCTTCACCTTGCCCTTGTGCACCCACGGCTGCGGCTTGATCGCGCCCACCGCCAGGATCGCCGCCTCGCCCGGGTTCAGGATGGGCGTGCCGGAGTCGATGCCGAAGACGCCGACGTTGGTGATGGTGACGGTGCCGCCCTGCATGGCGCCGGGCGAGGTGCGGCCCTCGCGGGCCGTCGCCACGAGCTCGCCGAGCGACTCGGCCAGCTGCGGCAGCGTCTTGTCGTGCGCGTCCTTGATGTTCGGCACGATCAGCCCGCGGGGGGTCGCGGCCGCGATGCCCAGGTTCACGTAGTGCTTGCGCACGATCTCCTGGTTGGCCTCGTCCCAGCTGGCGTTGATGTCGGGGTTCCGCCTGATCGCCACGAGCAGCGCCCGCGCG
>NZ_JAKGCV010000355.1 GCF_021556455.1 Streptomyces fuscigenes | reverse complement strand
GTGCTGGCAGAGATCAGTCCCCAGGCGGAAGTCCGGATCATCCACACCAGCGGCTTCCAGGAACCCTCCAGTGTGAAAGCGATTCGGATCTCGCCGTAGGCGCCGACGCTGGACCGTCCCCTGACCACGGCGGTCGTCCGCTTCTCCAGCCAGGCCACACCGGCCGACCCGCCGGTGCCCGGCTTCGATCCCATCGCGCGGCGCGTGGCGACGAGGTGGTCGTTGCGCCAGCGCCACACCAGCTCGGCCACGTCGGTGAGCGCCTCGCCGAGCCGTACGAGCTCCGCGTGCCGGTCCGGATCGGCGTAGATCGCCGCCCACACGCGCTCCACGCCCTCCGACGGCCGGTACGCGCGCGTCAGGTCGCGGTCCAGCGCCTCGGCCGGGACGGGCAGGCCGCGCCGCGCGAGCAGCCGCAGCACCACGTCGTACAGGCCCGGCCGCTCCAGGGCCTTCTCCAGCTCGGCGTGGACGCGCGGGGAGCCCCGGTGCGGCACGAGCATCGACGCGGACTTCTCGCCGAGGAGGAACTCCAGTCGGCGGTACATCGCGGACTGGAAGCCGGAGCCGTCGCCGAGGGCGCCGCGGTAGGCGTTGAACTGCGTGGGAGTGAGCTGCCCGAGGGGCCGCCACGAGGCGTTCAGCGCCTCCAGCTCGTGCGCGGAGCGGCGCAGCGCGGCCATCGCGTCGGGCAGCCGGTCCTCGTCGAGGGCGCGGCACGCGGTCTCCCACTCGTGGACGATCGCGGTGAACCACAGCTCCATGACCTGCGTGGTGACGAGGAAGACCATCTCGCCCGGATCGTCGGACCGCAGCTGCTGGGAGTGGGTGAGGACGTCGGCGTGGACGTAGTCCTCGTACGGGGTCGTCCCCGCGAAGTCGAGATTCGGGGTCTCGGGGTCGTCGGACATCACTGTCTCCGTTGGCATCCCGGGTAGCGGTCCGCTCCGCCCCGCAATCACGCGATCGCGGAGCCCCGGTCCCCACGGCGCATGATAATCCGCGCCCGGCCGGCCCGCCGGGGCGGCGCGATGGGGACCGTCGGGGCGCACCCCTCCGGCCCCACCCGCAGGGCCCTCGGTCAGCCCAGGGTCTCGGCCGCCGCGGGGGACGAGTCGCGCAGGAAGGTCGAGCAGCGCTCGTACTCGTCGCTCTCGCCGATCTCCTGCGCGGCCCGGGCCAGTCCGTGCAGCGCCCGCAGGAAGCCGCGGTTCGGCTCGTGCTCCCACGGCACCGGGCCGTGGCCCTTCCAGCCCGCGCGCCGCAGCGCGTCGAGCCCGCGGTGGTATCCGGTGCGCGCGTACGCGTACGACTCGACGACCCGGCCGCCCGTCCACGCGTCGTCGGCGAGCAGCGCCCAGGCCAGCGACGAGGTCGGGTACTTCGCCGCGACGTCGGCGGGCGACGCGCCCCCGGCGAGCAGTTCGCGCGGCTCCGGGCTGTCGGGCAGATGGGTGGGGGGAGGTCCCCCCAGCAGGTTCTCGTGGATCGACATGCCTACAGTCTGCCTTGCGCCGGCGGCGCGGGCGGCGGCGTGTCCCCTTCGTCGGACACCGCGGCCGCCACCTCGCGCGCCGGCTCCACCGGCGGGCCCGTGACGCCGCAGTAGACCTTGCACTCGGTCTCCGGCGCGGGTGCGGCGCCGAGCGCGGGGGCGGGCGCCCTGCGCACGGTGAGGAACGCGAGCAGCGCGCCCACCACGAGCACGCCCGCGCAGATCGGCATGGCCTTGTGGAACGCGTGGTCGAACTTCGGCGCCGACCGGTAGGCCTCCGGCCCCATGCCCGCGAGCAGCGGCAGGGCCGCGACGGCGATCAGCCCGGCCGCCCGCGCCGCCGCGTTGTTGACGCCGCTGGCGAGCCCCGCCTTGCCCGTGTCGACCGACGCCAGCACGGTCGCCGTCAGCGGCGCGACCAGCGCGACCATCCCCGCGCCCTGCACGAGCAGCGCGGGCAGCACGTCGGCCAGGTACGAGGCGTGTTCGCCGATGCGCAGCATCAGCAGCATCCCCACCGCGCACAGCAGCGGCCCGACGGTCAGCGGGATGCGGGGGCCGATCTTGTCCGCGAGCTGCCCGGAGCGGGCGGAGAACAGCAGCATCAGGCCCGTCGTGGGCAGCAGCGCCGTGCCGGCCTGGAGCGCCGAGTAGCCCGCCACCACCTGGAGCTGCAGCGTGACGAGGAAGAAGAACCCGCCGAAGGCCGCGTAGACGCACAGCGTCACCAGGTTGACCGTCGTGAACTGGCGCGACGAGAAGATCGACAGCGGCAGCATCGGGTCCGGCCGCCGCTTCTCGACCAGGACGAAGGCCACCCCGGCCAGCACGCCGGCGGCGCCCGCCCACCACACCTTGCCGATCAGCGAGTACGTCACGAGCGCCAGCGCGGCGGCGCCGAGTACCGCCCCGAGGACGTCGAACCTGCCGTGGTGCTCGGGGTCCCGCGACTCCGGCACGTGCCGCAGCGCGACGGGCACGCAGAGGGCGGCCAGCGGCAGGTTGATCAGGAAGACCCAGCGCCAGCCGGGCCCGTCGACGAGCCAGCCCCCGACGAACGGCCCCACGGCCGCCCCGATGCCCCCGAAGCCCGACCACAGCCCGACCGCCCGCGAGCGGTCGTCGGGATGGAAGCTCGCCTGGATGATCGCGAGGGACCCCGGGGTGAGCAGCGCGCCCCCGATGCCCTGGAGGGCGCGGGCCGTGATCAGCACGGGCGCGCTGGGCGCGACCCCGCACAGCAGGGAGCCGAGCGCGAACCACACGACGCCGAGCACGAACACGTTGCGGCGGCCGTAGCGGTCGCCGAGCGAGCCGCCCAGCAGGATCAGGCCCGCCAGCGTGACCGTGTAGGCGTTCACGATCCACTGGAGCGAGCCCAGGTCGGTGTGCAGGTCGTCGCCGATGTGCGGCAGCGCGACGTTCACGACGGTCGAGTCGAGCAGGGCCATGCTCGAACCCAGCACCGTCGTGAGGATGACCCAGCGTCCCTTGCCCGAGGACAGGCGGATGTCCATGAGGGGATCATCCCCGTCGGGGGCCCGTGTGGCGAGCGCCCCGGCGCGATCGGGCCGCGAACAGGCCGGGAACAACCCGCGCGCCACGCCTCGGCGCACGGCGGGGGCCCGGCTCCGATGTCGTCGGGGCCGGGCCCGGGGTCCGGCGGCGCACCGCCCGCGCGGGGCGGCCGGCAGCGCCGTGCGGGTGGTGCGGGTGGTGCGGGTGGTGCGGGTGGTGCGGGTGATGCGGGTGATGCGGGTGGTGCGGGTGGGCAGGTGTCTACTTGAGGCGCGTACCGGCCGAGCGCAGCGACTCGCACGCCTGCGTCACGCGGGCGGCCATGCCGGCCTCGGCGACCTTGCCCCACGTGCGGGGGTCGTAGGTCTTCTTCGAGCCGACCTCGCCGTCGACCTTCAGCACGCCGTCGTAGTTCTTCAGCATGTGGTCGGCGACGGGACGCGTGAACGCGTACTGCGTGTCGGTGTCGAGGTTCATCTTGACGACGCCGTTGCCCAGCGCGGTGGTGATCTCCTCCTCGGAGGAGCCGGAGCCGCCGTGGAAGACGAAGTCGAACGGCTGGCTGCCCGCGGCGCGCCCGTACTTCGCGGCGACGCCCTCCTGGAGGTCCTTCAGCAGGTCGGGGCGGAGCACGACGTTGCCGGGCTTGTACACGCCGTGGACGTTGCCGAACGAGGCGGCCAGCAGGTAGCGGCCCTTCTCGCCCAGGCCGAGCGCCTCGGCCGTGCGCAGCGCGTCGTCGACCGTGGTGTACAGCTTGTCGTTGATCTCGTGGGTGACGCCGTCCTCCTCGCCGCCGGTCGGGGTGATCTCGACCTCAAGGACGATCTTGGCGGCGGCGGCCTTCGCGAGCAGCTCCTCGCCGATGGAGAGGTTGTCGGCGAGCGTCTCGGCGGAGCCGTCCCACATGTGGGACTGGAAGAGCGGGTTGCGGCCGGCCCGCACGCGCTCCGCGGAGATGTCGAGCAGCGGGCGCACGTAGGTGTCGAGCTTGTCCTTCGGGCAGTGGTCGGTGTGCAGCGCGACCGTGATGCCGTACTTCGCAGCCACGACGTGCGCGAACTCGGCCAGGGCGACGGCGCCCGTGACCATGTCCTTGTTGTACTGGCCGCCCAGGAACTCGGCTCCGCCCGTGGACATCTGGATGATGCCGTCGCTCTCCGCCTCCGCGAAACCACGGAGCGCGGCGTGCAGGGTCTGGGACGACGTCACATTGATGGCGGGATAGGCGAACTTGCCTGCCTTCGCCCGGTCGAGCATCTCGGCGTAGATCTCGGGGGTTGCGATGGGCATCGTGCCGCTCCTCTGTGATGTGCGCGGTTTGAGGTGGGTCCCTGACCTGGGGGCGACGTCATCGTCACCCCGTATCCTTCCAGACTCAGCCGAGGCCGAGGTCGGCGGCGGTGTAGGCGGGCACGTACGGCAGGCCGGCGTCCGCCACCGCGGAGGCCGCGCCCCGGTCCACGATCACCGCGACGGCGACGACCTCGCCGCCCGCCTCGCGGACGGCCTGGACGGCGGTGAGCGGGGAGCCGCCGGTGGTGGACGTGTCCTCCACGACCAGGCAGCGGCGCCCCTTCACCTCGGTCCCCTCGATACGGCGCTTCATGCCGTGCTGCTTCTGCTCCTTGCGCACGACGTAGGCGTCGAGGCGGCGCCCGCGGGCGGCGGCGGCGTGCAGCATCGACGTGGCGACGGGGTCGGCGCCCAGGGTGAGGCCGCCGACGCAGTCGTAGTCCAGGTCGGCGGTCGCGTCGAGCATCACCTGTCCGACGAGCGGCGCGGCGTGCCCGTCGAGGGTGACGCGCCGCATGTCGATGTACCAGTCGGCCTCGATGCCGGAGGAGAGCGTCACCCTGCCGTGCACCACGGCGAGGTCCTTGATCGACTGGAGGAGCTCGCCCTTGGCGTCGTTCGTAGAGGTCATGGGTCCGAGCTTAGAGGCGCTCCCACGACCACGTTGCGGCGAGTTCCACCGGCTCCAGGCGCGTGACCAGCTCGGGCTCCGAGTTCAGTCCGTTCGGCGGGCCGGACTGCGCCTCGACGCAGACCGCCTCCGCCTGCTCGTCGTAGACGACGACCCAGCGCGCGGGGCTCGACACGGTCAGCGCGAGCTGCCCGGGCCAGGTCAGCGTGGCCTCGACGCCGTCGGGCATGCCGAAGCAGTCGTCCCACGGGCCCGGCCGCGCCTCGATGCGGCGGCCGGTCGGCAGGTGGTCCTCGCCGCGCTCCAGCTGGAAGGCGGGCGCGAAGGCCAGGCTCGCGTCCTCGCCGCCCAGGTTGCGCAGGAACCATGGGTGCCAGCCGACCTGCGCCGGGAACGAGTCGGAGCGCGTCTCGACGCCCAGCGTCAGCTCCAGTGCGCCCTCGGACAGCCGGAAGGTCTGCGTGACGAGCCCCGCGTACGGCCACGGGTCCCCGAGCTCGTACGTCAGCGTCGCGGACGTCTCGTCGGCGTGCCGCACCCGCCAGGCGGTGTCGCGGCCGGTGCCGTGGATGGCGTGGGGGCCGGAGTTGAGCGGCATCTGGTGCTGGGTGCCGCCGTTGCGGAAGCGCCCCTGCGCGATGCGGCCGCACCACGGGACCATGGGGAAGCACCCGTAGCGGGGGCCCTGCCGGAGCAGTTCGGTGCCGCCGATGACGAGGCTGCTGACACGGGCGCCGTTGTCCGGCGCGATCCCGACGGTCACGTCGCCGGCGGAAAGTTTCAGATCACTCACGCCAGCAGCGTAGTTGCGCCCCCGCCCCGGCCGCGCCCGCCCCGCGCGCGGATCCGGGCGCCCGCCCCCGGCCGGACGCGGCGGGCGGGTGCACCCCTCGCGGAC
>NZ_JAKGCV010000354.1 GCF_021556455.1 Streptomyces fuscigenes | reverse complement strand
TTCCCGCGCTTGGCGGCGCCCCGGGGCGCGCCCTTCGAGGTGCCGGAGGCCCCGCGCTGCGGCTTGCGCGCGCCGCCCGCCGAGCCGGCACGGCCGGAGCCGGAGCCCTGCCTGCCCGAGGCGTTCTTCCCGCCGCCCTGCCGGGCCGCTCCGGCCTTCTGCTTCTGCTCCGCCTCCGGCGGCTTCGGGCCCCGGCTGCTGTTGACGGTGCGGCCGCGGACGATGCCGATGAACTGCTCGACCAGGTCCGTGGTCGCGTCCTCGCGCCAGGACAGCGCCACCTGGGAGACGGGCGCGTCCGTGACCGTGCGGTACGTGAGGTCGCGGCGGTGGTGCAGGCGGGCCAGGGACTGCGGGACGACCAGGACGCCGATCCCGGCCGCGACCAGTTCGACGGCGTCCGCCGTCGTGGCCGGCCGCTCGACGGCGGGCCGGCCCGGGAGCCGCTCCCACTCCAGCGGGTCGTCGAGCGGGTGCATCACGATCTCGTCGGAGAGGTCCCCGGTCGTCACCTCGTCGGCTGCCGCGACCAGGTGGTCCTTCGGGACGACGACCACCGTGGCCTCGGTGTAGAGGGGGATCGCACTCAGGTCCGTACGGTCGACGGGCAGCCGCACGAATCCGGCGTCCGCGCCCCGCTCGCGCAGCAGGCCCTCCGCGTCGCCCGCCGGGACGGCGTGGAGAGCCAGGGGGATGCCGGGGAGCCGCTCGTTCCAGATGCGCACCCACTTCGCGGGTGTCACGCCGGGAACGTACGCGAGCGTGAACGAAGAAGAGGGTGCGTCCGAGCCTGTCACGGCTCCAGGCTACCGGCGGCCGTGGTCGGCGGCGGTCCGGGCGCTCGTTACGCTGGACTCCATGACGTCGCACAAGACCGCCCAGACCATGAAGCCCGCGACCGCGGCGAAGAAACTGGGTGTGTACCTGGAAGCCACCCCCGCCGAGTTCCGGGAGGGCGCCGTCTCGCGCGACGAGCTGAACGCGCTGCAGGCCGACCCGCCCGAGTGGCTGCGCGAACTGCGCCGCAACGGCCCGCACCCCCGCCCGGTGGTCGCCGCCAGGCTGGAGGTCTCCATCGCGGGGCTGGCCCGCGGCGGGGTCACGGAGGCGCTCACCACCGAGCAGATCGAGGCGCTCAAGCAGGAGTGCCCCGACTGGCTGCGCCGGGAGCGTGCCACGCAGTCCGAGGTCCGCAGGGAAGCCGTGCGCATCAAGGAGCGCGACGCGGAACGCGCGGCCCGCGCCGACGGTCCCGAAGCCTGACCCCGCAGGAGGACCGCGTGGAGATCTGGATCAACCCGGCCTGCTCGAAGTGCGCCTCCGCGCTGTCCCTCCTGGACGCCGAAGGGGCGCGGTACACCGTCCGGCACTACCTGGAGGAGCCGCCGGACGCGGCGGAGATCGAGCGGGTGCTGGAGCGCCTGGGCCTCGAACCCTGGGACATCACCCGGCTCGGCGAACCCGCCGCCTCCGACCTGGACATGGCCGCGTGGGAACGCGACACCGCGCACCGGGGCCGCTGGATCGAGGCGATGGCCGCCCACCCCGTACTCATCCAGCGCCCCATCATCACGGCGGACGACGGCACGGCGGTCGCGGCCCGCACACCGGACGCGGTGCGCTCGGCGCTGCGCTGACCCGGCCGCTCCTCCGTATCCCGGGTCCCGATTCGCATGGGCCCCCGCCCCGGGATTCCGTTTGCGGGCCGACCGGATTGCGACGGCTCCGATGCGTGGGATTCCGTTTCCGGACCGCCCGGACGACGACGGCTATTCGGGCGCGGGGGCGGACCACCGACCGCGGCAGGCGCCGCCCGGTGGGCTCAGTCCTCCTCGGAGTCCGCCGTCCGCATGGCACGGGCCGTCGCCGCGATCCGCTCCAGGGCCGACGCGTGCCGCGCGAACGCCTCATGCCCGTACGGCGTCAGGCGCGTGAGCGTGCGCCGCTTGCCCACTCCGGCCACTCCGGCCTGCTTGCGCACCTCGACGTAACCCTCGGCGGCGAGCGCCGACAACTGCTTCGAGAGCGCCGAGTCACTGGTGTCGATCGCGTCCCGTACGAAGCCGAACTCGGTCCAGCCGGCGGGCGCCAGGAGGGCGACGATCGTGAGCCGCGCCGGGGCGTGCAGGAACTCGTCGAAGTCGCTGTCCATCAGCCACTTCCCGTCCCGCTCCGCAGCCGCGTCTCCGCGATCCGGCGGCCGTAGGGCACCAGCAGGAGGCAGACGCCCACCACGATCGCCGAGGCGATGACGTGCGGCGCGGGCGCCCCACCCGCCTCGAACGCCCCCGCCAGCACGCGGAACACCCCCACGAGAGCCAGTCCGCAGGCCACCGCGATCAGCGTGGCACCGGAGGAAGGCTTGTTGCGCACCGGCGCCCGGCGCAGATACGCGAACACCATCACCGCCACCAGCACGATCCCCGGGAACAGCACGGCTCCGCCCCAGGGGTTGGGCAGATCGAACGAGGCGAAGGAGGCAAACAGCAACAGCGCTGCCCACGTCAGATAGAAGGGCGACAGGCCGTGCCGCAACTCCGCCATTCCGGACTGCTCCTGCCGCCTGCGGATGTCGTCGAGCGCCGCTCGTGCGTCGCCGGGCTCCACCGTCCGCCCGTCGCGGGACTCCCCGTCCCGCGGGTTGTCAGGCCCCACGGACCATCACCGCCCCCATAGTTTCCTGATGGGAAAGTACCACTTACTTTCCCGATGGGAAAGGAGGACGCGGCCTCGCGACCGCGCCCGCTCCGCCACCCGCCGGCCCTTGCGCGGAGGCCGGAGGCGGACGCTTGGGCGCATGACGCGGCCGCTACCCACACAGTCCATCCACGACGTGCGCGCACACCTGACGGAGGTCGTGGAGCGCGCCGACAGCGAAGACCTACCCACCGTGATCACGCGCCGCGGCAAGGAAGTCGCCGCTGTCGTCTCCATCGAGGTACTGCGCAAGTACCAGGAGTGGGAAGAGCGCGAGATCAATCGGATCATCGGCGAACGCATGGCCGACCCCGCACCCGGCATCCCGATCGAGGACATCATGAGGGAGACGCTGGCGCGCGGCGAGTGAGTACCGAGCCGTCTTCCGCCCCGAGGCGCAGGCGAGCTTCGGAAGATCCCGCGCGGGACGGCACTGCGCATCCTGGCCAAGCCGACCGAGCTGGAAGGCGATCCGCTCGGCTTCGACACCACCGCACTCGTGTCCCAGCCAGATCGCCGGCGCCCACGGGTCGGCGACTACGCGTCGTCTACACGATCGACAACGGAGAACTGGTGGTCCGGGTCGTTCACGTGGGGCACCGGTCCACCGTTCATGGCACCTGACCAGCGCTGACCACGCGTCAGAACATCCAGCACCCATCTGGCACCGGGACGACGAAGGGATCGGACTCGGCAGAGTCCGATCCCTTCCGACGCGTACGTTCGACCCAGCGCCCAACATGCAGTGACTGAACGGCTGGACGTTGAAGCGGAACGCATCCGGGCCGGACCTGACCTGCGGCGGAGCGCCGATCACGGCTTTGACCAGGCATCTCGGCGTTGGCGTGCGTTGACCTCCGACGGGTGCTTGCGAGTGTCCTGCGGACTGTCTGCGGACTGGGCGGACGCCCTGAGGCCACCTCGGGGCGGGAACAATTCCGACCTCGCTGCCCCATGACAGCAGGAGGGAGCACGGGGCGCTCGACAGGGCGGAGAGGAGGATACCGGGCCACGGTTGCAGTTTGCTACCAGTGGTAGGATTGGCGCCATGGGTAGTAGTAAGAAGTATTCGATCAGCCTTCCCGAGGACCTCGCCGAGGCCGCACGTACCCACGTCGGGCCTGGTGGCTTCTCCGCCTATGTCGCGGAAGCCCTCGAACAGCGGGTCGCCATGGACAAGCTCCGAGAGATCGTTGCCGATTTCGCGACCGACAACGACGAGCTCACCCGCGAGGAGATCGAGACCGCCCGCGCGTTGCTGCGCCACGACCCTCGGCAGGCCGGCGGGGCCGCTGCCTGATGCCCGGCACCCTCCTGCTCGACAGTGAAGGCCTCTCCAAGCTGTACCGGAAGGACCGCACCGTCGTGGCCCTGATCCAGGCGGCGTCGGAAGAGGGAGTCCGCGTGGCCACCAGTGCCATGACCACCCTTGAGGCCGACTACGACCGCATTCACCCCGCCCGTATCACCTGGGTCCTGTCCCGCGTCGACGTTCACGACATCACCAAAGAGATCGCCGATCGGGCAGCCGCCCTTCTTCGCAGCCATCACCTCCACGGCCACAAGTACGCCATCGATGCCGCTCTCGCCGCCATCGCCCGCCACGCGCCTCAGCCGGTCACAGTCCTCACTTCCGACACCGAGGATCTGACGCTCCTGTGCGGCCCATACCTGGAGGTCGTCAAGGTCTGAGACGGCGGTGTCGCTGCCACGTCGACAGAGCCGCCACTGCCCCGCAGCACGAGTCGAGGAACCCATGCGGACAGCAAACCGCGGTCAGCGGTACGAGCGCTCCAGCAGCGCGGCCAGCACCACAACAGCCAACAAGCCGGCCAGGCACCGCTTGATGTGCAGTCAGACGTTGAAGCGGAACTCCACCACGTCCCCGTCCTGCATCACGTACTCCTTGCCCTCCATGCGGGCCTTGCCCGCCGCGCGGGCCTCGGCGACCGAGCCGGTCTCCAGGAGGTCGTCGTACGAGATGACCTCGGCCTTGATGAAGCCCTTCTGGAAGTCCGTGTGGATGACGCCCGCCGCCTCGGGGGCCGTGGCGCCCTGCTTGATGGTCCAGGCGCGGGATTCCTTGGGGCCTGCCGTCAGGTAGGTCTGGAGGCCGAGCGTGCGGAAGCCGACGTGGGCGAGGGTCGCGAGGCCGGGCTCCTCCTGGCCGACGGACTGGAGCAGTTCGAGCGCCTCGTCGTCGTCGAGCTCGGCGAGGTCGGACTCCAGCTTGGCGTTGAGGAAGATCGCCTCGGCGGGCGCGACGAGGGCGCGCTGCTCGGCCTTGAAGGCGTCGTCCGTCAGTTCGTCCTCGTCGACGTTGAACACGTAGAGGAACGGCTTCGTCGTCAGCAGGTGCAGGTCGTGCAGCGGCTCGGCGCGCTCGCTGCCCTGCGCGATGCCGGCGGCGAAGAGGGTCTGACCGGATTCGAGGATGGACTGCGCCTCCTCGACGGCCGCGACCTTCGGCCCGATGTCCTTCTTGATCCGCGACTCCTTCTGGAGGCGCGGGAGGACCTTCTCGACGGTCTGGAGGTCGGCGAGGATCAGCTCGGTGTTGATCGTCTCGATGTCGTCCTTCGGCGAGACCTTGCCGTCGACGTGCACGACGTTCTCGTCCTTGAAGGCCCGGATGACCTGGCAGATCGCGTCCGACTCGCGGATGTTCGCCAGGAACTTGTTGCCGAGTCCCTCGCCCTCCGACGCGCCGCGCACGATGCCCGCGATGTCGACGAAGTCGACCGTCGCCGGGACGGTGCGCTGGGAGGAGAACAGCTCGGTGAGCCGGTCGAGGCGCGGGTCGGGCACCCCCACGACGCCCACATTGGGTTCGATCGTGGCGAACGGGTAGTTGGCCGCCAGCACGTCGTTCTTGGTCAGGGCGTTGAACAGGGTCGACTTGCCGACGTTCGGCAGGCCGACGATTCCGATCGTGAGCGACACGGTGGCGACTTCCGGTGGGTGAGTGGGATGAGTGGCGGTTTCGGTGGTAGGGCGATCTCAGCTGTTAAGTCTACGGGCGGACGCGGCGGGACCGTGACCGGTCGTGCCGCGCCCGGCGGCGGGGGCCTGACCGGTCGTCCCGCGCCCGGCGGCGGGGGCCTGACCGGTCGTCCCGCGCCCGGCGGCGGGGGCCTGACCGGTC